>DATLIE010000317.1:0-23658 GCA_035539635.1 Burkholderiaceae bacterium
GCCCGGCCCCGCGTCGTGGAAAGCGGGTTCAGGGCTCGCGCAGCGCGCGCTGGGTGAACAGGCCGAGCGGCTTGGCCAGATACTCGAGCAGGCTGCGCGACGCGGTGGCCACGTACAGCTCGGCCGGCATGCCCGGGCGCAGCGAGGGCGCGGACACCGCACCGAGGTCGACCTCGACGGTGACGTCGTACCAGGTCGCACCGCTCTTGGTGTCGGTGCTGCGGTCGGGCGAGACGAAGACCACGCGCGCCGGCAACGGGGCGCGCTGCTGCGCGTCGCTGCCCAGCAGGCGCACCTCGGCCGCGCCGCCCACCTGCACATGCTCGACGTCGTGCGGCGCGACGCGGGCGTCGATCACCAGCCTCTCGCGCGCCGGCACCACGTCCAGCAGCGGTTCCCGCGGGCCGACCACGGCGCCGGGCGCAGCCACGCGCAGCGCCATCGCGGTGCCGTCGACCGGGGCGCGCACGGTCTGGCGCTCGACCTGGTCGCGCGACGGCGCCAGGCGCTCGGCCAGCTCGCGCACCAGCGCGCTGGCGTCGCGCAGCTCGTCGGCGGCGCGCGTCTGCTGCGTCAGGCGCAGCTGCGCAATGCGCGCCCCAACCTCGCCGGCGCGCTGGCGCGCCGAGGCCAGCTCGCCGCGGTGCTCGCCGATCCGGCTCGCGTAGTCGGCCGACACGCGCTGCAGGCCGATCAGGCGGCTGCGGTGGATGAAGCCGTCGCGCAGCAGCTGTTCGTTGATCGCCAGCTCCTCGTCGGACAGGCTGGCCGAGCGCGAGGTGGCGGTGATCTGCGACTCGAGCGCCTCGGCCTGGGCCCGCGCCTGCTGCGCCTGGCCTTGCAGCAGCGCCACCTGCTCGTCGAGTGCGCGGCGATGGGTGTCGAACACCGCGCGCTCGCGCGCCAGGTGCTCGGCCGCCCGCGGGTCGGCAGCCAGGTCGGCCGGCGGATCGAAGCGCGGTGCCAGCCGGGTCTGCGCATCGGCACGCGCCGCACGCAGGCGCGCGGCGCGCCACTGGTCCTGCAGCAGCGCGAACTCGGCATCGCTGCGCGCATCGCCGATCACCAGCAGCGGCTCGCCGGCACGCACCGCCTGGCCGTCGCGCACCAGGATCTCGCGCACGATACCGCCCTCGGCATGCTGCACGGTCTTGCGCTCGAGCTCGACCTTCACCTCGGCCGGCGCCACCACCGCGCCGGCCATGGGTGCAGCGGCCGACCAGGCCGCGACCAGCAGCATGGCAAGGGCCAGCGGCAGCAGCACGCGGCGCCATTGGCGCCTCAGCTCATGCTGCGAGCCCTCGTCGGGCGCGGCGTCGCGCAACACGGACGCCAGCGATGGCGCGTGGTTCGGGGTCATGGGCAATGTCCTTTCAGCCAGTGGCTTGCAATGCGGCCTCGCGCGGCGGCCGGGCTGGCACGGCGCGCACCGTGGCGCCGACGGCCGACGGCGCGCCGAAGGCTTCGAGCACGCCGTCCTTGAGCACACCCAGCTTGTCGAACTGCGACACCAGGGCCGGGCGGTGGGTCACGACGACGACGGTGCAGCCGCGCTGCTTGAGCTCGCGCAGCGCGGCGGCCAGCGCCGCCTCGCCGTCGGCGTCGAGGTGGGCGTTCGGTTCGTCCAGCACCACCAGGCGCGGCGTGCCGTGCAGCGCGCGTGCCAGGGCGATGCGCTGGCGCTGGCCGCCCGACAGCGCCGCGCCGGCGTCGCCCACCGGCGTGTCGTAGCCCTGCGGCAGGCGCAGGATCATTTCGTGCGCGTGGGCCAGGCGCGCCGCCTCGACCACACGCGCGTCGTCCACCTCGCCCAGGCGCGCGATGTTCTCGGCCACCGTGCCGGCGAAGAGTTCCACGTCCTGCGGCAGGTAGCCCACATGCGCACCGAGCGCATCGCGGTCCCATTGCGCGATGTCGGCCCCGTCCAGGCGCACCGCACCGCCCTGCGGCTGCCACAGGCCCAGCAGCAGGCGCAGCAGCGTGCTCTTGCCGGAGGCGCTGGGGCCGATCAGGCCCAGGCTCTCGCCCGGCTCGAGCGAGAAGCCGACGCCCTTGATCAGCGGCGGGCGCTGCGCCACCAGGCCGAACACCACGCGCTCGACCTCGAGCCGGCCTTGCGGCGCGGGCAGCATGACGCGCGCAGGCTGCGGGGCCACCGTGCCCGGCGCTTCGAGGCGTTGCCACGCCGCCCGGGCCTCGACCAGCGTCTTCCAGCCGGCGATCAGCAGCTCGACGGGTTGCAGCGCCCGCCCCAGCAGCACGGTGGCTGCCACCATGATGCCGGGCGAGGCGTGCTGTGCGATCACGAGCCAGGCTCCCAGCCCGAGCAGGCCGGCCTGCAGCGCCTGGCGTGCGATGCGCGCCAACGCACCGAGCACGGCCATTCGCGTGCCCAGGCCCTGCTGGGTCGCGAGCGCCTGCGCGTGGCGCTGCTCCCAGCCCCGCACCGCGCTCCCGCCCATGCCCATGCCGATCATCGCGTCCGCGTGACGCAGCAGCGACTGCGCATGGCGCTGCGCCGCACGCGTCTCGCGCTGCGCGGCCTGCGTGTGTTCGCTGGTCAGGTGATGCGTCAACAGCGCCAGGCCGAAGAGCGCGAGCGCCCCGATCGTGGCCGCAACCCCCAGCAGCGGGTGCATCAATCCGATCACCAGCAGGTGCAGCGGCACCCACGGCGCGTCGAACAGTGCCTGCACGCCCTGTCCGGCCAGGAAGGCGCGCAGCGCGCCGACATCGCGCAGCGCGCCGACATCGCGCAGCGTGTCGCCCTCGCGCGAGCGGCCGGGCTGCGCGGCGCGCTGCAGCGAGGCGTGCAGCGCCTGCGGTGCCAGGCGGCGCGCCAGCGCCTGGCCGGCCCAGCCGAGCGCACGCGAACGCGCCACGTCCATGGCACCCGCCAGCACGAGGGCCAGGGCCAGCGCCAGGCTCAGCATGGCCAGCGTCTCGAGGCTGCGGCTCGCGAACACGCGGTCGAACACCTGCAGCATGTACAGCGCGGGCATCAGCAGCATCAGATTGAGCACCAGGCTCGCGAGTGCGGCGAGCAGCACGAAGGGCCGCAGACGGGCCACCAGCAACCAGCGCATGGCAGACGTTCCTCGTTCAACGAAGGGGAAGGCATTGAGGCACGCAGCGCGTTCCGCGCGCGTTCCTTCGCTGCCGGGGCGAAGCTTCGACGGCGGGCGTCCGCCCGCCGTCCCCCGGCGCTTCAGCCCTTCGGCGCGCGACTCAGGCCGCCAGCGCCTCGAAGCCGCGTGCGCGGGCGTGACGGCCGACGAAACCCTCCACCGCGCGCGCGATCGCGTCGCTGTCGCCATGCCACAGGAAGTGGTCCTCGCCCGGCAGGCGCGCCAGTTGGGCGCCGGGAATGCCGCGCGCGATCTGCTCGCCGGCGGCCAAGGGCACCACGCGGTCGCCCTCGCGCTGCATCACCAGCGTCGGCACGCGCACCGCACCCAGGCGCGGGCTCAGGTCCAGCGCGTGGAAGGCGCGCAGCAGCTCGCGCACGCCCAGGCGCGACGCGGCGTTGTGCAGCAGGCGCACGTACCACGCGCGCACCTGCGGGTCGTCGGCGGCCGAGGGCGCGAAGCGGCGCAACCCCTCGTCGTAGTGCGCCGGGTCGCACAGGCGCTCGAGCCAGGCCTCCAGCACGCGCGGGTGCAGCGCCCAGGGCGTCTCGGGGCTCCAGCGCCCGCTGGCCGAGGTGCCATACAGCAGCAGGCCCGACACCCGGTCGGGGCGGCGCAGCGCCACGTCGATCGCCATCGTGCCGCCGACCGACGAGCCGAAGAGCCAGGCGCGCGCCAGGCCCAGGTGGTCGAGCACCGCGCACACGTCCTCGTTGGCGCTGGCGGCCGTGGCCGCGACCCCGACGCGCTCGGACAGGCCCATGCCGCGGCGGTCGATCATCACGATGCGGTGGCGCTCGGCCAGCCGGCCGAGCAGCAAGCGCACGCGCGGCTCGTCGAGGCCGACCTCGATGTTGGTCATCAGGCCCCACATCACGACGATGGCTTCTTCGCTTTCCCCGTGTCCGCCCCAGCTCGCATAGGCCACTTCGCCGTGCGCGGTGGGCGCAAAGCGGATCTCGGGCCGCTCGGCGCCGCCGTGCAGCCGTTCGACGGCAGCGGCATAGGCGGCCTCGATGCGTGCTGACGGCCGGCTGCCGAACTCCTCGCGCCAGCGCTGCGCGCCGTCGCAGTAGGCCGTCTCGACGCCGGCGGCGTCGCCGCGCGCGGCGCGCGCCGCCAGCAAAGCGATCAGCCCGGCCTCGGCCAGCGGCTCCAAGCGCAGCAGCGCCTCGCCGCCGCGCTCGGCCGCCTCGGTGTCGTTGGCCGTCAGCGCCGCGTCGATCGCCCTCTCGAGCGCCCGCGCCACGGCCACGCGCAAGGCACGGCGTTCGGCCTCGAGCCAGTCCTCGAACGCCTCGCTGTCGAGCGTGAAGCCCTCCAGCAGCCCCGCGGCGCGCGGATCGCCCAGCACCGGCAGCGCCGCCGCGTCGGCGGCGCGGATCGCGTTGCGGGTGCGCTGCAGGTCGCTGCCCACGCCCGCCGCTAGCCAGAGCGCGTCGGGGTCGCCGTCGACCAGCCCGGCGCCGAGCGCATCGTGCAGCTCGTGCACCAGCCGGCGCAGCCGCCCGCGACCGAGGCCGGCCGGCGCGTCGGGCCAGAGCAGCGCGGCCAGCGCGTCGCGGCCGACCGGCTGCGCGCGCTGGCTCAGGTACGCCAGCAGCGCCAGTCCGCGCTTGAGCTTGAGCGGCGCCGGGCGGCCGTCGATGAGAACTTGGGGATAGGCGTGCACGGCGAGCTGCACGCGGGCCGATGATGCGAAGCTGTTGTCCATGCCGGCATCGTCCGCACGGCGTCCGCCGCTGTCGGTGAGACGCGGTAAAACTGCGGTAAATCGTGAGCCCGTCCCCCCAGTTCATCAGTCCGGTGCGCTTCGGCGCCTGTGAGCTCGACCCCGCCGCGCGCGAGCTGCGCGTCGCCGGCGCCCCGGTGCGCGTGGGCGAGCGCGGCTTCGACCTGCTGCTCGCGCTGGCCGAGGCGCGCGGCGAGGTCGTCAGCCGCGACGCCCTGCTCGACCGCGTGTGGCGCGAGGTGGTGGTCGGCGACGAGAACCTGAAGGTCCAGGTGATGGCGCTGCGCAAGCTGATCGGCGCCGACGCCATCGTCACCGTGCCCGGTCGCGGCTACCGGCTCGCGCTGCCGGTCGAGGCGCGCTCGGCGGCGGCCCCGGCGGCCGGCGCCGTCGCGCTGTTCGGCCGCGACGAGGATTTGCAGCGCGTGCAGGCCGCGCTGGCCGAGCGACGGCTGGTCACGCTGGCAGGCCCGGGGGGCATCGGCAAGACGCGGCTCGCGCTCGCCAGCGCCGCCGCCAGCCGCTTCGGCGACGGCCACGTGGTGGTCGAACTCGCAGCGCTGGTCGACGCCGGCCACCTGGTGCATGCGCTCAGCCGTTCGCTCGGCCTGCCGCCGGGCAGCGGCAAGGCGGCGCTTCACAGCGCCCTGCGGCCGCTGCAGCTCCTGCTCGTGCTGGACAACGCCGAACACCTGCTCGAGGGCGTGGCCGCCCAGGCCACCGAGTTGCTCGCCGCCGCGCCGCGCCTGCGCCTGCTGGTCACGAGCCGCGAACCGCTGCATGTCGACGAGGAGCAGGTGCTGCGCCTGGACGGTCTGGCCCTGCCCGCGAACGACGACCCGGCCGCGGTCCGCGCCAGCCCGGCCGTGGCGCTGCTGTGCACGCGGGTGCAGGCGCGGGACCCGCACTTTGCGCTCACCGACGAGCAGGCACCGGTCGCGGCCGCGCTGTGCCGGCGCCTCGAAGGCATCCCTTTGGCGATCGAGCTGGCCGCCGCACGCGTGCCGCTGCTCGGCCTGGCCGGCGTGCTCGACCGCCTGGCCGAGCCCTTGTCGCTGCTGACGCGCGGCACGCACGGCGCACCCGAGCGCCAGCAGACCCTGCGCGGCGCGCTGGCCTGGAGCCATGGCCTGCTCGACGACGCCGAGAAGCGCGTGTTCCGGCGCCTCGCCGTCTTCGCGGGAGGCTTCCGTTTCGCGAGCGCCCAGCGCCTGCTGGTCGACAGCGACGACCCGAGTGCGCCGGACGAGTGGCAGGCGATCGACCTCGTGCAGGGCCTGGCCGACAAGTCGCTGCTCGCGCTGCAGGCCGACGGCGACGGCCGGCGCCTGCGCATGGCCGAGGTGACGCGCGCCTTCGCGCTCGAGCGCCTGCTCGTATCGGGCGAACAGGCGGCGATGCAGCGCCGCCATGCCGAGGCGGTGCTGGCGCTGTTCGAGGAGGCCGACGAGCGCTACACCGCGACGCCGGTGCTGGCCTGGACGCGCGAGCTGATGCCCGAACTGGCCAACCTGCGCGCCTCGCTCCACTGGGCGCTCGGCGACGACGGCCGCGCGGGCGACGAAACCCTCGCGATCCGCCTGATGGGCGCCAGCGGCGGCTTCTGGGCCCTCGCGGGCCTGCTCGGCGAGTCGGCGCCGCTGCTCAGGCGCCTGGCCCCGCGCGTGCACGACCCCTTGCCGCTGCGCGCGCAGGCGCTGTTCTGGATGGCGGTGGCCAACCGCGGCAGCGACCCGGCCTTCAGCACCGAGGAGGCCTACGAGGCGCTCGAGCGCGTGATCGCGCTGGCGCGCAGCGGCGGCCTGCAGGCGCTGCTGCACCGGGCGCTGAGCCTGCGCCCGCAACTGGGCGTGCGCCTGGGCCTCGCGGTCGACACCGACGCCACCGTGGCCGAGATGCGTGCCTGCGAGGGCGCCGACTGGAGCAGCCTGCAGCGCCGCGGGCGCCGCAACTGCGAGAACTTTGCGCTCTTCCAGCGCGGCGACTGGGACGCCTATGCCCAGACGCAGCGCCAGGAGCTGCGCCTGAACCTGGAAGCCGGCGAGGACTACCACGCCTGGTTGACCGCGCACCGGCTCGCGCTGGCGGAGATCGCGCGCGGGCGCGCCGCCGAGGCCGTGGCCCTGATGCGGCCGATGGTCGAGCGCATCCGCGCCCAGGGCTTCCAGCGCCACTGCTGGCAGCAGGTGGCGGTGCTGACAGTGGCGCAGATCGAGCATGGCGACGCGCCGGCCGATGCCGTGCACGAGACGGTGCGCCTGCTGCGCGGCGCCGGCGCGATGGACTGGATGGCCAGCCACTTCGCCGAGTGGCTGACGCAGCGCGGGTGCTGGGCCGACGCGGCGCGCCTGCTCGGCTGGGTCGAGGCGCGCACCGCCGCCAGTGGCCGTGCGCCCGACCCGCAGACCCGCGGCGCCCAGGAGCGCGCGCAACGCGCGCTCGACGCGCAGGCGAGCCCGGCCCAGGCCACGGCCTGGCGCGACGAGGGGGCGCGCTGGATCGACGACGACGTGGCCAATGCGCTGCTCGGCGTGACCTGAGGCGGCCGCCTCAGTTCGGCCGCCTCAGTTCGGCCGCTCCAGCGGCGAGCGCTGGTCGCCCGGCTCGGGCAGCGACTGCGTCGGCAGCCAGGGTTCGGGCCGCGGCTCGGCCGGCGCGAGCAGCGTGCCGCAGGCCGCCAGCGTCAGCGGCACGGCGCACAGCGCCAGCTGCAGGGGGCGTGACAGGGCGGCCATCTCACACCCCCGCGCGACCGACGGTGGCGTCGGCATCGGGCAGGCCGAAGGCCGGTGCGTGCACGTCGCGCATCGCTGCCATCGCGCCCCAGCGGCCGCTCTCGACGGCGTCGAAGCCCATGCGCGGCATGAAGCCGCGGCCCGGCTTGTAAGTGCCGAACAGCATGTCCCAGAGCGGGAAGTCGCTGTAGTTCCAGCCGTGCACGCTGCGCGCGTGGTGGATGCTGTGCGCCTCCGGGCGCTGGATCAGCGCGCCGAGCCAGCGCGGCGTGCGCAGGTTGGCGTGCTGGAACACGGCGTTGACGGCGCCGAGGAAGCCGACGATCGACGCCGCCACCGGATCCAGCCCGAGCACGATCACGTTGACGCCCGCGGCGAGCAGCGTGTACAGCGCCGCCTCGCTCGGGTGGAACACGAAGGCGCCGATCGCATCCAGCCGCCGCGGCGCGTGGTGCATCTGGTGGAACACGCGCCACAGCAGCGGCACGGCGTGCGCGCTGCGGTGCCAGACGTAGCCGGCAAAGGTGGTGGCCAGGTAGCCGGCCGCCGTGCCACCGGCGATGCCGAGCTCGGCACCAGGCAGCAGGCTGGCCTCGAACCAGGCCGCCGGCAGCGCCAGTGGCAGCAGGATCGAGGTGGCCATGAAGGCGACGAAGAAGCCGATGCCGGTGAGTGCCCAGCCGCGCAACTGCGGCTGCTCGCGCGCCGGCCACAGGCGCTCGGCGAGCACGAACAGCGGGTACACCGCGATCGAGGCATAGAGCAGCAGGTCGATGAGGGACATGGTGGGTCTCCAGAACAGAAGCTGAGGCCCGGATGCTCGGTGGCGCGCGTCCGCCCGCCGTCCGCCTGGCGGGGCGGACGCACGGCGGACGCGCGCGTTCGACAGTGACGCACCCCCACCTGCCTCTGGAGCCGCCGCTATGTCCCACCCGCCATCGTTTCGCCTTGCCCACCTGCGCCTGCGCAACGGCATCGACCTCGAGTACGCCGAACAGGGCCCGCGCGGCGGGCCCGCGGTGCTGATGCTGCACGGCATCACCGACAACTGGCGCTCGTTCGAGCCGGTGCTGCCCTTGCTGCCAGCGCACTGGCATGTGGTCGCGCTGTCGCAGCGCGGCCATGGCGGCTCGGACAAGTCGCCACGCCAATACCGCACCGAGGACTTCGCCGCCGACGCGGCCGCTTTCGCCCGCGCGCTCGACCTGGCGCCGATGATCGTGGTGGGCCATTCGATGGGCGCGGCCAACGCGCTGCGCCTGGCACTCGACGCGCCCGAGCTGGTGCAGGGCCTGGTGCTGGCCGGCGCCTTCGCCCGCTTCGGCGACAAGGACGCGCTGCGCGCCTTCTGCCGCGACGAAATCGCGCCGCTGGTCGACCCGGTGCCGCCGGCGCTGGCGCGCGCGTTCCAGCTCGACACCATCGCAGGGCCGGTCGCACCAGGCCTGATCGACGCAATGGTCGACGAGAGCCTGCGTGCGCCGGCGCATGTCTGGCGCGCCGGGTTCGCGGCGCTGTTCGACGACCACTTCAGCAGCGAGCTGCAGCGCGTGCAGGCGCCGACGCTGATCGCCTGGGGGGATGCCGACGCCTTCGTGCCGCGTGAAGACACGGAAACGCTGCTGTCCTCGATCGCGCGCAGCCGCGTCTCGGTCTACGCAGGCGTCGGGCATGCGCTGCACTGGGAGCAGCCGGCGCGCTTCGCGCGCGAGCTGGTGGCTTTCGTGGCACGCTTGCGCGAGACGGCCGAGGCCTAGTCCGCTAGACGAGCGGCAGCGCCTCGATCGAGGGCTGCCGCACCATGGCCGCGAACTCGTCGGCCAGGCGCTGGCTCTCGGCCACGGCGCGCGCCCAGTCGCGCCGGCGCTCGTCGATCCGCTCGCCGTAGGCCTTGAAGTCGTTGCGATCCGGCAGCTTGCCGTTGGGCATCACGGCCTTGACCCACTCGGGGTTGGGCGCCAGCAGCACCACGTTGGCCAGGCGCGCGGTGGCGCCGTGGCGGTGCCGCAGCGCCTTGTCGAGCCAGCCCGGCACCACCGTGGCCTGGAAGTGCGGGTACAGCACCAGGCCCTCGCTCATCTGCGCGTAGTCCAGGTGCAGGTGGTAGTCGGTGATGCCACCGTCCCAGTAGGCGCCGCGCGGGGCGCCGGGAATGTCGTGCACCGCATCGAGCCAGAACGGGATCGAACAGCTCGCCAGCACCGCCGCGGCCAGGTTGGTCGTGGCCAGCGGCACCTGCTTCGTGCGGTAGTCGTGCAGCGCGAACGGCAGGCCCTCGCGCGGGTCCGAGAACATCACGCGCTCGAGCCAGCCGCCCATCGCGCGCCGGCTCACCAGGTTGGTGGCGAAGGCGCCGAGGTAGCCCAGCGGCGTGCGCAGCCGGCCCTCGCGCCGCATCAGGTGGCGGCCGCGGCTGGTGAGGATGTGCAAGCGTCGCGTCGGATGCGCCAGCAACTCGCCGGCACGCGCCCCCAGGCGCGCGTCGATCGTGGCCCCGAACACGCGCGTCACGTCGCGCGCCTTCGGCGGCTTGCCCGGCTCGTGGGGGTACTCCTGCGCGATGTAGTCGTCGGCCAGCTGCGCCAGCGCCGCGTCGGCATCGGGCAGGCAGGCGCATGCCATGCGCCAGGCGCCGATCGACGCGCCCATGAGGTGCACGCTCTGCGGCGCATCGCGCAGCCAGTGTCCGAACAGGAAGCGGTCGAGCGGGTTCAGCACCAGCCCCTTCGGCCCGCCGGCCGCGGCGGGCACCACCCGCACGTCGTCCGGCGCCAGTCCGCGCTCGCGCAGCCGGGCGCGGGCGCGCGGGCCGGCATGGATCGTCAACGCTTGCATCCCGCGATTGTCGGCGTGCGCCGGCATGCTTCTTGTACGCGACGGCGGCCATGTCCCGCGCCGACATCTGTTGCCTCCTGAAACGGCCTACACCGCGTCGGGTTGAACATCGCCCGGGACAATCGCGCCCGCATGCAATCCGCTCTCTCCCTCCGGCCCGCCGTGCTGCGGGCCTCTTTCTTGTGGCTGGCCTGCCTGGCCGCGGTCGCGGCGCGCGCGGCCACGTTCGGCTTCGACGACGTGGCCGCGCAGGCGCAGGCCCTGGCCGCCAAGCCCTGGCAGGCGCCGCCGCCGCTCGATGCGCGCCGGGCCGGGCTCGACTACGACGCCTACCGTCGGCTGCGCTTCCGCCCGGCACAGGCCCAGTGGCGCGGCCGACCTTTCCAGATGCAGTTCTTTCCGCAGGGCCGGCTCGCCACGCGGGCGCTGCAGCTGTACGAGCTGGCCGACGGCCGGCCCCGCCCCATGCGGGTGCCGACCGAGGCCTTCGACTTCGACGGCGTGCTGCCGCCCGGCCCGCCGGGCCAGGCCATGCCGGTGTCCGGCTGGCGCCTGCACCATCCACTGAACACCGCCTCGGTGCACGACGAGGTGATCGCCTTCCTCGGCGCGAGCTACTTCCGCGCGATCGGTGCCGGCCAGCGCTACGGCCTGTCGGCGCGCGGCCTGGCCGTCGACACGGTGGGAGGCCGGGGCGAGGAGTTCCCGGACTTCGTGGCGTTCTGGTTCGAGCCGCCCGCGCCCGATGCGAAGACCTTCCGCTTCTACGCGCTGCTCGACGGCCCGCGCGTCACCGGCGCCTACCAGTTCCTGCTGCAACCCGGTGCATCGACCACCGTCGAGGTGCGCGCGCGCCTGTTCCTGCGCGCCGGCGTCTCGACGCTGGGCATCGCGCCGCTGACCAGCATGTTCCTTCATGGCGAGAACCAGCCCTCGCGCACCGATTTCCGCCCCGAGGTGCACGACTCGGACGGCCTGCAGATCGAGACCGCCGAGGGCGAGTGGCTCTGGCGCCCGCTGACCAACCCGCGCGGCGTCTTCGTCAGCTCGTTCGCGCTGCGTTCGCCGCGCGGCTTCGGCCTGATGCAGCGCGACCGCACGTTCGCGAACTACGAGGACGTCGAGGCGCGCTACGAACTGCGGCCCAGTGCCTGGGTGGAGCCGGTGGGCGACTGGGGCGCAGGGCGCGTCGAACTGCTGCAGTTCCACACCCCCGACGAGACGCACGACAACGTGGCAGCCTACTGGGTGCCCGCGCAGCTGCCGGCCCCGGGACGGCCGTTCGACATCGCCTGGCGCGTGCACTGGCAGGGCGATGCGCTGCGCCTGCCGCCGGGCGCCCATGTGCAGCAGACGCGTGCCGGCTACGGCTACACGAAGGAGCCGCTGCCCGCCGGCCGGCGCAAGGTCGTGATCGACTTCGCCGGCCCGGGCCTGCCCTCGGCCGAGGCGGAGAACGTCCAGGCCGTGGCCAGCGCCAATGCCAACGCGCGCGTGGTCCATGTCAATGCCTACCCCAACCCCGCCAAGCGCGGCTGGCGCGCGACGGTCGAGTTCGACCGTCTGGACGCGCAACAGCCGGTGGAGCTTCGTGTCTTCTTGCGACAGGCAGCGAACACGCTGAGCGAAACCTGGTCGTACGCGCTGGCGCCCGACTGAGGCCGGAAAAAATATGAAGCACCTGCTCTCGATCCCGTCGCGATCGCCACGCACCGCCCCGCCGATCCAGCGTGCATCGATGCGCGCGCGCCCCTGGTTCGGTCTCGCACGCGGCCTGCTGATGGCGCTGCTGCCGGGCATGCGCTTCTTCTGGCCGTTGCAGCACGAGCCCGGCTGGCTGATCGCGGCCGAGCGGCGCCGCCGTGCCCTGCTGCTGGTGGTCGCGCTCGTCGCCGTCGCCGCGGCCGCGTCGATGCTGGCGATGGCGCCGGCCGATCCGTCGCCGGCCTGGTGGGTCTACGCCGGTCTCGGCGTGCTGCTGCTGGCCTGGGTGGGCGCCGGCCTGGCCACGGCGCTGATGGGCGCCCGCGTGCTGTTGCGCGGCGACCGGCACGCGCTCGCGCTGGACGATCCGCATGCGCCGATCGATGCCGCGGCGCGCACCGCGGTGATCATGCCGATCTGCAACGAGGACATCGCCACCGTCTTCGCCGGCCTGCGCGCGACCTGCGAGTCGGCCGCCGCCACCGGCGCGCTGCGCCTGTTCGACTTCTACATCCTGTCCGACACCAGCGACCCGGTGCTGCGCGCCGCCGAACTGCGCGCCTGGCAACGCCTGCGCGACATGCTCGGCGACGGCGACGTCGCGGGCATCGGACAGGGCGCCCGCATCTTCTACCGCTGGCGTCGCGTGCGCCGCCACCGCAAGGCCGGCAACGTGGCCGACTTCTGCCGCCGCTGGGGCAGCCAATACCGCTACATGGTCGTGCTCGACGCCGACAGCACGATGCACGGCGACACCCTGGTTTCGCTGGTGCGGCTGATGGAGCAGCACCCAAACGCGGGCATCGTGCAGACCCTGCCGCAGGCCTATGGCCACGGCACCTTGCACGCGCGGCTGCAGCAGTTCGCCGGGCGCGTCACCGGGCGCCTGTTCGCGCTCGGCATGGCCTACTGGCAGCTCGGCGAGTCGCACTACTGGGGCCACAACGCGATCCTGCGCGTCGAGCCCTTCATGCGTCACTGCGCGCTCGCGCCCGTGCGCGGTCGCGGCGCGCTGTCGGGCACGATCCTGTCGCACGACTTCGTCGAGGCGGCCATGATGCGGCGCGCCGGCTATGAAGTGTGGTTGGCGCCGCAGCTCGAAGGCAGCTGGGAGCAGCAGCCGCCGAACCTGATCGACGAACTGCAGCGCGACCGCCGCTGGTGTCGCGGCAACCTGCAGCACCTGCAGCTGATCGCCGAGCCCGGCTGGCGCCCGGTGCACCGCGTGATGTTCGCGGTCGGCAGCTTCTCGTACGCGATGGCACCGTTGTGGCTGCTGTTCGTCGCGCTCGGCGTGGCGGCCGGCACGCAGGACCCCGGCAGCGCGCACGCGTGGGCCGGCCATGCGCTGTGGTCGCTGACGCTGGCGCTGCTGCTCTTGCCGCGCGTGCTGGGCGTGCTCTCGGTGCGGCTGCGCGGCGAGCAGGCGGCCTACGGCGGCAGCCTTCGCCTGGTGACCAGCGCGCTGCTCGAGGCGGTGGTCACGGCGCTGCAGGCGCCGGTGCGCATGCTCGCGCACACCGCGTTCGTGCTCGGACCGTTGACCGGCCTGCGCCTGGACTGGAAGTCGCCGCCGCGCGACGCCGCGCGCGTGGCCTGGCGCGACGCCGCAGCCCGCGTCGGCCTGCCAGCCGCGCTGGCGCTCGGCCTGGTCGCCCTGGCGTGGCCGCACGGCGATCTCGCGTCGCCGCACCTCGTCGCGCTGACGCTGTCGCTGCTGCTCGCGGTGCCGCTGGCCGTGTGGGCCGGCCACCCGCGCGTCGGGGCGGTGCTGCGCCGTCTGCGTCTGCTGCTGGTGCCTCAGGAAGCCCGGCCGCCGCGACCGCTCGCACGCGCCGTCGAGCAGCTCGGCTTCCGCGACCTCGTGCCGCCGCCCGCCCCGGCACGCGTGCGCGGTCCCGCGACGCCGCTCTGGCCGCGGGCCACCGCGGCGCTGGCCGGCGGCGTGCTGTCGCTCGCGGTCGCCCTCGCACCGCAGTCCGCCGCGACGCCCGAGCTGCCCGCCGGGCTGCGCGCGCAGCTCGATGCCCTGGCATCGCAGCCGACGCTCGAGCCGCGCCTGCTGCGCGTGGCCGACGCCGCGCCGTCCAAGCGCACCCGCACCGTGCGCGAGCGCCCGGCACGCATGATCGACAACGCGGTGCGCGAGCGCGCCCGCGACGCGGTGCGGCGCGCCATCGAACTCGAGTTCGACGAGCCAGCCTGACGTTCGCGCGCGCATGGACAATGCGCGCGTGATCGACAGCACCGACCTGCTGCGCGCGCGCACACCCGGCGCGCGCTTCTACCTCGACGACGCGAGCTTTGCCGCCGTGCGCGAGCGCGTCTTCGCACGCAGTTGGCAGTGGCTCGGCGATCTGGCCGACACGCGCGACCCCGGCGCACTGGCGCCCCGCACGTTGCTGCCGGGTCTGCTCGACGAGCCGCTGCTGCTGGCGCGCGACGCCGCCGGTACGCTGCGCTGCCTGCCCAACGTCTGCACGCACCGGGGCCACCTGCTGGTGGACGCGCCCTGCCGGCGCAGCGACATCCGCTGCCCCTACCACTCGCGCCGCTTCGACCTCGCGGGCACGATGACCTTCATGCCCGGCTTCGAGGGCGTGCCTGATTTCCCGGACGCGCACGACCATCTGCGCGCGCTGCCTTTCGAGTCCTTCGGCGGGCATGGCTTCGTGGCGCTCGACCCGGCCTTCGACTTCGCCGAGCAGTTCGCCCCGGTGCGCACGCACCTGCCCGACCTGGCACTCGACACCTTCGTGCACGATCCGTCGCGCGACCGCAGCTTCGAGTTCGATGCGCACTGGGCGCTGTACGTCGAGAACTACCTCGAGGGCCTGCACATCCCCTTCCTGCACCCGGGGCTGATGCAGGCCCTGGACTGGCAGCGCTACGGTTACGAGCAGCACCCCTGGGGCAACCTCCAGCTCGGTCTCGACGAGCGCGGTGGCGTGGCCGCGCACTACTTCTGGCTGTTCCCGAACCTGATGCTGAATTTCTATCCCTGGGGCCTGTCGCTGAACCAGGTGCAGCCGCTCGGGCCGGCGCGCACGCGCGTGGTGTTCCGCAGCTACGTCGCAAGGCCCGAGCTGCTCGGCCAGGGCGCCGGCGGCGCACTCGACACCGTGGAGATGGAAGACGAGGCCGCCGTGCAGTCGGTGCAGCGCGGCCTGCGCTCGCGCCTGTACCGTGGCGGCCGCTACTCGCCGCAGCACGAACGCGGCGTGCACCAGTTCCACGGTCTGCTGGCCCGATGCCTGCAGGATTGAACGGCTCGCGACGCGCGCTGCTGCGCGCACTGACCCATCTGCCCATGGCGACGCTGGCCCTGCCGCTCGCCGCCTGGGGCCGCGACGCACCACCGTCGGCGCCGCCGGTTGGCCGCCGCAGCAACCTCGCGAACCTCGGCCCGCTCCAGGCGCCCGATGCGAACGGCCTGCGGCTGCCGGCGGGCTTCCGCTCGCGGGTCGTCGCGCGCGCGGGCGCGGCGATGCCCGGGGCGCCGGGCGGCTACCGCTGGCATCAGGCGCCCGACGGCGGCGCGGTGTTCGCGCTGCCGGACGCCGGCTGGGTCTACGTCAGCAACAGCGAGTTGCCCGAGCGCCGCGGCGGCGTCGGCGCGCTGCGCTTCGACCGCCAGGCGCAGCTCGTCGCGCAATACGCCATCTGCAGCGGCACCTCGCGCAACTGCGCCGGTGGCCCGACGCCCTGGGGTACATGGCTGAGCTGCGAAGAGGTGCCCGACGGCCAGGTGTGGGAGTGCGCGATCGACGGCAGCGCCCCGGCGCGCGTGCTGCCCGCGCTCGGCCGCTTCAACCACGAGGCCGCGGCGGTGGACGCGGTGCGTCGCCACGTGTACCTGACCGAGGACGCGCGCCAGGGCGCCTTCTTCCGCTTCGCGCCGAGCGCAGCCGATTGGCCACGCGGTGCGCCTCGCGGTGCGTTGGCGCAGGGCGTGCTGCAGCTGATGGTGGTGGACGACCGCGCCGCGCCCTTCCCGCCCGCCGACGGCGATGTGTCGGCGCGCTGGCCGGTTCGCTGGGTCGACTGGCTGGCGGGCGCACCGCGGCCGGCGGCCTCGACCTTCGTCGGCGGCGAGGGCCTGTGGATCCATGGCGACCTGGTGTACTTCGCGACCAAGGGCGACGACCGCGTGTGGCGCCTCGACGCGGCGCGCTCGACTCTCGGCGTCGCCTACGACGACACCATGCCCGGCGGCGGTGTGCTGACCGGTGTCGACAACCTGGTCGCCAACGCCGCCGGCGACGTGCTGGTGGCCGAGGACGGCGGCGACATGCAGATCGTGGCGATCACGACCGAAGGCGTGGTGCGGCCGCTGCTGCAGGTCGTCGGCCACGAGCGTTCCGAGATCGCCGGCCCAGCCTTCAGCCCCGACGGCACGCGCCTGTACTTCAGCTCGCAATGGGCACCGCAGCCCGACGGCCAGCGCGGCATGACCTACGAAGTGACCGGGCCCTTCGTGCGGCCGGGCTGAGGCGCAAGCTCAGGCCACGGCGAGCGCCGAGGCCGCGCCGCGCGACGGCAGCAGCTCGCCCGGCGGCACGCCGTCGCTGAGGTCGACCACCCCCACCAGCGTGGCTGCGCGCTCGCACAGCACGCGCCAGTCGTGGCGGCCCATGCGTGCGTTCACGCGCAGGCGCCCGGTGCCGCCGGGGCCGGCGTAGGCGTCGAAGTGCATGCGCAGCGGCAAGGCACCGCGCAGCGAGAAGAGTTCCAGCACGCGCATCAGCGTGGTGGCGTCGCGCTCGAGCGTGACATGCACGCAGAACGCGTCGACGGTGTTGTCGAAGACGGAAAGAGGGTCGGAGGTGGGCATCGATGAATCCCTGCACGAGCTGCTGAGGTGTCCGCCAGGCGGCGGGTCCGGAGCGCGGGCCGCCCTGCGGGGCGGCGACTGACTCGGCGTGCGCGACGGATGCCGAGTCAGCAGGGAATTCGAATGATGATCGAGGCGCGCAAGGCCACCGCTGCGCTGCAGCGTGCGTGCGGGTTGCGGCGGGCCGGGACCATGGGCGCAGTGTAGCCCGGCACCGACCTTCAGCGCATCGACGACTCAGCCGCGGTGCGCCTCGATCACGCCGCAGGCGACGCGCGCGCCGGCATTGCCGGTGGGCTGCGTGCGGTAGTCGTCCGGGTCGGCGTGCACGATGAGGCCGCGGCCGACGATGTTGGCCGCGCCGCTGCCAATGCTCAGGCCCGCGAGCTGCAGGTGCACGTCCACCCGGCCGGCCGCGTCGGCCTTCAGCGAGGGCAGGTCGCCGGCATGGCGCTCCGCTGCGTCGTGCTTGGCGTGCGGCTTGCCGCCGGGGTTGAAGTGGCCACCGGTGCTCATGCCGTCGCCACTGCTGCAGTCGCCCTTGTCGTGGATGTGGAAGCCATGCTCCTGGCCCGGCTTGAGGCCCTGCACGCGCACGTGCAGCATCACCGTGTCGCCGCGCTGGTGGAACATGGCCATGCCCGAGGCCGCGTTGCCGCGCGTGGCCTCCAGGCGCGCCATCGCCATCGGAGCGTCGCCCATCGAGCGCATGCCCATGCCCGCGCCTCCCTGAGGCCCGGGGCCGCCATGCGGGCTCGCGCAGGCCGCCAACAGAACTGCCGTCGTGACGGCCGCAAGAGCACGCATCGCCATGGTCCGGATCTCCGCATTCAGGGGCCTCGATGCTATGCCTGCGCCGCGGCGGGCACCCCGGGGAGAACCAGGGGGCCGCCCTCAGCGGCGCAGCTTGGCGAAGGCTGCGGCCATTGCGCCCTGCGACTCGGCCTGGCGCGCGGCGCCACTGCGCGGCGCGCGCTCGTCACGGCCGGGAGCTCGGTAGGCATTTGCGCCGCCGGCGGCCGGCGCGGGCTTGGCATCGAGCCGCATCGTCAGGCCGATGCGACCGCGCGCCAGGTCCACTTCCATCACGCGCACGGTGACGATGTCGCCGGTCTTGACCACTTCGCGCGCATCCTTGACGAAGCGGTTGCGAGCTGGCTCACGTGCACCAGGCCGTCCTGGTGCACACCCAGGTCGACGAAGGCACCGAACTGGGCCACGTTGGTGACTGTGCCTTCGAGCAGCATGCCGGGCTTCAGGTCCTTCAGCTCGCTGACGCCCTCGTTGAAGCGCGCCACCTTGAAGTCCGGACGCGGGTCGCGGCCGGGCTTCTCCAATTCGGCGAGGATGTCCTTGACCGTGATGGCGCCGAAGTGCTCGTCGGCGAAGGCCTCTGGCCGCAGCGCCTTGAGCACGTCGCTGCGGCCCATCAGCGCATCGACGCCCTGCCCGGTGGCAGCGAGCATCTTCTGCACCACCGGATAGGTCTCCGGGTGCACGCCCGACGCGTCGAGCGGGTCGTCGCCGTCGCGGATGCGCAGGAAACCCGCCGCCTGCTCGAAGGCCCTGGGCCCGAGGCCCGGCACGTCGAGCAACTGCTGGCGGCGCCTGAAGGCGCCATGCGCGTCGCGCCAGCGCACGATGGCCGCGGCCACATTCGCCGACAGGCCGGCCACGCGCGACAGCAGCGGCGCCGACGCGGTGTTCAGGTCCACCCCGACCGCGTTGACGCAGTCCTCGACCACCGCATCGAGCGTCTTCGCGAGGCCATGTTGGTCCACGTCGTGCTGGTACTGGCCCACGCCGATGCTCTTGGGCTCGATCTTCACCAGCTCGGCGAGCGGGTCCTGCACACGGCGCGCGATGCTGACCGCGCCACGCAGGCTGACGTCGAGTTCGGGCAGCTCCTGACTCGCGAACGCACTTGCCGAGTACACCGAGGCGCCGGCCTCGCTGACCACCACCTTGTCGAGCCGATGCTCCGGCGCGGCGGCGTGGATGCGCTTGACCAGGTCGGCCGCGAGCTGGTCGGTCTCGCGGCTCGCGGTGCCGTTGCCGATGGCGATCAGCGACACGCCGTGCGTGGCGACGAGGCGTCCGAGCGTGTGCAGCGCGCCGTCCCAGTCGCGCTTCGGCTCGTGCGGGAACACCGTGGCGGTGTCGAGCACGCGGCCGGTGTCGCTGACCACGGCCACCTTGACGCCGGTGCGGATGCCCGGGTCCAGCCCCATCGTGACGCGCTTGCCGGCCGGTGCGGCGAGCAGCAGGTCACGCAGGTTGTCGGCAAAGACCTTGATCGCGGTCGCCTCGGCCGCCTCGCGCAGACGCGCGAACAGGTCACGCTCGAGGCTCAGCGAGAGCTTGACCTTCCAGGTCCAGGCGACGCACTTGCGGATCAGGTCGTCGGCCGGGCGGTTCGCGTGGCTCCAGCCGAGGTGGCGCGCGATGCGGCCTTCGGCCAGGCCCGGCTTGCCGGGCTGGGCGTCTTCGTCGAGCGCCAGCCGCGCGTCGAGGACCTCCTGCGCGCGGCCGCGGAACACCGCGAGCGCGCGGTGCGACGGCACGCGCGCGATCGGCTCTCCGTAGTCGAAGTAGTCGCGGAACTTCGCAGTCTCGGGCTGCTGCTCGTCCTTGCCCGACGCGAGCCTCGACACGAACCGGCCCTCGTGCCACAGCCACTCGCGCAGCGCGCCGACGAGCGCCGCGTCCTCGGCCCAGCGCTCGGCCAGCAGGTCGCGCACGCCGTCGAGCACCGCCTGCGCGTCGGCGAAACCGGCTTCGGCGTTGACGAAGCCCACGGCCTCGGCCAGGGGTTCGAGCGCGGGCTCGGCAAACAGCCGGTCGGCCAGCGGCTCCAGGCCCGCCTCGCGGGCGATCATCCCCTTCGTGCGGCGCCGCGGCTTGTACGGGGCATAGAGGTCCTCGAGCTCCTGCTTGGTCGGCGCCGCGTCGAACGCCGCCGCCAGCTCCGGCGTCAGCCGGCCCTGCTCGGCCACGCTCCTGACCACCGCCGCGCGACGTGCCTCGAGCTCGCGCAGGTAGGCCAGCCGGGCCTCGAGCTCGCGCAGGTGCACATCGTCGAGCCCGTCGGTCGCCTCCTTGCGGTAGCGCGCGATGAAGGGCACCGTGGCGCCGCCGTCGAGCAACGCGACGGCGGCCCGCACCTGGGAGGCCCGCACCTTGAGCTCCGCCGCGAGCTGCTGGGTGATCTTGATGTCGTTCTGGGATTCGGAGAGCGGGTCGCGGAGCGTCGGGGAGTCCAAGGTCTGGTGGGCACGAAAAAACGAAGGGCGCGAGTGTGTCACATCGTCGACACGCCCCGGCGCGCTCAGGCCGGCGTCGGCACCAGTTCGGTCTGCACCTCGGTCGTCACCTGCGTCATCAGCTTGTGTACCGGGCACTTGCCGGCCACGGTCAGGAGCTCCTGGCGCTGGGCATCGGTCAACGGCCCGCCCAGGCGCAGCACCGTGCGCAGGCGGTAGGTGCCCTTGCGCTCCTCGCTGTCGTCGCGCTCCACGGTGACCTCGATGTCCTCGAGCGGGATCTGCTTGCGCTGGGCGTACCAGAGCACGGTCATCGCCTTGCACGCACCGAGCGCGCTGTCGTACAGGTCGTGCGGCGTGACGCCGAGGTCCTCGCCGCCGTTGCCCGCCGGCTCGTCGATCGCAAACGCATGCTGGCGCACCTGCACGGTGTGCTTCATCTTGTGGTCGCGGTCGCGCGTGATCGTGATGCTCATCGAAGACTCCAGTAATGCCGCCAGGCTAGCGCCCGGCCAGCGGGTAGGCAGGATCGTTGTAGCCCGGCGTGCTCGGATGCCCGGGCGCCACCAGCGAGTCCACCAGGGCCTCGTCGGCCGCGTCGAGGCTCACCTCGAGCGCACCGAAGTAGTCGGTCCATTGCGCGAAGGTGCGCGGCCCGGCGATCACCGCACTGACCGCCTTGTGGGCCAGCACCCAGGCGGTGGCGAAGTGCGACAGTGCCACGCCCTTATGGTCGCAATGCGCCTTCAGGCGTTGCGCGATCGCCAGCGATTCGTCGCGGAACTCGGTCTGCATCATGCGCGTGTCGCTGCGGCCGGCGCGCGTGCCCTCGGCCGGCCGGGCCCCGGGCACGTACTTGCCGGTCAGCACGCCGCGCGCGATCGGGCTGTAGGGCACCACGCCGATGCCATGCTGGTGGCAGCACTCCAGCACCTCCACCTCCGGCATGCGGTTGAGCAGGTTGTAGTACGGCTGGCACACCACCGGGCCGGGCATGTTCAGTTGCCGCGCCAGGTGCACCATCTCGGCGATGCGCCAGCCGCGGAAGTTACTGACGCCCCAGTAGCGGATCTTGCCGGCGGTGAGCAGCGCGTCCACGGCCCGCAGCGGCTCCTCGAGGTCCATGCCGTTGAAGTCGCGGTGCAGGTAGTAGATGTCCACGTGGTCCATGCCCAGGCGCTGCAGGCTCGCGTCGCACTCGCGCAGCACCCAGGTGCGCGCGTAGCGCTGCTCGTTGGGACGCTCGCCCATCCGGTTGCCGACTTTGGTGGCGACGATCCAGTCGTGGCGCTGGCCCTTGAGCAGCTCGCCGACCATCTGCTCGCTCTTGCCGAGCGAGTACACGTCGGCGGTGTCGATGAAATTGACGCCCTGCCCCCGCGCGTGGTCGACGATGCGGCGTGCCTCGTCGAACCCGGTCTGGTCGGCAAACATCATCGTGCCCAGGCACAGCTCGGACACCTGCAGCGGGCTCCTGCCGAGGTTTCGGTAGCGCATGAAGAACTCCTTGAGGCCGGGACGAGCGTACCGCAGCCCCAATGGCAACGGGCCCCGAAGGGCCCGTGGTCATCGCGTGTGCGAGGTGCCGGAGGCTCAGTAGCGACGGCCACCACCGCCGCCGCCGAAGCCGCCCGGGCGCTCTTCGCGCGGACGGGCCTCGTTGACGACGAGCGCACGGCCGTCGATCGTCTTGCCGTGCAGGCCGCGGATGGCGGCCTGGGCCGCCTGCGGCGAGCCCATCTCGACGAAGCCGAAGCCCTTCGAGCGGCCGGTGTCGCGGTCCATCATGACCTTGGCGGAGGACACGTCGCCGAACTCGGCAAAGGCCTGCATCAGCGAGGCGTCAGTGATCGAGTAGGCAAGGTTGCCGACGTAGAGTTTGTTCATCATGTGTGCCTTTCAATCAAAGCAGGTGAAGTACGCAACCGGCAAGATGAAAGGCCTGGTGCGTGGGGAAACGGGTCGGGCGCTCAGCGCCGGCGCGGCATGCCCGGGCGTGCCGGTGCACCGCCTGCGCGCGGTTCGAGGTGGCGGAACGTGATGCGTCCCTTGCTCAGGTCGTAGGGCGAGAGCTCGAGCGACACGCGGTCACCCGCCAGGATGCGGATGTGGTGCTTCTTCATGCGGCCGGCGGTGTAGGCCACCAGGACATGCCCGTTCTCCAGCGACACGCGAAAGCGCGAGTCGGGCAGCACTTCCTCGACCTTGCCGTTCATTTCGATCAGCTCTTCCTTGGCCATGCGGGCTCCTCAGGGTCAATGGGTAGGTTGGGTTTGGGGCGTCGAGTCGGCCAGCGCCAGCCAGCGCAGACCCTCTTCGGCGGCGTAGCGGCAGGCCCCCTCGCGGGTGGGAAAGCGGGCCTGGAAGCGGAACACGCGGTCGTGCGTGCCGCGGCCCTGGCCGCTGCGGATGGAAACGGACGGCGCGTAGGCGCCGGCCGGGGTGAGAGTGGTGAGCGGAGACACGAGGTACTTGCCCACCGAGAACGTCTTTTCGCGGTTGGTGGTCATGCTGTGGCGCGCTGCCGTCGGGCGGCTGCTGCGCAATGAAAGGGACTCGGCCACCGCGCAGTGCGCCATGGCCACGATGTGAAGGTGGAGCTCGCCGAAGGTGGAGGCTGACGGCCGGGGACCGAGGATGACGGTCCGAATCGCCTGGGTCAACCGCGGCAAACAACGCCGCAAACCCTGTCAAGCAACGCGCGCCGGGTCAGAGAGCGGACTCACGGCGGGTGCCGCATTGTAGCCGCTGCGGCCCGGACGTGCCGTCACGTGCTGCGGCGCAGGGTCGGCAGCCCCACCCCGCTGGCGTCGAAGCCGCCGTCCACCGCCAGCACCTGGCCGTTGACGTAGCTCGCCTCGGCGCTGCACAGGAAGCCCGCGGCGCTGGCGATCTCGTCGACCGTGCCATAGCGGTTGAGCGGGATCACGTCGTGGTAATCGGAGCGGATCGCCACCGTGTGCACGAGCTTGGCCATCTCGGTGTCCACCGGCCCCGGCGCGATCGCATTGACGCGGATGCCGGCGTTGCCGAGCTCGATCGCCTGCTGCTTGGTCAGGTGAATCAGCGCGCCCTTGCTGGTGCCGTAGGCCACGCGCAGGGTGCTCGCCCGCAGGCCCGAGATCGATGCGATGTTGACCACCGCGCCGCCGCGCTGCAGGCCCTGCGCGATGCCGCGCAGCATCACCGGTGCCACCGCCTGCGTGCAGAGGAAGGCGCCGTCGAGGTTGGTGCCGAGCACATGGCGCCACTCGTCGAAGCTGGTCTCCAGGATCGGCTTGAAGACCGCCACCCCGGCGTTGTTGACCAGCGCGTCGATGCGCCCGAAGCGCTCGTCCACCGCACCGATCGCACGCGCGACCTGGTCGGGCTTGGACACGTCGGCATGCACGCACAGCACGCGCTCGCGCCCGCACCGAGCGCGAAC
>DATLIE010000318.1:0-14461 GCA_035539635.1 Burkholderiaceae bacterium
GTCGACGGGTTGGTGCACGGTGCTCATGGCGGGGCGCCTCGAAGGCTGTGAACGATGGCGCGGATTGTAGGAAGCCGTTGCGCGATGGCGGGAACTTGCTGCGCCTCATCCGGCTCGCAACGGTTCCGGCTATCCTTCAACCTATGGTCCGACTTTCCCGTCGCCTCGGCACCACGCTGCTCTGGATCGCGATCGCGCTCCTGCCGCTGCGTGGTCTCGCGGCGTCGCTGATGCCGGTGCTGGTGCCCCCCGCGGCGCCCGTGGCGGCGCTGGCGGACGAGACGCCCTGCCATGGTGCGGCCATGGACCATGGGGCGGTAACGGACGGCACCGTGGCGGACGCACACCACCAGGCACCGACAGGCGCCGTCGGCGAATGCCCCACCTGTGCCCTGTGTGCGCTGTGCCACGGCGGCGTCGCCCAGAGCACGTCACCGAGCCTGTCGCTGCCCGCGCTGCCGACACCGGCCCCCGCCGCGGCGCCGCCCTCGCCGATCGAGCCGCGCGCGCCCGACGGCCTGTTCCGACCTCCCCGGGCCCTCCTCGCCTGAGCGGCGGCGCGCGCCTGCGCGCCGGCACCCGCTCGACACCGACGCCGCGCGGCCGCCTGCCGCGCCGCACCTCCGTCGACCGTGTCCGTGCGAGGACCCATGACCGACAAGACGTATTCCTGGCGGGCTGCTCTGGTGGCCCTGATGGCCGCCCTGCTGCCCTGCGCCGCCGCGCTGGCGCAAGTCACTTCAACGCCCGCGTCGCGGCCCGATCCGGCCGACGCCGCGGCGGCGACGCCCGCGTTGCAGCACCGCTCCGCGCTCGCGGCCACCCGGCGCGTCAGCGCCGAAGCGGCGCCGCTGGCCTGGCGCGAGGCCAACGAGCGTGTCGAGCGCATCGGTGGCTGGCGGGCCTACGCGCGCGAGGCCCAGGCACCCGCAGCGGCGGCCTCGGCCCCCGCGCCACGCTGAGGGCAACCCATGCGAACACTCCCTCTGTCACTGCTCGCCGCCGGCGTGCTGGCCGGCTGCGCCGGCTTCAGCCCCGACGGCGGCCTCGGTCCGGCGCAGCAGGCGGCACGCAACCACCTCGGTGGCAAGGACCTGGTCTGGGCGCGCAACGACGCCGAGCGCGACCGTATCGACACGCGCGTGGCAGAACTGTTGCGCGCACCGCTGAGCGCCGATGCCGCGATGCAGGTGGCGCTGCTGAACCACCGCGGCCTGCAGGCCAGCCTCCATGAGCTCGGGCTGTCGGAGGCCGAGCTGGTGCAGGCGTCACGCCTGCCCAACCCCGGCTTCAGCTTCGGCCGCTTCAAGGCCGGCGACGAACGCGAGATCGAGCGCGGCCTGCACTTCAACCTCGCGCGCCTGGTCGCCCTGCCGTGGCTGCGTGACGCGGCACGCCGCCGCTTCGAAGCCACGCAGTCCGACGTCGCACTGCGCGTGCTCGAGCATGGCGCCGACACGCGTCGCGCCTGGGTGCAGGCCGTGGCCGCGCAGGAAGGCCTGCGCTATGCGCGCCAGGTCATGCGCGCCGCCGAGGCCGGCGCCGAGCTCGCCCGGCGCATGCAGGAGGTCGGCAACTTCAGCCCGCTGCAGCGCGCGCGCGAACAGGCCTTCCACGCCGACGCCGCGCTCGGCGTCGCGCGCGCCGAGCAGGCTGCGCTCGCCGCCCGCGAGCGCCTGGCGCGGCTGATGGGCCTGTGGGGCACGCAGGCCGCAGCCTTCACGCTGCCCGAGCGCCTGCCCGACCTGCCGCCGGCCGCGCGCGACCTGCCCGAGGCCGAGCGCACCGCGATCGCGCAGCGCCTGGACCTGCGTGCCGCCCGCGCCGCCACGCAACAGCTTGCGGCACAGCAGGGCCTCGCAAGGGCGACACCGTTCACCGATGGCCTCGAACTCGGCCTCGAACGCAACAGCAGCAACGAAGGCCCGACGCAACGCGGCTGGGACCTCGGCTTCGAACTGCCGCTGTTCGACGGCGGTGCGGCACGCCGGGCGCAGGCCGACCACGCGCTGCGCCAAGCGATGCTGCGTGCCGAGCAGGCGGCGATCGATGCCCGTTCCGAGGTGCGCACCGCCTACGGCGCCTACCGCACGGCCTACGACATGGCCCGGCACCACCGCGACGAGGTCGTGCCGCTGCGGCGCCGGATCCTCGACGAGAACCTGCTGCGCTACAACGGCATGCTGATCGGCGTCTTCGAACTGCTCGCCGACGCCCGCGTGCAGATCGTCAGCGTGCAGGCCTCGATCGAGGCCCTGCGCGACTTCTGGCTCGCCGACGCCGACCTCGACATGGCCCTCATCGGCAAGCCCGCGCTGGCGCCGATGGGTGCCGCGCCCGCCGCCGCGCAAGCCGCCGGCGGCGACGCCCACTGAATCGACGACACCCATGAGCACTTCCAGACGCCTCTTCCTCGCCGGCTCGGCGATGGCCGCCACCGCGGTCGGCAAAGCCGCGCTGGCCGCGCTGCCCGAGCCAGTGATCCAGGACAAGCCCGACACGATGCCGCCGCTCGTGCCCGCCACCGGCCGGCCGTACAACCCGGTGGTCACGCTCAACGGCTGGACCTGCCCCTGGCGCATGAACAGCGGGGTCAAGGAGTTCCACCTCGTCGCCGAACCGGTGGTGCGCGAGATGGCGCCCGGCTTCAAGGCGCACCTGTGGGGCTACAACGGCCAGAGCCCGGGGCCGACGATCGAGGTGGTCGAAGGCGACCGCGTGCGCCTGTTCGTCACCAACCGCCTGCCCGAGGTGACCAGCATCCACTGGCATGGCCAGCGCCTGCCCAACGGCATGGACGGCGTGAGCGGACTGACGCAGCCGCCGATCGAGCCCGGCAAGACCTTCGTCTACGAGTTCGTCGCGCGCCGCCCCGGCACCTTCATGTACCACCCGCACGCCGACGAGATGGTGCAGATGGCAATGGGCATGATGGGCTTCTGGGTCACGCACCCGAAGCAGAAGCACCCGCTGATCGACGACGTGCAGCGCGACTTCTGCTTCCTGCTCAACGCCTACGACATCGAGCCGGGCAGCGCCACGCCCAAGATCATGACGATGCTCGACTTCAACCTGTGGAGCTGGAACAGCCGCGTCTTTCCCGGCATCGACCCGCTGGTCGTGCGCAAGAACGACAAGGTGCGCATCCGCATCGGCAACCTGACGATGACCAACCACCCGATCCACCTGCACGGCCACGAGTTCCTGGTCACCGGCACCGACGGCGGGCCGACGCCCAGGTCCACGCGCTGGCACGAGGTGACGACGGACGTGGCGGTCGGCCAGATGCGCCAGATCGAGTTCCTGGCCGACGAGGAAGGCGACTGGGCCTTCCACTGCCACAAGAGCCACCACACGATGAACGCGATGGGCCACGGCGTGCCGACGATGATCGGCGTCGACCACCGCGGCGTCGTCAAGCAGATCACCGACCTGATCCCCGACTACATGGTGATGGGCGAGCGCGGCATGCACGACATGACCGAGATGGAGATGCCGCTGCCCGACAACACCGCGGCGATGATGACCGGCCAGGGACCGATGGGTGCGATCGGCATGGGCGGCATGTTCAGCGTCGTCAAGGTGCGGCGTGACCAGAAGGCGGGCGACTACAAGGATCCGGGCTGGTTCAAGCATCCCGGTGGCACCGTGGCGTACGAGTGGAACGGGCCGCTCGCCGAGCCGGCGCGTGTGCACGCCGATCCCACCGCCCGAGGCCGGCCGCAGCCGAGCGAGGTCGAAGTGCGCGTGCGCAAGCCGCACGGCCACGGCGCCCATTGAACCCCTCACTGGAGACCCCGATGAAAGTCACCCTTTGCACTGCACTGGCGCTGCTGTTGGCCAGCGGCACCACGATGGCCCAGACCAGCCCGTACGCCGGCCAGGAAGCGCGCCCGATCAAGGCCTTGAGCGACGACGAGCTCACCGGCCTGGCCCAGGGCCGCGGCGCCGGCTTCGCGAAGGCCGCCGAACTCAACGGCTACCCCGGGCCGATGCACGTGATCGAACTGTCCGACGCTCTGGCGCTGACACCCGAGCAGCGCGGCGCGAGCGAAGCCCTGATGCACGGCCACAAGGCGCGAGCGCGAGAACTCGGTGCCCGCCTGATCGACGCCGAGCGCGCGCTCGACCGCCTGTTCGCCGAGCGCGAGGCCGACGCGGCCCGCGTGGACGCCGCCACGCGCCGCGTCGGCGAACTGCATGCCGCGCTGCGCGGCGAACACCTCAAGACCCACCTCGAACAGACCACGTTGCTCAGCCCGCGTCAGATCGAGCGCTACCAGGCGCTGCGCGGCTATGCGGCGGGCTCCATGCCCGCGCCCGCCCACGTCCACCGTCATTGACCCTCGGGAGAACCCATGACCCTGCACCGAAGAACCCTGCTCGCCCTGACTGCACTGGCCCCCGCTGCGGCGCTCGCGCACACCGAGAAGCCGCATGCCGGCGCGGCCGGACCCGTGAGGAAGGAGCAGAAGCCCTGGGGCATCGCCGGCGATGCCCGGGCCGCGCGGCGGACGGTCCAGATCCGCATGCTCGACACGATGCGCTTCGAGCCGGATCACCTGGGCGTGCGGCTGGGCGAGACCGTCCGCTTCGTGCATCGCAACGCCGGCAAGGTGATGCACGAGTTCGTGATCGGCACCCCGCAGGAGCTGGACGATCACGCGGCGCAGATGCTCAAGTTCCCGAACATGGAGCACGACGAGCCCTACATGGCCCATGTCGCGCCCGGCAGCACGGCGCAGCTCGTGTGGACCTTCAACCGCCCGGGCGAGTTCAAGTTCGCCTGCCTGATCGCCGGGCACTACTCCGCCGGCATGGTCGGCACGATCGTCGTGAGAAGGGACGCATCATGATCCAGCGAAGAACCCTGCTGTGCGCGCTGGCCGCACTGCCCGCCGCCGCACGCGCCCAGGCGCGTCCTCTGGTCGAGGTCTGGAAGAGCCCGAGTTGTGGCTGCTGCAAGGACTGGGTGGCGCACATGGAGGCCAACGGCTTCGCGACCAAGGTCTACGAGACCGGCAACACCGCGATGCGAGGCCGCCTGGGCATTCCGATGGCGCTCGGCTCCTGCCACACCGCGCGCGTGGCCGGCTACGCCCTCGAAGGCCATGTGCCGGCGGCGGACGTCAAGCGCCTGCTCGCGCAGCGCCCGCAGGCCGTCGGGCTGGCGGTGGCCGGCATGCCGGTGGGCTCGCCGGGCATGGACGGCCCCGAGTACGGCACGCAGCGCGACCGCTACGAGGTGCTGCTGGTGCGCAAGGACGGCAGCCACAGCGTGTTCGCCACCCACAACGCATGAAAGGAAACCCGCGATGAAGAGAAGCTTCGCCACCCTGCTCGCCACCCTGCTCGTGGCCGGCACTGCGTTTGCCGCGGACACCGGCGGCGAGGTGCGCCGCATCGACAAGGCGCAGGCCAAGGTCACGCTCAAGCATGGCGAGATCAAGAACCTGGACATGCCGCCGATGACCATGGTCTTTGTGGTCAAGGACGCGAAGTGGCTCGACGGCCTGGCCGTCGGCGACAAGGTTCGGTTCAGCGCCGCGCAGGAGAACGGCCAGTACGTCGTCACGGGCTTGGTCAAGGCGCCTTGACGCGCGGCGGCGCCGCGCCACACTGCGCCCATGCCCGCGCCCCACGCCCACGACCTGAGCGCGTTCGCGCACAGCCACCACTTCAGCGACACCGCGGCCCCCCGGCGCGAACGCGCGCTGTGGTGGGTAACCTGGATCACGCTGGCGACGATGGCGCTCGAACTCGCGGCCGGCTACTGGAGCGGCTCGCTCGCGCTGGTGGCCGACGGCTGGCACATGGGCACGCATGCGCTCGCACTCGGCGGCGCCGCGCTGGCCGCCCATGTGTCGCGCCGCGTGCACGGCTCGGCGCGCTTCGCGTTCGGCGGTTGGAAGATCGAGGTGCTGGCGGCCTACACCAGTGGCCTGCTGCTGCTCGCGGTGGGTATCTGGATCGGCATCGACGCGCTCGCAGCCTTCACCGTGGCGCGCCAGGTGGCCTACGGCGAGGCCATGGTCGTGGCCGCGCTCGGCCTGGGCGTGAACCTGGCGTGCGCGCTGGTGCTGGCACGCGCGGGGGGACACGCTCATGCGCATCACCACGACGCGCACGACCCTGCCCATGGCCACGGGACCGGACACGCCGCCCATGGACACGGCGACCACAACTTCGCCGCCGCCTACCTGCACGTCGTCGCCGACGCGTTCACCTCGGTGCTGGCGATCGTGGCACTGGCCGGGGGCTACTGGTGGGGCTGGTCCTGGCTCGACCCGGCGGTGGCCCTGGTCGGCGCGCTGGTGATCGGCCGCTGGGCCGTGACCGTGCTGCGCGACGCGGCGCGCGCGCTGGTCGACGCCAGCACGCCACCGCACCTGGCGGCGCAGGTGCGCGCGCTGATCGAGGGCGACGGTGATGCCAAGCTGGCCGACCTGCACCTGTGGCAGGTCGGACCACGGGCCTACGCGGCGGCGCTGTCGATCGTCGCCGACCGGCCGCAGCCCTGCGCGCAATACGCTGCGCGACTGGAGACGCTCGCGTCACTGAAGCACGCGACGATCGAGGTGCACCGCTGCACCGGCACGGCCACGCACACGGCGCAGCCGCACGCGCACGCGCACCCGCACGGCCACCCGCACGACCACCCGCACTGAGCCTCAGGCCGGCTCGAAGCGCCAGCGCAGCCGCAGCTCGTTCTGGCCGCCGCCGACGGGCAGCCTGACCTGGTCCTCGCCGCCGGCGCTCAGGCGCGTCAGGCGCTGGTTCAGCCAGTCGGTCGCTTCGTGCCAGCGCAGGCTCACCTCGCCCTCGTGGCGCTGCGGCGAGCGGCCCTTCTCGCTGCGCACCGTCACGCCCTGCACCGGCGGCACCGCCATCGCGGTGTGCGCCCAGAGCCTGCCGCTGCGCGTGTCGAGCACCACCTGCACCAGCGGACACAGCGTGTCGTGGCGCTTCTTCGACTCGGCCTGCACCGTGTGCGTGAACGGCACGGTGCCCTGCACGTCCTCGAACGTGCCCTCGGTGCGGCCATCGATCTTCAGCGCCACGTCGAGCTGGCAGGCCGCGCGGCCGCTGAAGTGCAAGTAGGGCGTCTCGACCACGTCGTCGCGCGCCGTGTCGTCGTCCTCGCCGCCGCCGGCCTTGCGGCGCGCGTCGGCGATGCAGGCCTCGCGCTTGGCGCCGGCCGTGCCATGGCTGCGCTCGCAGGCCTGCACCGCGGCACCGTAGCCCTGCAGCTTCGCCTGCAGTGCACGGTCGCCGCCGGCCACCTGGGCCGCGCTCATCGCCGAGGCCTCGCGCATCAGGCAATCGCGATCGGTGCCGCAGCGTGCCTGCATCTGCATGGCCTTGGCCTGCATGGCCTGGATGTCGGCCGGCGACGGCGTGGGCGCGACCGTGCGGTCCCCGCGCGCCTGGGCGGCGGCCAGGCCGGCCTGCACACGCTGCTGCGTGCGCTGGGCGCGCTCGAGCTGGCGCTTGCCGTCCTCCGGGTCGAGCGGGTTGTGGGCCGAGGGCGTGCCGTCGCTGTGCAGCACCAGGCTCAGCGTCAGCGTCTGCGCGAGTCGGTCGCGACCGCGCTCGACGCCGGGCTGCAATGAGCCCTGGCGCAGGCCGTCGATCTGCAGCGTCAGGCGCCGGGCCACCGGCGTGGCGGCCTCGGCCGGCAGGGCAGCAGCGCCGAGCGCGGCGACCAGCACGGTGGCGGTGGCCAGGGCCGCGGGCCCGAGGCGGCGGCAGGCGGGAGGGGGCAGGAAGCTCGGCATAGGAGGGCTTGGCATCGGTAGGTTGCGATGCCGGCATCGTGCCGGGGCGCCCTTCGGGCGGCATCACCCGTTGGAGCCATCGGCGGGCCATCGTGGCCCGCCGTGGCCCCGCGGGCGCTCAGAAATGGATGCCGCGCATCAGCTGCTGCATCGCCACCGCCTCGGCCGACAGCTGCGGCTTGGCCGACTTGTCGCCCTTGGCCGCCGAGGAGTCGGGGAACATGCGGAAGGTGGTGTTCATCGTGATCTGCGCGATGCGCGGCACCAGCGCGTGCAGCAGCTCGCCGAAGATGCCCAGGCGGGTGGCGATGCGCACCGGCTTGTTGATGCAGGCCTGCGCGATCATGTCGGCTGCCTCCTCGGGCGCCAGCGTCGGCACGTTCTGGTAGATCTTGGTCGGCGCGATCATCGGCGTGCGCACCAGCGGCATGTTGATCGTCGTGAAGGTCACGCCTTGGTCGGCGAACTCGCTGCTGGCGCAGCGCGTCCAGGCGTCCAGCGCTGCCTTGCTCGCGACGTAGGCCGAGAAGCGCGGCGCGTTGGTCAGCACGCCGATCGAGCTGATGTTGACGATGTGGCCGCGCTTCTTGGCCACCATGCCGGGCAGCAGGCCGGTCGTCACGCGCAGGCAGCCGAAGTAGTTCAGCTGCATCGTGCGCTCGTAGTCGTGGAAACGGTCGTAGGCCGACTCGATTGCGCGCCGGATCGAACGGCCGGCGTTGTTGATCAGGAAGTCGACACCGCCGTGGTCGGCGATCAGCTGCTGCACGAAGCGGTCGCAGTCGGCCATGTCCGCGATGTCGGCCGAGTACGCCACGAACTGGTAGCCCTTGACCTTGGCCTCCTTGCACGCCTCGTCGAGCTTGTCCTGGTCGCGCCCGCAGATGATCGTCGTGGCGCCGGCCTCGGCAAACTTGTGCGCCGCCGCCAGACCGATGCCCGAACTGCCACCGGTCACCAGCACCACCTTGCCGGCCACCGTGCCCTTGAGCGAGCGGTCGATGAACAGGTCCGGGTCGAGGTGGCGCTCCCAGTAGTCCCACAGGCGCCAGGCGTAGTCGTGCAGGTTCGGACACTCGATGCCGCTGCCCTTGAGCGCCGCGTCGAGGTCGCGCCGGTCGTAGCGTGTCGGCCAGTTGATGAACTCGAGGATGTCATCGGGCAGGCCCAGGTCCTTCATCACCGCGTGGCGGATGCGCCGCACCGGCGCCAGCGCCATCAGCCCCTTCTTGACGCTCTTCGGAATGAAGCCGAGCAGCGCGGCGTTGATGAACAGGTTCATCTTCGGCGCGTGGGCGGCCTTGCTGAAGATGTCGAGCACGTCGCCGATGCGGTAGCCCACGGGGTCGACGAGGTGGAAGCACTTGCCCACCACGTCGGCCTTGCCGTGCGCGATGTGGTCGATCGCCTTGACCACGAAGTCCACCGGCACGATGTTCAGGCGCCCGCCTTCCAGGCCCACCGAGGGCAGCCACGGCGGCAGCAGCTGGCGCATGCGCTGGATCAGCTTGAAGAAGTAGTAGGGGCCGTCGATCTTGTCCATCTCGCCGGTCTTGCTGTCGCCGACGACGAAGGCCGGGCGGTACACCGTCCACGGCACCTTGGACTCCTTGCGCACGATCTTCTCGCTCTCGTGCTTGGTCGCGAAGTACGGGTGGTCGAGGTTCTCGGCCTCGTCGAACATGTCCTCGCGAAACACGCCCTCGTACAGGCCGGCCGCGGCGATGCTGCTGACGTGGTGCAGGTGCTTCGCGTCGATGGCCTTGGCGAACTCGACCACGTTGCGCGTGCCTTCGATGTTGGCGCGCACCTGGGTCTCTTCATCGGCCTTCAGGTCGTACACCGCGGCGAGGTGGAACACCATGTCGATCTGGCCCCCGTCGGCCTTCAACGCCTTGATCGCGTCGGCCGCGACGCCGAGCTTCTTGGCCGTTAGATCGCCGTACACGGGCACTGCGCGCGCCTTGGTCGTGCCCCAGTACTCGAGCAACTCGGGCACCTTGGCCTCGCTCTCGGGGCGCAGCAGGAAGTGCACCACCGAACCCTTGCGTGCCAGCAGTGCCTTGACGAGGCGCTTGCCGATGAAGCCGGTGGCGCCGGTGACGAAGTACTGCATGGGGGCTCCTTGAGTCGTTCGGATCGGGCTATTGACGGCCATTCTTCCGCCAAAGCACGTGCGCGACGCTGCGCGCTTACCCCAAGGCAGCGCCCCGCGCGCATAGAGCCGACTCACTAGAGAAAGCGCGCCGCCGCGCGGGGGCGGCTCCTATAGTGAGCGTTCGTCATCCCACATCCAGCGCGAGAGGACACGCACACATGGTCAAGAAGCTCCAGAAGATGGCGGACAAGAAGGCCGCCAACCCCGCCGGCCTGCTCGACAGCCAGGTCGCCGCGATGGTCAAGGACTCGGCCCATCAGATCTGGCTGGCCGGCATGGGTGCGTTCTCCAAGGCGCAGGCCGAAGGCGGCAAGGTCTTCGAGGCGCTGATGAAGGAAGGCATGGCGCTGCAGAAGAAGACGCAGGGCCTGGCCGAGGACCGCATCAACGCGGTCACCAGCAAGATGACCGCCGTGGCCGGCGGCGTGGGCGACAAGGCCGGCGCGCAGTGGGACAAGCTCGAGTCGATCTTCGAGACCCGCGTCGCCAAGGCACTGAACAAGATGGGCGTGCCCTCGCGCAAGGACATCGATGCGCTGATCAAGCGCATCGACGAGCTGTCGGCCAAGGTCGGCACGGCGGCCCCGAGGGCGGCGAAGGTGGCCAAGGCCGCCGCGAAGAAGGCGCCGGCCAAGCGCGCCGTGCGCAAGGCCGCGTGACACGCAAGCCCGCGGGGCCGCGCATCGGCCTCGCGCTGGCGGGCGGCGGCCCGCTCGGGGCGATCTACGAGATCGGCGCGCTGTGCGCGCTCGAGGAAGCCCTGGACGGGCTACATCTGACCCAGCTGTCGGGCTACGTCGGCGTCTCGGCCGGCAGCTTCATCGCCGCGGGCCTGGCCAACGGCATCACGCCGCGCGAGCTGTGCGCGGCCTTCATCGAAAGCGATGACAGCGAGGGCGCCGACCTGTTCAGCCCCACGCTGCTGATGCGCCCGGCCTGGGGCGAGTACCTGCGGCGCGCGGCCGCGCTGCCCGGCCTGACCGCGCAGGCCCTGTTCCAGTACACCTTCAAGCACCGCTCGCGCCTGGCCGCCTTCGAGCGCCTGGGCCGTGCGCTGCCGGCGGGCCTGTTCAGCGGCCATGCGATGGAGCGCCAGCTCGCGCGCCTGTTCTCGCGCGAGGGACGCAGCAACGACTTCCGCCAGCTCGCGCGCAAGCTGGTCCTGGTCGCGACCGACCTCGACAGCGGCGAGGCCGTGCCGTTCGGCCAGCCCGGCCACGACACGGTGCCGATCTCGCTCGCGGTGCAGGCCAGCGCCGCCTTGCCGGGCCTGTATGCGCCGGTCGAGGTGCAGGGCCGCACCTGCGTCGACGGCGCGCTGAAGAAGACGCTGCACGCGAGCGTGCTGCTCGACGCGGGCCTGGACCTGCTGATCTGCCTGAACCCGCTGGTGCCGTTCGACGCCACGCATGCGCCGCGCCACAAGGTGCTGGGCAGCGGCGAGGCGCGCATCCCGCGCCTGGTGGACGGTGGGCTGCCGATCGTGCTGTCGCAGACCTTCCGCTCGCTGATCCATTCGCGGCTCGAACTCGGCCTGCGCGGCTACGCCGAGTCGCACCCGCACACCGACATCGTGCTGTTCGAGCCGGACCACCGCGACGCCGAGCTGTTCCTGGCCAACACCTTCAGCGTGTCGCAGCGCCGCCTGCTGGCCGAGCATGCCTACCAGCGCACGCGCGAGCTGTTGCGTTCACGGCGCTCGACGCTGGGCGCGCAGTTCGCGCGCCACGGCGTCGCCATCGACCACGCCGCGCTCGACGACCCCGAGCGCCGGCTGGTGCGCCGGCGGCGACGCCGTGGCGCGCTCGGCGGCACGCGCCTGGCGCGCGCACTCAAGCGCCTGGACGAAACCCTGGTCGACCTCGAGCACGCGACGGCCTGAGCGCCGGGCGGCTCAGCCCCGCTCGGCGACCACGACGCGCAGGCGGTTCACGCCGTCGGTGAACGCGTGGTCGATCGCGCTCGACATGCGGCGCACCAGCACCAGGCCCAGTCCACCGACACGCGCGTCGTCCAGCGACGCGGCCGGACGGGGCGGCGGCGCCTCGCGCGGATCGAATGCCTGCCCGCCGTAGACGAACTCGAGCACCACCGAGGCCGCCTCGCGGCAGGCCGAGAAGCCGACCGGCAGCGGCTCGCTGGACGCGAGCCCGGCGTGCATCGCGACGTTCATCAGCACTTCCTCGGTCACCAGCTCGACGGCGTAGCGCGCCCGCGCGTCCAGCCCCTGCAGCAGCAGCGGGTCGCGCTCGAGCGCGTCGAGGGCCAGCGCCACCGCTTCGGGCGTGGCCGGCAAACGCAGGTGCATCGGGCTCACCCCGGCGACGGTACCTCAGGCGGCGAGCCGCTCGCAGGCCTCGTCTTCGGTCGCGACGACATCGATGATCTGGTCGATCGCCGCCTGCTCCAGCACCTCGCCGACCAGCGGGCGGGCACCGAACAGCACGAGCCGCTCGCCCTTGGTGTGCAGGCCGCGCGCCACCGAGATCAGCAACCGGATCCCGAGCGAGGCGATGAACTCCACGCCGGCCAGATCGATCAACGCCGGGCGGCCGCGCGCCACGATGGCCGCGGTCAGCGGCGTACCGGCACGGTCGGCGCCCGGCGCATCCAGGCGCCCTTGCAGGCGCACGCAGGTGATCTGCCCTGGCAGCTCGCTGATCTGCAGTTCCATCCGGACCGCCCTCCACGGCGTCAGCGGCGTCGACCCGCCGACACCCGCGGATCAGACTAGTCCGGCTGCGTGACCGATTGATGACGGCGGCGTGTCCGCCGCGGGACGGCGCGCGACGAGCACCAGCGTGATGTCGTCGGCCTGCGGCTGACCCTGCCCATGACGCTGCGCCGCGCCGAGGATGCGTTCGGCCAGCGCGGCCATGCCGTCGCCGGCCCCTTCGCGCAGCAGCGCCTCGACGCGCGCACGCCCGAAGAGTTCGCCGACCGCGTCCTCGGTTTCGTAGATGCCGTCGGACAGCAGCACCAGCGCGTCGCCCGGCGCCAGCGACAGCTCGACCGGCGTCTTGGCCCTGGGCAGCGGCATCGAGCCCAGCGGAAAGCTGTTGGCCTTGTGCACCGCCATCTCCTGCGTCGCAGCCTGCCAATGCACGATCGGCGCCTGGCCGCCGCTGATGAAGCGCAGCACGTGGGTCGCCGGGTCGAGGATGCCGACGAAGGCGGTGACGAAGTGCCCGTCGGGCAGCACCGCGTGCATCTGGTCGTTGACGAGATGGAACACGGCCTCGAGCCCGCCGCGCATGCCGAAGCCGGTGCGCAGCATGGCCTGCATCTGGGTCACCGACAGCGCCGGCGCGATGCCGTGCCCGGTCGCGTCGGCCAGCACGATCAGCAGCTTGTCGTCGACCAGTGCCAGATCGTAGGTGTCGCCGCCGGTCTGCTCGGCCGGCTGGAAGTGGGCGTGCAGGTCGTAGTCGGGCAGGTCTGGCCAGGACCGCGGCAGCGTGCCGGCCTGCATGACGCGCGCCAGCTCGAGCGCCTGGCGCATGCGCCCGGCTTCGATCGCCTCGCCGACCAGGCGCACGCGCGTCAGCGCCACCGCGCATTGCGCCGACAGCGCCTCGGCCAGCGCGATGTCCGCGGCGTCGAAGGTGCCGCTCTTCGCGTTGAGCACCTGCAGCACGCCCACCAGCGCGTCGTCGTGATCGATCAGCGGCAGCGACAGGCTGTTGGTGGTGCGAAAGCCGGTTGCCCGGTCGGTGGCGGGATTGAAGCGCGGATCGGCGTAGCAGTCGTTGACGCACACCGGGCGGCGCTCGCGCGCACAGGCGCCGGCCAGCCCGCTGCCGACCGGAATTCGGCGCGGTGCCGAGTCGGCGGAGATCGTCAGCACCAGCTCGTCGCTCGTGCGATCGAGCAGCCAGACCGACGCGCGCTCGGCCCGCAGCAGGCGGGTCGCCGCCTGCGTCACCTCGTGCAGCATGCGCCCGAGGTCGAACGGCGCCGCGAGGCGCTTGGTCACCGACAGCAGTTCGTCCAGGCCGTCGGCCGACAGGCGCGCCGGCGCCGCGGGCCCGGAGGGCGTCGCCTCAGGCGAGATAGCGCGCCTCCAGATGGGCCTTGAAATGCGCCGGGTTGAGCACCTCGCCGCTGGCGCGGATCGCCAGCTCGTCGGTGGTCCAGCGCGACGCCTGCAGCCAGATGTTCTGGCGCAGCCAATCGAACACGGGGGCGAAGTCGCCGCTGCCGATGCGCGCTTCCAGGTCGGGCATCGTGCGCCGCATCGCCGCCGCCCACTGCGCGGCGTACATCGCGCCCAGCGAGTAGCAGGGAAAGTAGCCGAACAGGGCTTCGGGCCAATGCACGTCCTGCAGCGGGCCGTCCTTGAAGTTGCCGCGCGTGTCCAGGTGCAGCAGCTCGGCCACCTTTTCGTCCCACAGCGCAGGCACGTCCTCGGGCTGGATCTCGCCCTCGATCAACGGGCGTTCGATCTCGAAGCGCAGGATCACGTGCGCCGGGTAGGTCACCTCGTCGGCATCGACGCGGATCAGGCCGCGCGTGACGCGCGTCA
>DATLIE010000319.1:0-18742 GCA_035539635.1 Burkholderiaceae bacterium
CCTTGCGGCCCGTGCGGGCTCCCGCCGCCTTGCCCGCCGGGCGCTTGCCGCCGGCCGGCGCCTTCTTCGCGCGCTCGCGTGTCGCCTTCAGCAACTCGCGGTCGTGCTTCTTCACCTGGGCCAGCTCCTCGCTCGCGCCCGCCGGCGCGGCAGCCGACGACGGCCCCACCTTGTCGCGCCGACCGCGCGACAGCAGGCGCTCGGCGGCGCCTTCGCGCACCAGGCGAAAGTCGATCTTGCGGGCATCGAGGTCGACCCGGCTGACCTGCACGCGCAGCCGCGCGCCGGCGCCGTAGCGCACGCCCGTGCGCTCGCCGCGCAGTTCCTGGCGCGCCTCGTCGAAGCGGTAGTACTCGCCCCCGAGCTCGGTGATGTGCAGCAGGCCCTCGACGAACAGCTCGTCGAGTTGCACGAACAGGCCGAAGGTCGTGGCCGCGGTCACCGTGCCGGCGAACTCTTCACCCAGGCGGTCGCGCATGTAGCGGCACTTGAGCCACGCCTCGACGTCGCGCGACGCCTCGTCGGCGCGCCGCTCGTTCGCGCTGCAATGCGCGCCGGCGGCCTCCCATTGTTCGGCCTCCTGCGCATGCGGTTTCGGCGGCTTGCCACCCTTGCGCACCGCCGGTATCTCCTCGACCACGCCGCTGTCGATGCGGTAGCGCTTGCCGTGCAGCAGAGCCTTGATCACGCGGTGCACCAGCAGGTCCGGATAGCGCCGGATCGGGCTCGTGAAGTGCGTGTAGGCCTCGTAGGCCAGGCCGAAGTGGCCGCTGTTGGTGGCGGTGTAGATGGCCTGCTGCATCGAGCGCAGCAGCATGGTGTGGATCTGCTGCGCGTCCGGGCGGTCCTTCGTGGCGTCGGCGATGGCCTGGAACTCGGAGGGCGTCGGATCCTCGCTCACAGCCAGGTTCAGACCCAGCGCCTTCAGGTAGTTCTGCAGCGTGGTGCGCTTCTCCGGCGTCGGCCCCTCGTGCACGCGATAAAGCGCCGGGTGCTTGTGGCCGGCGATGAAGTCGGCCGAACAGACGTTGGCCGCCAGCATGGCCTCCTCGATCAGCCGGTGCGCGTCGTTACGCGTGCGCGGCACGATCCTTTCGATGCGGCCGTTGTCGTCGCAGACGATCTGCGTCTCGCTGGTCTCGAACTCGACCGCACCGCGCTTGGCACGCTGCTTGAGCAGGGCACGGAACACCTCGTGGAGGTGAACCAGATGAGGCACCAGTTGCGAACGGCGTGCCGCCTCCGGCCCGCGCGTGTTGGCCAGGATCGCCGCCACCTCGGTGTAGGTGAAACGCGCGTGCGAGTGCATCACCGCAGGGTAGAACTGATAAGCCTCGACCTCGCCGGCGGGCGTGACCACCATGTCGCACACCATGCACAGGCGATCGACATCGGGGTTCAGCGAGCACAGGCCGTTGGAGAGCTTCTCCGGCAGCATCGGGATCACGCGCCGCGGAAAGTAGACCGAGGTCGCACGCTCGTAGGCGTCCGCGTCCAGCGGCTCGCCCGGCTTCACGTAGTGGCTGACATCGGCAATGGCCACCAGCAGACGCCAGCCGGCGGGCTTCCTCGCCTTGCCCTTGCCGGTCATCATGGGCTCGCAGTAGACCGCGTCGTCAAAATCGCGCGCGTCCTCGCCGTCGATCGTGACCAGCGGCACATCCGTCAGATCGATGCGGTGGCGCCAATCGGCCGGACGCAGCTTGTCGGGCAGCGCCGCTGCCTGCGCGATCGTCTCGGGCAGGAAGCGGTGCGGCACCTCGTACTTGCGCACCGCGATCTCGATCTCCATGCCCGGGTCATCGATCTCGCCCAGAACCTCGGTCACGCGGCCCACAGGCTGCGAGAACATCGAGGGCGGTTCGGTCAGTTCGATCGCGACCACCTGTCCGGCCTGCGCGCTGGCGGTGGCGTTCTTCGGGATGATGATGTCCTGCTGGTAGCGCTTGTCCTCGGGCGCGAGCAACCAGATGCCGCCCTCGTGCAGCAGGCGGCCAATGATCGGCGATTTGCGGCGTTCGAGGATGTCGATCACATGGCCTTCGGGGCGGCCCTTGCGGTCGTAGCGCACGACGCGCACACGCACACGGTCGCGGTGCAGCACGGCGCGCATTTCCTGCGGCGAGAGGTAGACATCCGGCGCGCCTTCCTGACGGTCGCGCACGACGAATCCGTGGCCGTCGCGATGGCCTTGCACCGTGCCCTCGACTTCGCTCATCAAGGCAGCGCCGAGGGGTGGGGTCATGGGGGGATTGTTATTCTTGATGGTAAACTTTCGGGTTCCTGAGATGCCCAGGTGGCGGAATTGGTAGACGCACTAGTTTCAGGTACTAGCGCTTAACGGCGTGGAGGTTCGAGTCCTCTCCTGGGCACCATCGAAGGATCAAAGAGCAGGCCTGCGACATGCAGGCCTTTCTTCTTTGGGCCGGTGGTTCAGACCGCGAACTTCTTGGCCAGGCCATCCGGCCGAAGGCCGTCGTACTCCTCGAAGGGCTGGTGGATCCACGGGCTGGTGGGCAACTTCTCGACGAAGTAGTCCGGCGTGTAGCTCGACACGCCCTTGACCCACAGCACCGCGGAGCGAAGTTCGTTGATCGCGGGCATGCCGCGCAGGCGATCGACCACGGCCCGCAGCGTGATGCCGGAGTCGGCCAGGTCGTCGACCAGCAGCACGCGACCGGCGAGTTCGCCCTTGGGCATCGTGATGTACTTGGCCAGGTCCAGGCGGCCCTGGATCGTGCCGGCCTCGGCCCGGTAGCTGGACGTGCTCATGATGGCCAGCGGCTTGTCGAACACGCGCGACAGCACGTCCCCCGGACGCATGCCGCCGCGCGCCAGGCACAGGATCTGGTCGAACTCCCAGCCCGATGCGTGCACCTTGAGCGCCAGCCGCTCGGTCAGCAGGTGGTACTCGTCCCAGGACACATAGAGGTGCTTGCCGTCGTCGGTCAACATGTCGGTGTGCTCTCCTCGTGGCTCGTCGGTGCCGTCAGCGGCGGAAGGGGTGGCGCAACAGGATCGTGTGCACGCGGTCGGGTCCGGTCGACACCATGTCGATCGGCGTGCCGGTCAGTGCCTCGATGCGTTCGAGGTAGCGCCGCGCGGGGGTCGGCAACTGCTCCCAGTTCGTCAGGCCGGCGGTGGTGTCACTCCAGCCGGGCAAGGTTTCGTAGACCGGCTCGCAGGCCGCGACTTCGTCGGCGTCGAGCGGCAGGATGTCGAGCGCCTGGCCGCCGAGCTTGTAGCCGACGGCGATCTTGATCTCGGGCAACCCGTCGAGCACGTCGAGCTTGGTGATGCACATGCCCGATACGCCGTTGATGATCATCGAGCGCTTGAGCGCCGCCGCATCGAGCCAGCCGCAGCGGCGCGCGCGTCCGGTGACCGTGCCCCGCTCCTGGCCGACGGTCGAGAAATGGTGGCCGACGCCACCGGGGCGGTCGATGTCGAGTTCGGTCGGGAACGGTCCGCTGCCCACGCGTGTGGTGTAGGCCTTGGTGATGCCCAGGATGTAGTGCAGCATCTGCGGCCCGATGCCCGCGCCTGCGGCCGCGTTGCCGGCCACGCAGTTGCTGGAGGTCACGTACGGATAGGTGCCGTGGTCGATGTCGAGCAACGTGCCCTGAGCGCCCTCGAACAGCAGGTTGGCACCGGCCTGGTGTTGCTGGTGCAGGCGGTAGCCGACGTCGGCGAACATCGGTGCCAGCTGTTCACCGAAGGCCAGCGCCTGATCGAGGATCGGCTTGGCGTCGAGCGGCTTGCCGGCCAGATGCCCGGACAGCGCCTCGTTGTGCACCTCGAGCAGGCGAGCGAGCTTCTCGGCGAAGCGCTGCGGATGCTTGAGATCCTGCACGCGCAACGCTCGGCGCGCCACCTTGTCCTCGTAGGCCGGACCGATGCCCTTGCCGGTGGTGCCAATCTTGCCCGCGCCACTGGTCTCGCGCAGCGCCTCGCGCGCGCGATCGACTTCGACGTGGAACGGCAGGATCAGCGGGCACGCCTCGCTGAGGTACAAGCGCGAACGCACGTCGACGCCGATCTTCTCCAGGCGCTCGATCTCCGACAGCAGGTGCGACGGATCGACCACCACGCCGTTGCCGATATAGCAGGCCACCCGCTCGCGCATGATGCCGCTGGGAATCAGCTGCAGCGCGGTCTTGACCCCCTTGATCACCAGCGTGTGGCCGGCGTTGTGCCCGCCCTGGAAGCGCACCACGCCCTGGGCGTGGTCGGTCAGCCAGTCGACGACCTTGCCCTTGCCTTCGTCGCCCCATTGCGTGCCAACGACCACGACGTTGCGGCCGCGCACGGTGGAGGATGCTTCCATGTCCTGTGAATCTCCGTCTTTGATGCTTCAGAGGGCGCGCAACACCCATCGCCCGTCAACTTGAACCAGTTCGCGATCGCAGTCGTACTCCTGCGCCTCGTGGTCGTGGCCCGGCAAGGTGCACACGACGGTGTGTCCCTGCTCGCGCAGGGTGCGCACGGCCGCGCGCAACGACGCCGACTCGCCCCAGGGCGCGCGCACCGCGGCATGGGCTGGCTGCGACGGCGCCACGGCGGCAAGTTCCTTGACGTCCAGGCTGAACCCGACCGCAGGCCGGTTGCGGCCAAACACGGCGCCGACCTCGTCGTAGCGCCCGCCGCGCGCCAATGCCGCCGGGTTGCCGGCGGCGTAGAGCGCGAAGCGCGGACCGCTGTAGTAGGCGTAGCCCGACAGGTCGGCCAAGTCGAAGCCGATCCGCACCTCCGGGTGGACGCGCTGCACGTGTTCGGCAAGCCAGCCCAGGTCGTCAAGCGCGCGAGCGATCGACGCACGGGCCGGCAGCCGCTGGCGCGCCGCGCCAATCACCTCGGCGCCGCCATGCAGGCGCAGCAACGCGGCCAGCCCGTCGCGCGATTCGGCGCTCAAGGGGCCGCTCAGGCTCGCCAGCGCCGCTGCGTCCTTGCGCGCCAGCGCCTGCGCCAGATCGGTCAGGCGTTCGGCATCCAGCGGCGCGCCAGCCAGCAGCGCGCGCAGCACGCGCGCGTCGCCGAGGTCGAGCAGCACATCGCGCACCCCCGCGCTGCCCAGGGCGTCGAGCGCCAGGTCGATGACTTCGAGATCGGCCTCGAGCCCGGCATGGCCGTAGACCTCGGCTCCAAACTGCAGCAGTTCGCGCGACGCCAGGGCACTGTCGGCCCGCGCATGCAACACCGGGCCGCAGTAGGCCAGGCGCGCCACGCCTTCGCGGTTCAGCAGGTGGGCGTCGATGCGAGCCACCTGCGGCGTGGTGTCGGCGCGCAGCCCGATGGTGCGCCCGGACAGCTGGTCGACCAGCTTGAAGGTCTTGAGGTCGAGTTCCTGGCCCGTGCCCGACAGCAGCGATTCCAGGTGCTCCACGAGCGGCGGCATCACCAGCTCGAAGCCGTAGCCGCGGGCGCGGTCGATCAGGGTGCGCCGAAGTTCCTCGACGCGCCGCGCCTGACTCGGCAGCACATCGGCGATCTGCTCGGGCAGCAGCCAGGCACGCGACATGGGTGGCGAAACTTCACACCTGGTTGAAAACGGCATTGTACCGGCGCATGCCGGCTCGACCGCCTACAGCCAGAGCATCAGCAGCCCGAGCGCGACGAAGACCAGGCCGAAGAAGCGCACCTGGCCGTCGTTGAACTGCAGCACCCGCGCGAACACGTCGCGCCAGGTGCGCGGCGCCAGCAGCGGCAGCAGGCCCTCGGCGATCAGGAAGATCGCCAGGCCCATCACCAGCGCCTCGCCGGTCACTTGGCCCCGGCTGCGCCGCTGCTCCGCATCGCCTTGAAGAAGTCGCTCGCGGGGTCGAGCACCATCACGTCGTTCTTGGTGCGGAAGCTCGCGCGATAGGCCTCGAGGCTGCGATAGAACTGGGCAAACTGCGGGTCACGCCCGAAGGCGTCGGCATACAGGGCCGAGGCTTTCGCATCGCCCTCGCCCTTGACCTTCTGCGCATCGCGATAGGCCTCGGCGATGATCACCTGGCGCTGGCGGTCGGCATCGGCGCGGATCTTCTCGGCCTCGGCGGCACCGGTCGAGCGCAGCTCGTTGGCGACCTGCTGGCGCTCGGACTGCATGCGCCGGTACACCGCGTCGGTGATGTCGGCCACGAAGTCCACGCGCTTGATGCGCACATCGACGATCTCGATGCCGAAAGACTTCGCATCCTCGGCCAGGCGCCCGCGCACGTCCTGCATCACACGCTCGCGGTCGCTGGCGAGCACGCCGCTGACCGTGCGCTTGGTCACCGCCTCGTTGAAGGCCGCCTGCACCACGGGCGACAGGCGCACCTCGAGGTTGCGCATGTCCGCCCCGTTGTTGCGGATGAACTGGCGCGAGTCGGCAATGCGCCACTTGATGAGCCAGTCGATCACCAGGCTCTTCTTCTCGGCGGTGAAGATCGGCCGCGTCTCGGGGCTGTCCAGGGTCTGGATGCGCTTGTCGAGGAACACGACGTTCTGCAGCGGCGGCGGCAGCTTGAACTTGAGACCGGGTTCGGTGATGACCTCTTTGATCTCGCCCAACGAGTAGACCACGCCCACCTGGCGCTGGTCGACGATGAAGAGCGTGGAGGCGGCGAGCATCAGCGCGAGCAGCGCGCTGACGGCGAAAAGTCCGATGCGATGCATGGTCATGGCCCCTTCAGCGGCTTTCGCGGTCGCGCGAGCGCACGCCGTCGCGGGTTCGGGGGTCGGCCGCCGCATCGGCTGCCGGGGCGGTCGGTGTGGAGACCGCCGGGGCCGGCACCGTGGTGGCACCGGTCTGCTGGATCAGCTTGTCCAGAGGCAGGTACAGCAGGTTCGAGCCGCTGCGGCTCTCCACCAGCACCTTGCTGACGTTGCTGTAGACGGACTGCATGGTTTCCAGATAGAGGCGATCACGCGTCACCCCCGGGGCCTTCTGGTACTCGGTGAGCACCGAGCGGAAGCGCTGCGCATCGCCCTCGGCCTGCGAGACCACGGTGGCGCGGTGCCCCTCGGCCTCCTGGCGCAAGCGCGCGGCCGTGCCCTGGGCCTTCGGGATCACGTCGGCGGCGTAGGCCTGGCCTTCATTCTTGAAACGGTCACGGTCGGCGCCGGCCTTGACGGCGTCGTTGAACGCCGCCTGCACCTGCTCGGGCACCTGCACGTTCTGCACGTTGACGTTGTCGACCAGGATGCCCGCATTCAGGCGGTCGAGCTGGACCTGGATCGACTTCACCAGGTCGGCGGCGAGTGCGGCGCGCTGCTCGTAGAGCACCGCGTCGACCTTGCTGCGCCCCACCACCTCGCGCACCGCGGTCTCGGCCGCCTGCTGCACGGCATCGTCGGGGCGGAAATTCTCGAACAGGTAGGCACGCGCATTCGTGCGGCGGTACTGCACGGTGAAGCGGATGTCGACGATGTTTTCGTCCTGCGTGAGCATCGACGAATCGCGCAGGCCCGTGGCCTGCATCACCGTGTTGCGCCCGACGTCGACCGACTGCAGTTGCGTCACCGACACCGTCTCGTGGGCCTGGAACGGATAGGGCCAGCGGAACTGGATGCCGGCGTCGCGGGTGTTGGTGAAGCGCCCGAAGGTCGTCACGACCGCCTGCTGGCCTTCCTGCACGATGAACACGCCGCTGCCCAGCCACACCAGGGCTGCGACGCCGGCGATCAGGCTGACACCCATGCCGGCGCTCTTCATGTCGGGCTGGAAATTGCCGCCGCCGCCTCCACCGCCGTTGCTGTCGCGCGGCGGGCGCGATCCACCGCCCTTGCCACCGAACAGGCCCGACAGCTTGCGGTTGAAGTCGCGCCACAGCTCGTCCAGGTCGGGCGGCCCGTCGCCCCGGTTGAACATGGGCAGCGCTCGGCCGAGCAGGTGGCGTGCCGCGTTGGCGATTCGGGAGGTCATGCGTGGGTGGGAGTGGATGCGGCTTCGGGCGCAAGTGTAGGCAATGCGGCGCCGTTCAAGACTTCGGGCAGACGCTCAGCGATCAGGTGACGCAAGGTGTCCAGGCCGCTGCCGTCGCGCGCGCTGACAAAGACGCGCGGCGTGGCCACGCCCGGAGCGCGCTCGAGGACGTCCGCACTCACGCGCGGACGTGCCGACGCTTCGACCAGGTCGAGCTTGTTGAACACCAGGATCTGCGGGATGCGCTCGGCCCCGATCTCCTCGAGCACGCGCTCGACCTCCGCGATCTGCTCGTCGGCCTGCGGGCTCGCCGCGTCGACGACGTGCAGCAGCAAATCGGCGTCGGCAGCTTCCTGCAGCGTGGCCCGGAAGGCCTCGACCAGCTTGTGCGGCAGGTCGCGGATGAAGCCCACGGTGTCCGACAGCGCCACCGAGCGCTGCGCCTCGGCCAGCCAGAGCTGCCGCGTCGTGGTGTCCAGCGTGGCGAACAGCTGGTCGGCCGCGTAGCTGCGCGCTTTGGTCAGTGCATTGAAGAGTGTCGACTTACCGGCGTTGGTGTAGCCCACCAGCGACACGCGCAACGTGCCGCGCTTCTCGCGCGCGCGGCGCTGCGTCTGGTGCTGCTTCTTCACCTTCTCCAGGCGCGCCTTCACCGACTTGATACGCTCGCCGATCATGCGGCGGTCGAGTTCGATCTGGGTTTCGCCCGGGCCGCCACGCAGGCCGATGCCGCCGGCCTGGCGTTCCAGGTGGGTCCAGCGCCGTACCAGGCGGGTGGCCTGGTATTGCAGGCGGGCGAGCTCGACCTGCAGCTTGCCCTCGTGGCTCTGCGCGCGGGCCGCGAAGATGTCGAGGATCAGTGCCGTGCGGTCGGCGACCGGCACGCCCACGTGCTGCTCGAGGTTGCGCTGCTGTACCGGCGACAGCGCCTGGTCGAAGATCACGCCTTGCGCCTGGTGCGTTTGCACCGCCGCCTTGATCTCGTCGGCCTTGCCCGAACCGACGAAGAGCGCCGCGTCGGGTGCTTTGCGGCGCGCGGTGATGCGCACCACGGGGTCGTCGCCGGCCGACTGCGCCAGCAGCGCCAGTTCGTCGAGCGTGGGGTCGAAGGACGAGCCCGCACCCAGGTCGACCCCGACCAGCACCGTGCGGGTGGGCACGGCGCTCGCGGCGTCGAATGCGTGATGCTGAGGAGAACCCAAGGGGTGGCGTGGCGCCCGAATCAGATCAGTGCAGCGTCAACCCTGGCTCGGCGCGTCGCCCTGCTCGCCGGCGTGGAAGTTCACTGCCCGGCCCGGCACGACCGTGGAGATCGCGTGCTTGTAGACCATCTGGGTGACGGTGTTGCGCAGCAGGACCACGTACTGGTCGAAGGATTCGATCTGCCCCTGCAGCTTGATGCCGTTGACCAGGTAGATCGACACCGGCACATGTTCCTTGCGCAGCAGGTTCAGGAACGGGTCTTGTAGGAGTTGCCCTTTGTTGCTCACGATATTTGCTCCGTGTTGATCGTGCGTATGAGTGGCACGTTATCACAGGGTTTGCCCGGCTGTCGGAACTCCCCCCAATGGCTACGAGCCCTTGTCGTCGAAAGGGTTCCGCGATGTCCGCATCTCCACCCGCAACGGCGTGCCCACGAGCTTGAAGTGGTCGCGGATGCGTCCCTCCAGGTAGCGCTTGTAGCTGTCGGTCACATGCTCGAGCGAGTTGCCGTGCACCACCACGACCGGCGGGTTCTGCCCACCCTGGTGCGCATAGCGCAGCTTGGGGCGGAAGGTGCCGGCACGCTTGGGCTGCTGGTGCTGGACCGCGTCATGCACCAGACGGGTGAGCAGCGGTGTCGGCAGCTTGGCCGTGGCCGATGCATGTGCCGCGGCAATCGCCTTCCAGAGCGGCCCCAGCCCCTGGCGCTTGAGTGCCGAAATCGGCACCACCTCGGCAAAACGCAGGAAGGCCAGGCGCTGCGCGATCTGGCGCTCGAGCATCTGCCGCTGGTAGCTGTCGACCGCGTCCCACTTGTTCAGCGCCACCACCACCGCACGCCCCGCGTCGAGGATGTAGCCCGCGATGTGCGCGTCCTGGTCCGCCACGCCCTGCGTCGCATCGAGCAGCAGCACGACGACGTTGGCGTCCGAGATCGCCTGCAGCGTTTTGACCACCGAGAACTTCTCGATCGCCTCGAACACCTGGCCCTTGCGGCGCAGGCCGGCGGTGTCGATCAGCGTGAAGCGCTGGCCGTTGCGCTCGAACGGCACCTGGATCGCGTCGCGCGTGGTGCCGGGCATGTCGAACGCCACGAGGCGCTCCTCGCCGAGCCAGGTGTTGATCAAGGTGCTCTTGCCGACGTTCGGGCGCCCTGCCACCGCCAGCCGGATGGGCTTGCTGCCGTCGTCGTCCTCATCGGCACCGTCCTCAGGCTCGGGCACCTCGAGCGCGTCGAGCACCGCCTCCATCAGGCTGCGGATGCCCTGCCCGTGCGCCGCCGACACCGGATGCGGCTCGCCGATGCCGAGTTCGTGGAACTCGGCCAGCAGCGGCGAGTCGCTCATGCCCTCGGCCTTGTTGACCGCGAGGAAGACGCGCTTGTTGACGCTGCGCAGGTAGCGCGCGATGTCGTGGTCCTGCCCCGAGACGCCGGTGCGCACGTCGGTGACGAAGACCACCGCGTCGGCCTCGGCCACCGCCTGCTTGGTCTGCTTGGCCATCTCGGCGACGACGCCGCTCGGCTTCTCGGGCTCGAAGCCGCCGGTGTCGATGACGATGAATTCGCGCGCACCGAGGTGCCCGTCGCCGTAATGGCGGTCGCGTGTCAGGCCGGCGAAGTCGGCCACGATCGCGTCCCGGCTCTTGGTGAGCCGGTTGAACAGGGTCGACTTGCCCACATTGGGCCGGCCGACGAGGGCGACGACCGGCTTCATGGCCTCAGGCCGGCGCCGGGCCGCCCCAAGCGGCCTGAGCTCCCCTCGGGGGACGCGAGCGCAGCGAGATGGGGGCTGACATCACTGCGGTCGGAAGGCGAAAAGACCGCCCTTGGAAGTGGCCACCAGGATGGTGTTGCCGGCCGCGACCGGCGTGCCCACCACCTGCGAACCGTCCGTCGGCAGGCGCAGCAGCGTCTTGCCGTTGGTGCGATCAAGGAAGTGCACCTGGCCTTCGAAGTCGCCCACGACCACGGTGCGCCCGACCACCAGCAGGCCCGACAAGCCGCGATGGAGCAGCTGTTCGGCGCTCCACGCCAGGTCCCCGTTGGTGGTGCGCCACGCCGTGATGCGGCCGCTGCCGTCGGCCCCGGCCACGAGGTCGGCATCGCCGCCTGCGGCCTGCGCGCCACCGGCCGCCTTGCTCCACAGCAGTGCGCCGCGCTGCGCGTCCGCGCAGCCGATCGCCGACTGGAAGGATCGCGCGCACACCACGTCGCCGGCACGCATCAACGGCCCCACCAGGTCGGCCACGCGCTCGACCTCGTTGGTGCCGCGCGGGTTGGCCAGGGCCACCTCCCAGCGCACGGTGCCACGCAACGGGTCGACCCCGGCCAGGCGCTGGCCCTGGCCGACGAGCAGCGTGTCCTTGAAGGCAGCCACCACCCCCGGCTGCGACAGCGTCAGCGGCTCGCCCGCGCGCTTCAGCGCCCAAAGGTAGCGACCGTCGAGGACGTCGTAAGCCTGGACCGCGCGGTCCACGCCCATCACGAACACGCGTTCGCCCGCGACCAGCGGTGCGGTCGCAACCAGCGAGCTGAGCCGGGCCTTCCACTTCAGGGCGCCGTTGTCGAAGACCACGAGCTCGTTGTTGCGCGTCACCACGGCCGCAAAGCGGCCGTCGCTGCCGACGCCGGCCGTCAGGCGCTCGCCGGCACTGGCGCGCCAGAACTCACGCCCGTCCTGCGCCGACAAGGCCATGACACTGCCGTCACCGCCGGCGACGACGAAGGCATCGCCCTGCGTCTTGCTGACGCTGGGCATCAGCACGAACGGCAGGCCACCGCCGGCTTCCGCGCGCCAGACCTGCTGGCCGGCGATCTGCGGGGTGATGCTCTCCAGTGGCGTGGGCTTGGGCTTGTCGCTCGAGCAGGCGACGAGCATGGCGGCGACCAGCACCGCCAGCAGCGTGCCCCTCACTTGACGCTCCCGGCCACGGCGGCGGCGGGCGCGCTCGCGGCCGCCTCGGGCGCCGCGCCGAGCGCGGTCAGCTTGGCTTCGAGCAGGCGCCGGTAGTCGGCCTTGCTGTCCATCGCCTTGTAGGCGGCCTGGTAGGCCGTCAGCGCCTCGGCCTTCTTGCCCTGCGCCGCCAGCACGTCGCCGCGCCGATCGGCAATCAGCGCGTCGAACTCGCGCGGCTTGCCCTGCTGGGCGGCGTCGAGCTGCTTGAGCGCCTCGTCGTACTGCTTCTTGTCCATCAGCAGTCCCGCCGCGCGCAAGCGCGCCAGCGTGCGGTACTCGTCCTCGCCGGCGTTGTCGGCTGCCCAGGCCAGCGTGGTCAGCGCCGCGTCGGGCTGGCCCTTGTCGGCCTGCACCTTGGCTGCGAGCAGCGCCGCCTGCTGCGCCTGCAGCGTGCGCGGAAAGCGCTCCTTCAGGTCGCCGAAGGCGCGTCCGGCGCGCTCGACGTCGCCGGCCTGCGCCACGCGGTCAAGTTCGTCGAACAGCGCCGCCGCCTTCGTGGCCTGGCTGCGCTGCCACCAATTCCAGCCGTTCCACGCCGCGAAGCCCGCCAGCGCCAGGGTCACGGTCCAGGTGATCAGGTGGCCGTACTGGTTCCAGAACGCCTTGATCTGATCGAGTTGTTCCTGCTCTTGCAGGTCGAGAGGAGTCGCCATGAGGGGGTCGCGAGAAGAGGGCTGGATTATGTCTTGCGCAGTTCGTGCGCCCAGGCGGCCACGTCGGCGAGCGGGCGCGTGAACTGCCCGGCCGACTCGCCGGCACGCAGCGGTTTCACGGCCACGTGCCCGGCAGCCAGCTCGTCGGCGCCGAAGATCAGCGCATGGCGTGCGCCACTGGCGTCGGCGCGCTTGAACTGGGACTTCAGGCTGCCCTGGCCGTCCTTGCCGGCCGCATGCATCGTCACCGCGACACCTTCGGCGCGCAGCGCGGCGAGCACCGGCAGCACGCGCGGCAGCGCGGCCGCGTCGGGCACCAGGGCGTAGGCGTCCGGGGCGGCGGATGGCGCTCGGATGCCTGCCGCGTCGAGCATCAGCATCAGGCGCTCCATGCCCAGGCCGAAGCCGATCCCCGGCGCCGGCTTGCCGCCCAGCGTCTCGATCAGCTGGTCGTAACGCCCACCGCCGCACACCGTGCTCTGGGCACCGAGCAGCGCGCTCTTCCACTCGAAGACGGTCAGGTTGTAGTAGTCCATGCCGCGCACGAGGCGCGGATTGACGGTGTAGGCCAGTCCCGCGGCATCGAGCACCGCGCGCACCGCGTCTAAGTGCGCCAGCGACTCGCTGCCCAGGAAGTCCATCAGCGTCGGCGCACCGTCGACGACCGGCGCCATCGCCGGGTTCTTGGTGTCCAGGATGCGCAGCGGGTTGCTGTGCAGACGGCGCCTGCCGTCCTCGTCGAGCTTGTCCGCGTGCGCCTCGAAGTGGGCGATCAGCGCAGCGCGATGCGCCTTGCGCTCCTCGGGCTGACCCAGGCTGTTGAGTTCGAGCACGATGTGCTCGCCTTCGCGCAACCCGAGTTCGCGCCACAGCGCGCGCAGCATCAGGATGATCTCGGCGTCGACATCGGGCCCGGCATGGCCGAGCGCCTCGACGTCGAGCTGGTGGAACTGGCGCGTGCGCCCCTTCTGCGGCCGCTCGTGGCGGAACATCGGGCCCATCTGCCAGATGCGCAGCGGCCCGTTGTACAGCGCGTTGTGCTCGTTGATCGCGCGCACGATCCCGGCGGTGGCTTCCGGGCGCAGCGTCAGGGCATCGCCGTTCATCGCGTCGGTCCAGGAGAACATCTCCTTCTCGACGATGTCGGTCACCTCGCCCAGGCCGCGCACGAACAGGCCCGTCGGCTCGACGATCGGTGTGCGCAGGTTGCGGTAGCCCCAGCGCGCCAGCAGGTCACGCATGCGGCCTTCGACCCATTCCCATTGCGCCGCCTCGTCGGGCAGCAGGTCGTTCATGCCTTTGACGGCAGTGATTCGTTCGGCCATGAGATGCGCGGCGCGTCAGTGCGCGCCGAACCGCTTTTCGATGTAGGTCTCGACGATCTGGTGGAACTCGGCGGCGATGCCCTCGCCACGCAGCGTGACCGCCTTCTCGCCGTCAATGAAGACGGGCGCCGCCGGGGCTTCGCCGGTGCCCGGCAGGCTGATGCCGATGTCGGCATGCTTGCTCTCGCCCGGGCCGTTGACGATGCAGCCCATCACCGCGACCTTCAGGCCCTCGACGCCAGGGTACTTCGCCTTCCACACCGGCATCTGCGCGCGCAGGAAGTCGTCGATCTGCTTGGCCAGCTCCTGGAAGGTGGTGCTGGTGGTGCGGCCGCATCCCGGGCACGCGGTGACGCTCGGGTTGAACGAGCGCAGGCCCAGCGCCTGCAGCAGCTCGAGTGCGATCAGCACCTCCTGCGTGCGCGACTCTCCGGGCTGGGGCGTGAGGCTGACGCGGATCGTGTCGCCGATGCCCTCTTGCAGCAGCACCGACAGCGCCGTGGCCGACGCCACCGTGCCCTTGGTGCCCATGCCGGCCTCGGTCAGGCCCAGGTGCAGCGCGTAGTCGCAGCGCGCGGCCAGCGCGCGATAGACCGTGATCAGGTCTTGCACGCCGCTGACCTTGCAGCTGATGATGATCTGGTTCGGGTCGAGGCCCAGCTCGCGCGCATACGAGGCCGAGTCGATCGCCGAAGTGACCAGCGCCTGCACCATCACCTGCTTGGCGTCCCAGGGCTCGGCGCGCTTCGCGTTGTCGTCCATCAGCGAGGCGAGCAGTTCCTGGTCCAGGCTGCCCCAGTTGACGCCGATGCGCACCGCCTTGTCCCATTTCGCGGCGGCTTCGACCATCATCGCGAACTGCCGGTCCTTCTTGTCGCCCTTGCCGACGTTGCCGGGGTTGATGCGGTACTTGGACAGGGCCTGCGCCATCGCCGGGTGTTCGGTCAGCAGGCGGTGCCCGTTGTAATGGAAGTCGCCCACCAGCGGCACGTCGATGCCCATGCGGTCGAGCTGCTCGCGGATATGGGGCACCGCCTCGGCCGCCTCGGGCGTGTTGACCGTGATGCGCACCAGCTCGCTGCCGGCCTGTGCCAGCTCCTTGACCTGGATCGCGGTGCCGATCGCGTCGACGGTGTCGGTGTTGGTCATCGACTGCACGCGCACCGGCGCGTCGCCACCGACCGTGACCACGTTCGAGCCCCAGACCACGCGCGCCTGGCGCGAGCGGCGGGCCGCCGGCGCTGCGAGCGCGATCGAGCCGAAATCGAGAACCGGGTTGGACATCGAGGCCTCAGTTCAACTGCAGTCGGGCCACGTTGTCGCGCGTGTGGCGCGCCAGGTCGACCGCATTGCCGCGAAAGGTGACCCGCGTCGCCAGGGCGTTGCCGATCGTGACGCGCAACGGCGGCGGGCCATCGACCGACACGGACTCACCGGCGCCCAGGCTGCGCGAGAGCAGCATCTGGCCACGCGCGTCCTGCACCTCGACCCAGGTCTCGGCGCCGGCACTGACGGCAAGCACCGACGGTGCGGCGGCCGCCACAGGCTGCGTCGGCACCGCGGCCGGGGCGGGCGCGCTGGCGGCCGGCGCTTCCTCCACAGCGGCCGACGCGGCCGGTGCGGAAGGCGCCACGGCCGAGGCCGGCAGCGTGAGCACTTCGGTGACCGGCGGCGCCGACGCTGCGGGCGCGGTGCCCGGACCACGTCCGCGCAACACGCTGCCGAGCCAGCTCTCGGGCAGGAAGGCCAACGCCACGGCGGCGACGAGCACCAGCAGCGTGCCCCACACGACCGGCTTGCGCGCCCAGCTCCAATCGGTCGGTTCGGCGCGACCGGGCCGCTCGCGGAACGGCGCGTTCAGGCCCATGCCCACATGCTCGAGCTTCGGGCTCGCCACCGCCGATTGCGGCAGCTTGTCGAGCACGGGCTGCAGGTCGATCTTCAGCGTGCGGCACACCGACTGCGCCAGCGCGCGCGTGAAGGTCATGTCGGGCAGCTCTTCGTAGCGGTCCGACTCCAGCGCCTCGAGCTTGCGCTGGGGCACCTTGATCGCCGCAGCGAGCGCCGCAATGTGGATGCCGCGCCGCTCGCGCGCCGCACGCAACATCGCCCCCGCGCTCGGCTCGTTCGAAGCCGTCGGCTGGTCGTCCACCGGGCCCTGCTCAGTCATCGAAGCGCCCCCTCTCCAAGGCCAGCGCCTCGGGCGATTGCGGGAAGCGGCTGCGCAACTGGCGCCCGAACTCCTCGACGCCACCACGGTTGCCGATGCGATTCTCGATGCGCAGCGCCAGCCACAGCGTCTGCGCGTTGCTCAGGTCCTCGCGGATGTTGACGCGCCGGATGTAGAAGCGCGCGCGCTCATACGCGCCGCGGCGGTACAGCACCTCGGACAGGTTCAGCGCCACCGTCGGGTTGGCCGTGTCGACTTCGTAGGCGCGCTGCAGTTTCAGCTCGGCCTCGGGCAACTTGCCGGCGCGTGCCAGGCACACGCCCTGGGCCATCAGCGTGCGCGGCACGTCGCGGTAACCCGGCTGCGCCAACGCCTGGTCGAACAGGCGGTCAGCTTCGTCCAGGCGGTTGCGCTGGCACAGGAACCAGGCGCGGTTGTGGATCGCATCGACGTCGCGCGGGTTGAGGGCCAGTGCGCGCTGGAAGTTCTCGTCGGCCTGCCGGTCGTCGCCCAGCGCCGAATAGATCAGGCCGCGCAGGTTGTACGCGGCGCCCAGGTCGGGCCGCGCCGCCAGCGCGAGCCGCGTCTCGTCGAGCGCGGTGTCGTACTGGCCACGGCTGAAATACATGCCGGCCAACTCCAGGCGCAGCGCCGCGCGGCGGTCCGGCTCGGCCGACTCCGGCGCGCTGCGCGAGTCCTGCGGGTTGATCGTCTGTTGGGTCGAGTTCTGCGCGCAGGCGGCAAGCAACAGGCCGAGCGACACGGCACAGGCGAGGCGGATCACGAACGTCGGCAGGGTGGGCGGCATCGTGGATCGCACCGGTCAGGCGCGTGCAGCGGGTTGAACGGGAACGATCGCAATGCGACGCCGGCGCTCGTGCGCCCGCGTGCGGTCCTGCACTTCGCCGGCGAGCTGGCCGCAGGCCGCGTCGATGTCGTCACCGCGCGTCTTGCGCACGGTCGTGACGATGCCTGCGTCCTGCAGACGCGCGGCGAAGGCCACGACGCGCTCGCGCGGCGAGCGCACGAGCCCGGACTCGGGGAAGGGGTTGAACGGAATTAGGTTGAACTTGCACGGCACGCCGGCACGCCGCACCAGCTGTACCAGTGCATCGGCATGCTCGGCGCCGTCGTTCACGCCGTCGAGCATGCAGTACTCGAATGTGATGAAGTCGCGCGGCGCGGCATCCAGATAGCGCTTGCACGCGGCCAGCAATTCGGCCAGCGGGTACTTGCGGTTCAGGGGCACCAGTTCGTCGCGCAGCCCATCGGTCGGCGCATGCAGCGATACCGCCAGCGCCACCGGGCAGTCCTCGCGCAGGCGGTCGATCATCGGCACCACGCCCGACGTGCTGACCGTGACGCGGCGGCGAGACAGGCCATACGCATGGTCGTCGAGCATCACACGCAGCGCCGGCACCAGTGCCGCGTAGTTCTGCAGTGGCTCGCCCATGCCCATCATGACGACGTTGGTGATGGCGCGTTCACCAGCGCCGAGCTTCAGACGCTGACGCAGCGTGTGCTCGGCATGCCAGAGCTGGGCCACGATCTCGCCCGTGGTCAGGTTGCGCGAGAAGCCCTGGTGGCCGGTCGAACAGAAACGGCACCCGACCGCACAGCCGGCCTGCGACGAGATGCACAGCGTGCCGCGATCCGTCTCCGGAATGAAGACGGTTTCGATCGCATTGCCACCGCCCACGTCGAAGAGCCACTTCACCGTGCCATCGGCCGACGCGTGCTCGGAGATGACGCGCAGCGGCGTGACCGCGGCGGCGCCGGCCAGCTTGCCACGCAGCGACTTGGCCAGATCGCTCATCTGGTCGAAGTCGCTGGCGCCTTTCTGGTGGATCCAGCGGAACAACTGGGTGGCGCGGAAGCGCTTCTCGCCCAGGCCGTCGCAGAAGGCCGCGAGTCCCTCGAGATCGAAGTCGAGCAGGTTCGCGGCCACGTCCCGATCAGCGGCTGTAGATCGACATGCCGGGGAAGAAGAACCCCACCTCGACGGCCGCCGTCTCGGGCGCGTCCGAACCGTGCACCGCGTTGGCGTCGATGCTGTCGGCGAAATCAGCGCGGATCGTGCCCTTCTCGGCCTTCTTCGGATCGGTGGCGCCCATCAGTTCGCGGTTCTTGGCGATCGCGCTCTCGCCCTCGAGCACCTGGATCATCACCGGGCCTGAGATCATGAACTTGACCAGGTCATTGAAGAACGGGCGCGCCTTGTGCACCGCGTAGAACGCCTCGGCTTCGCCGCGCGACAGGTGCGCCATGCGCGCCGCCACGACCTTGAGGCCGGCCCCTTCGAAACGGGCATAGATCTGCCCGATCACATTCTTGGCCACCGCATCGGGCTTGATGATGGACAGCGTGCGTTCGATCGCCATGATGAAAAGTCTCCGGAAAATCAATGACTTGGCAAAGCTTCGAATTGTAGCCCGAGCGGCGCCCTCGGCCAGTCAGCGTGGCTTGCGCGGGCCGCCGCGGCGGCCGCCGCGCCCACCACCCCCGCCCTTCTTGTTCAGGAAGGCGTCGGCACCGATGTAGCC
>DATLIE010000320.1:0-3371 GCA_035539635.1 Burkholderiaceae bacterium
ACCAGGCGCCGGCAGATCTCGGCGGTGACCGGCGCCTGGTTCATCGTGTAGAAGTGCAGCCCGGGCGCGCCCCCGGCGATCAGCCGCTCGCACAGCTCGGTCACGACGTCGATGCCGAAGGCGCGGATCGACGCCGCGTCGTCCATGAAGCCTTCCATCTTCATCGCCACCCAGCGCGGAATCTCGATGCCGTCGCGCTGCGCGAACTGCGCGATGCGCGCGTAGTTGTGGAAGGGCATGATGCCCGCGGTCACCGGCACCTCGGCGCCGAGCTTCCTCGTCGCGTCGACGAAGTGGAAGTAGGCATCGGGGTTGAAGAAGAACTGCGTGATCGCGCCGCTGGCGCCGGCGTTGACCTTGTCGACGTAGTGCTGCAGGTCGCGCGCGGCATAGCGCTGCGCCGGGTGGTACTCGGGGTAGGCCGCGACCTCGATGTGCCAGTCCGGTCCTTGCGTCTCGCGGATGAAGCGCACCAGCTCGCCCGCATAGCGGAACTCGCCGGCAGTGGCGGTGCCGCTCGGCAGGTCGCCGCGCAGCGCGACGATGCGGTGGATGTTCTGCTGCCGGTAGGTGGCCAGGGTCTCGGCGATGCTGTCGCGCGTGGAACCCACGCAGGACAGGTGCGGCGCCGCCTCGTGGCCGGCGGCGGCGATGGCCTGCACGGTCTTGAGCGTCTTGTCGCGCGTCGAGCCGCCGGCCCCGTAGGTCACGCTGAAGTACTGCGGCCCCAGCGCCGCCAGCTCGGGCACCACCTGGGTGATGAGCTTCTCGTCGCCGACCGGCGTATTGGGCGGGAAGAACTCGAAGCTGATGGGAACGCGCGTGCTCATGGTTTGCAGGCCCAGACGAAGTGTTCTCGGTTGCCATCGCCGCCGGCGACGGTGCTTTCGAAGTAGTCGCGCAGCACGAGGCCGCGCTTGCGACACGCCGCTTCCATGCGTGCCCTCACGTGGCCGTGCGCCACCGGGTCGTTGACCAGGCCGTGCTTGCCGATGTCGCCCGGCTGCAGCTCGAACTGCGGCTTGGCCAGCAGCAGCAGGTCGCGCGTGGCCAGCGGCAGCAGCGCGTCGAGCACCAGCGTCAGCGAGATGAAGGACAGGTCGGCCACCACCAGGTCGTAGCTCGCGCGGGGCAACTGCGCGGCGGTGAGGTGGCGCGCGTTGACGCCTTCGAGCGCCGTCACGCGTGGGTCGTTGCGCACGCGCTCGTGCAGCTGCCCATGGCCGACGTCCACGCCGACCACGCTGGCGGCGCCGCGCGCCAGCAGCACCTCGGTGAAGCCGCCGGTGCTCTGGCCCACGTCCAGGCAATGCCGGCCCGTCACGTCCAGCCCGGTGTGGGCGAGCGCGGCATCGAGCTTGAGGCCGGCGCGTGACACCCAGCGCAGCTCGGCGTCGTCGGTGATCTCGAGCTCGCAGTCCTCGGGCAGGTCCTCGCCCGCCTTTTTCGGCACCGCCCAGCCGCGCGGCCCGAGCCAGCGTGCGGCGCCATGCTCAATCAGCCGCTGCGCGGCCGAACGCGTGGGCGCCAGGCCCCGCTGCACGATCAACTGGTCGGCTCTCATCGGTTCACACGGGCAGCGCGATCACGACGGGGTAGCCGTCGGGGTCGGCGAAGGTCACGCCATGGCGCAACCAGTATGGGTTGTGCGGCTCGACCGGCGCATGCCCGGCCGCGCGCATCGCAGCCTCGCACGCGGCCAGGGCCGCGCGGTCGGCGACGTAAAACACCAGCAGGTGCTCGCGGGTGGGCGCGCGCGGCGCGGCGACGCCGCGTTCGCGCACGAACTCGACCTGCCACGACGCATCGGGCGCACCGACGATCAGGCCGTCGAAGCCCTCGTGGTCCTCGAACGCGCCCAGCCGCACGCAGCCGAGCGCCTGCACGTAGAAGCGCTCGAGCGCGCGCAGGTCGTTGGTCGGCCGCGCGCTGCGAAAGCGCACGAAGGCCATCGCGCCGCCGTCCGTCAGTAGCGGTAGGTTTCGGGCTTGAACGGGCCGACCTTGGGCACGCCGATGTAGCCGGCCTGCTCCTCGCTCAACTCGGTCAGCTTGGCGCCGAGCTTGCTCAGCTGCAGGCGTGCCACCTTCTCGTCCAGGTGCTTGGGCAGCACGTAGACCTTGCCCACGTCGTAGGCGTCGGCGTGCGAGAAGAGCTCGATCTGCGCGATGGTCTGGTTGGCGAACGAACTCGACATCACGTAGCTCGGGTGCCCCGTGCCGCAGCCCAGGTTCACCAGGCGCCCCTTGGCCAGCAGGATGATGCGCTTGCCGTCCGGGAAGATCACGTGGTCGACCTGCGGCTTGATCTCCTCCCACTGGCACTTGGCCTCGATCGACGCGACGTCGATCTCGTTGTCGAAGTGGCCGATGTTGCAGACGATGGCCTGGTCCTTCATCTTCGCCATGTGGTCGAAGGTGATGACGTTCTTGTTGCCGGTGGCGGTGACGAAGATGTCGGCCTGCGAGCAGGCGTCGTCCATCGTCACGACGCGGTAGCCTTCCATCGCCGCCTGCAGCGCGCAGATCGGGTCGATCTCGGTCACCCACACCTGGGCCGACAGCGCGCGCAGCGCCTGCGCGCTGCCCTTGCCGACGTCGCCGTAGCCGGCCACCACGGCCACCTTGCCGGCCACCATCACGTCGGTGGCGCGCTTGATGCCGTCGACCAGGCTCTCGCGGCAGCCGTAAAGGTTGTCGAACTTGCTCTTGGTGACCGAGTCGTTGACGTTGATCGCGCGGAACTTGAGCAGGCCCTTGGCCGACATCTCCTTCAGGCGGTGCACGCCGGTGGTCGTCTCCTCGGTCACGCCGATGATCTCGGCGCTCTTGCGGGAGTACCAGGTGGCGTCCTCGGCCAGCTTGGCCTTGATCGCCGCGAACAGCACGCGCTCCTCCTCGCTGCCCGCGGTGCCGAGCACCGACAGGTCCTTCTCGGCGCGCTGGCCCAGGTGCATCAGCAGCGTGGCGTCGCCGCCGTCGTCGAGGATCATGTTCGGGCCTTCGCCCTTCGCGCCCTTGGCACCGAACTCGAAGATGCGGTGCGTGTAGTCCCAGTAGTCGGCCAGCGACTCGCCCTTGTAGGCGAACACCGGCGTGCCGGCGGCCACCAGCGCGGCGGCGGCGTGGTCCTGCGTGCTGAAGATGTTGCACGAGGCCCAGCGCACCTCGGCGCCGAGGGCTTGCAGCGTCTCGACCAGCACGGCGGTCTGGATCGTCATGTGCAGCGATCCCGTCACGCGTGCGCCCTTGAGCGGCTGCCTGGCGGCGTATTCGGAGCGGATGGCCATCAAGGCGGGCATCTCGCTTTCGGCGATGCGGATTTCCTTGCGGCCCCAGTCGGCGAGCGACAGGTCGGCCACGGCATGGTCT
>DATLIE010000321.1:0-3971 GCA_035539635.1 Burkholderiaceae bacterium
CCGCCACCGCGGCCTCGCCCATCTGCTGGCGCCGCGCGGCGCTCATGCCGGGCGCCGGCGCTTCCTCGAGCTCCATCTGGTGGCGGCGCTGCACCGAGCAGTCGCGCTCGAAGAGGTGGACGCAAGTGCCCTGCGTGTCGGCGAAGACCTGGATCTCGATGTGGCGCGGCCGCGTGACGTAGCGCTCGACCAGCACATGGTCGTCGCCGAAGCTGGCCTTGGCCTCGCGCTGGCACGAGGCGAGCGCGGCGGCGAAATCCGCGGCGTTGTCGACGCGGCGCATGCCCTTGCCGCCGCCGCCGGCGCTGGCCTTGATCAGCACCGGGTAGCCGATGCGGTCGGCCTCCTTGGCCAGGAGCTTCGGGTCGTTGTCCTTGCCGTGGTAGCCCGGCACCAGCGGCACACCGGCCTTTTCCATCAGCGTCTTGGCGGCCGCCTTGCTGCCCATCGCCGCGATGGCGCTGGCCGGCGGGCCGATGAACACGAGACCCGACTTGGCGCAGGCGTTGGCGAAGTCCTCGTTCTCGGACAGGAAGCCGTAGCCCGGGTGGACCGCCTGCGCACCCGTGGCCTTGGCCGCTTCGAGGATGCGCTCCCAGCGCAGATAGCTCTCGCGCGGCGCACTGCCGCCGATGTGCACCGCCTCGTCGCAGGCGTGCACGTGGCGCGCGTTGGCGTCGGCGTCGGAGTACACGGCGACCGTGCGCACGCCCAGGCGGCGCGCGGTGGCGGCGACGCGGCAGGCGATCTCGCCCCGGTTGGCGATCAGGATCTTCTTGAACATCAGGCCTCCTGTAGGGCGGAACGAAGTGAGCTGGGGGGCGTCATGTCAGGCCCTCTCCTCGGTGACGTCACCGATCTGGGTCGACACGAAATGCCCGCGCAGGCGCCGCGTCAGGCCACGCAGGAAGCGGAACAGCAGCACGATCGTCGCCACCATCACCACCAGCGTCAGCGCCAGGGCGATGAAGAACCACACCGGATGCTCCCAGGCCAGCCACAGCATCGCCGGCACGAAGGCGTCGCCGGCCAGCGAGAGCATCCAGTTCGAGAACGGTTCCGGCGAGGTGTTGGCTGCGGCGCGCGCGCTCGTCTTGGCTGCGTGCGAGGTGGCGGCCAGCGTGCCGCCGAGCAGCGCGGCCGCCGCGGCCCAGGCGGCCTGGTCGCCGCCGAACACGCTGTAGGCCAGCGCAGCACCGGCGGGGATGCGGATGAAGGTGTGCACGCTGTCCCACAGCGAGTCGACCCAGGGCACCTTGTCCGCCGTGAACTCGACCAGCAGCAGGATGCCGCTGGCCCACAGCATCGGCGTCTGCTGCAGCAGGTGCAGGCCCGAGGGCAGGCTGACCCAGCCGAGATGCCCCGCCAGGCCGGTCAGAAACAGCACGGCGTACAGGCGCAGCCCGCTGGCCCAGCCGAGCGCGGCGGCCAGGGCGATCAGGTGCGTGGTGTCGAGGTTCACTGTGGTGCCTGCCACGCCGGCGCGCGCTTGTTCAGGAAGCTCTGCACGCCCTCCTTGCCTTCGGCGCTGGCGCGGATGTCCGCAATGCGCTGCGCGGTGTCGTCGCGCAGCGCTGCATCGATCGGACGCTGCGCCATTTCCTTGACGAGCTGCTTGCAGGCCTTGACCGCGGCTGGGCCGTTGGCGACCAGCGTGGCGACGATCTCGTTCACCTTGGCGTCGAGCGCATCGGCGCTCGCGAGTTCGTGCACGAAGCCGAGCGCGTGTGCGCGCGCCGCGTCGAAGCGCTCGGCGCTGACGAAGTAGCGGCGCGACGCCTGCTCGCCGAGCGCACGCACGACGTAGGGGCCGATGGTGGCCGGCAACAGGCCGAGGCGCGCTTCGCTCAGGCAGAACTGCACGCCCTCGGCGGCGACGAGCACGTCACACACCGCGGCCAGGCCCACGCCGCCGGCATAGCAGTCGCCGTGCACGCGGCCCACCACCGGCAGCGGGCAGGACCAGACGGTCCACAGCATCTCGGCGAGCTTGGCCGCGTCGGCACGGTTCTGCTCCCAGCTGTAGTCGGCCATCGCGCGCATCCAGGTCAGGTCGGCACCGGCGCAGAAGGCCTTGCCGTGGCCGCCGAGCACGATGGCGCGCAGCGCGGGGTCGGCGCCAAGCTGCTGGAAGGCCGTGGTCAGCTCGGCGATCACGCCGTCGTTGAACGCGTTGCGCACCTCGGGACGGTTCAGGTAGACCTCGGCCACATGCGGCGAGGGGCGGCGGATGTCGAGCGTGGGGGTCATGTCGTCAGTACCTCTTCGCGGCCTCGTCGAGCATCACCTCGGTGGCACCGCCGCCGATGGCCAGGATGCGCGCGTCACGCCACAGGCGCTCGATCGCCGTGCCGCGCATGTAGCCCATGCCGCCGTGGAACTGCTGGCAGGTCTGCACCACCTCGTTGACGAGCTCGCCGGTCAGCGCCTTGAGCAGCGACACGTCCTGCACCACGTCGCGCCCCTGCGTCACGAGCCAGGCGCAGTGGTAGAGGTAGGCGCGCGCCGCGCGCGTCTTGGCATCGAGCATCGCCAGGCGCTGGCGCACCGTCTGCTTGTCCCACAGCGCGCCGCCGAAGGCCTGGCGGTCGCGCACGTGCTCGCGCGTGAGCTCCAGCGCACGCGTGCAGTGGCCCACCGCCATCGCGCCCAGCGCAATGCGCTCGGTCTGGAAATTCTTCATCACCGAGCGGAAGCCCTGGTTCTGCGCGCCGAGCAGGTGGTCCGCCGGAATGCGGCAACCGTCGAACACCAGCTCGGCGGTGTCCGACGAGCGCCAGCCGGTCTTGTCTAGCGCGCGCCCGACCGAGAAGCCCGGCGTGCCCTTGTCGACGATGAACATCGAGATGTCGTGCCGGCCGGGCCCGGTGCGCGCGGCGACGAAATAGACATCGGCATGCACGCCGTTGGTGATGAAGAGCTTGGTGCCGTCGAGCACCCAGTGCGTGCCGTCGTGGCGCGCGCTGGCACGCAGGCCGGCCACGTCCGAGCCGGCACCGGGCTCGGTGATCGCCACCGCACTGATGGTCGTACCGGCCGTGATGCCCGGCAGGTACCTCGCCTTCTGTGCCGGCGTGCCCGCGTGGTGCAGGTGCGGGCTCGCCATGTCGGTGTGCACGAGCACGGTGATCACGAAACCGGCGAACGTGCTCTGCGACAGCGCCTCGGCGAACACCAGGTTGGTCAGCGCGTCGGCCTCGGCGCCGCCATGCGCGCTCTCGTACATCAGCCCCAGAAAGCCGGCGTCGCCCATCTTGCGCAACACCTCGCGCGGCACCATGCCCGCCGCCTCCCAGGCCTCGCCGTGCGGCTCGACCTCGCGCGCGACGAAGCGCGCGACCTGCTCGCGCAGCAACTCGTGTTCGGGCGTCAGGTGGATGTTGTCCATGCGTGGGGTTCAGGCCGTGGCCAGCGTCATCGCGTGCCGGTGTTCGGGGTCGTCGGGCGTAGGCGCTGCGCCGGCCAGCGGCTTGACGAGGATCAGGCTCGCGTAGCGCTTGCCGTCCCACTGCACGCGATCGGTCTCGGTGTAGCCGAGGCGGGCGTAGCGCGCACGCAGGTGCTGCGCCGGCTCGGCGGTGTCGAGCGCGATCGCGCGAAAACCGTGCTCGCGCGCCCAGGCTTCGCAAGCCGCCACCAGCCGGTCGCCCAGGCGCTGGCCCTGGCGCGACGGGTCGACGGCGAGCTGGTGCAGGTGGGCGACGTCGCGCCGCAGGTACCAGGCGCTGCGCAACGCACCGGGGTGGCGTTCGCGGGCGAACGGGCCGGCCACCACCACGCAGCCGACCAGCGTGCCGTCGTCGTCGAGCACGAAGCCCTGGCCCGACGCGAAGCGCGCCCGCGTCGTCTCGACGCTCTGGTCCACCGCGGTGAAGTTCAGGCCCATCGCGCCCAGGCGCGCGTAGGCGCGGTGCAGCAGCGCGGTCAGCGCCTCCAGCGAGTCGGACGCCGACAAGGGGCGCAGCACGGCC
>DATLIE010000322.1:0-3082 GCA_035539635.1 Burkholderiaceae bacterium
GTGGCTGTGCGGCACGTCCTCGATGCTCAGGCCCGAGAGGTCCAGGCTGGCTTGCGCGGCCAGCTCCGCCAGCCGCGCTCGCGGCGCGGCTGGCGGAGCTGCGTGGCATAGAAGGCGTGTGGACGCGCGCGGCGGCGGCGCAGCACTTCGAGCTGCCAGCCGACCGCATTGGCGACCTGGTGATCGTGTCCGAGCGCTCGACGGTGCTCGGCAGCGCGAAGTCGCGCCACGACCTGTCGGGCCTCGACGCGCCGCTGCGTTCGCATGGCGGGGTGTCGGAGCAGCGCGTGCCGCTGATCCTCAACCGTCGCATCGAAGGGCTGGACAGCAACCGGCGCTGGCGCAACTTCGACGCCTTCGACCTGGCGCTCAACCATGCGCGTTGAATCGCTGCGCCTCGGCGGGGAGAAGGTCGCCGCGCCCGACGGCCGCGTGATCGAGGTGCGCAACCCCTTCACGCGCGAAGTCGTCGGCACGGTGCCGAAGGCGAGCCTGGCCCAGGTGCGCCAGGCCTTCGAGATCGGGCGCGCCTACAAACCCAAGCTGTCGCGCGCCGACCGCTCCGGCATCCTGAACCGCGCCGCGGCGCTGGTGCGCGAACGCGCGGCGTTGTACGCGGCGCTGATCGGCAGCGAGTCCGGCCTGGGCGTCAAGGACTGCCTGTACGAGACCGGCCGCGTGGCCGACGTGCTGATGTTCGGCGCCAACGAGGCGCTGCGCGACGACGGCCAGAGTTTTGCCTGCGACATCACGCCGCACGGCCGCAAGCGCCGCGTGCATACGCTGCGCGAGCCGCTGCTGGGCGTCATCAGCGCGATCACGCCGTTCAACCACCCGATGAACCAGGTGGCGCACAAGGTAGTGCCGAGCGTGGCGAGCAACAACCGCATGGTGCTGAAACCCTCGGAGAAGGTGCCGCTGTCGGCCTATGCCTTCGCCGACCTGCTCTACGAGGCGGGCCTGCCGCCTGAGATGCTGAGCGTGGTGACCGGCGACCCGAAGGAGATCGCCGACGAACTGATCACGAACCCGGCGGTGGACCTCGTCACCTTCACCGGCGGCGTGGCGATCGGCAAGTACATCGCCAGCAAAGCGGGCTACTGCCGCACCGTGCTCGAACTCGGTGGCAACGACCCGATCATCGTAATGGACGACGCCGACCTCGACGAGGCGTCATCGCTGGCGGTGCAGGGCTCGTACAAGAACTCGGGCCAGCGCTGCACCGCGGTCAAGCGTTTGCTGGTGCACGAAGCCGTGGCACAGCGCTTCACCGACCTGGTGGTGGACAAGACGCGCGCCTGGTCGTGCGGCGACCCGAGCGACCCCAAGCTCGAGATGGGCACGGTGATCGACGAGGCCGCGGCGAAACTCTTCGAGTCGCGCGTTGCAGAAGCCGTGGGCCAGGGTGCGCGCCTGCTCGCCGGCAACCAGCGCGACGGTGCGCTCTACCCGCCAACCGTGATCGACCGCGTGCGGCCCGAGATGACGGTGGTGCGCGAGGAAACCTTCGGCCCGGTGTCGCCGATCATCACGTTCGGCTCGATCGACGAGGCCATCGCCATCAGCAACGGCACGGCGTTCGGCCTGTCGTCGGCGGTGTGCACCAATCGCCTCGACCACGTCATGCGTTTCGTCGCCGAGCTGCAGGTGGGCACGGTCAACGTGCGCGAGGTGCCGGGCTACCGGCTCGAACTCACCCCCTTCGGGGGTATCAAGGATTCGGGGCTGGGGTACAAAGAGGGCGTGCAGGAAGCGATCAAGAGCTTCACCAACCTGAAAACCTATTCCTTGCCCTGGACCTGAACCCGACCCGATGCTCCATCTGCTGAATCTGCTGGCCGCGATTGCGCTGCTGGTCTGGGGCACGCACATCGTGCGCACCGGCATGCTGCGCGTGTTCGGCGAGAACCTGCGCACGGTGCTCGCCAAGAGCTTCAGCAACCGCCTCTCGGCCGTGCTGTCGGGCCTGGGCGTCACGAGCCTGGTGCAGTCGAGCACCGCCACTTGCCTGATCCTGGCTTCGTTCGCGGCCAAGGGGCTGGTGGCCACCAGCGCGGCGCTGGCGGTCATGCTCGGTGCCGACGTCGGCACCGCGTTGATGGCGGTGGTGTACTCGTTCGACCTGTCGTGGCTTTCGCCGCTGCTGATCTTCGTGGGCGTCGTGATGTTCATCTCGCGCCAGGACCGCACCGCCGGCCGCATCGGCCGCGTGCTGATCGGCCTGGGCCTGATCACGCTGGCGCTGCAGCTGATCGTCGGCGCGACCAAGCCGCTGACCGAATCGCCGGCGGTGCGCGCGCTGCTGGTAGCGCTGCCCAACGAGGTGCTGCTCGACATCGTAGTCGGCGCCACGCTCACGGTGCTGTCGTACTCGAGCCTGGCGATCGTGCTGCTGACCGCCACGCTCGCCACCTCCGGCATGATCCCGACGACCGTGGCGCTCGGCCTGGTGCTCGGCGCCAACGTCGGCAGCGGCGTCCTGGCCCTGCTGGCCACCGCGAACGCCGCGCCGCAGGCGCGCCGCCTGCCGCTGGGCACCCTGCTGTTCAAGGCACCCGGTGCGGTGATCGCGATCCCGCTGCTGCCCTATGCCCACCCCTGGCTGCAGGACGTGGTCGGCGAGGTGCACCAGCAGGTCGTCGTGTTCCACCTGCTGTTCAATGTGGCGCTGGCGATCCTGTTCATCGGCCTCACCGGCGTGCTCGCGCGCTGGGTCGACCGCTGGCTGCCCGACCTGCAGCACGGCCTGGGCAGCGACCGGCCGCGCCACCTCGACCCGGTGGCGCTGGCCACGCCGTCGCTGGCGATCAGCTGCGCGGCGCGCGAAGCCCTGCACCAGGCCGACGTGGTGGAGACCATGCTGCGCGGCGTGCTCGACGTGATCCGCAAGAACGATCTCGAGCTGGCCGAGGCCTTGCGGCGCAAGGACGATACCGTCGACGAGCTGTACTCGGCGATCAAGTTCTACCTGACGCAGATCTCGCGCGAGGCCCTGTCCGAGCGCGAGGGCCGGCGCTGGGGCGACGTGCTCTCGTTCACGATCAACATGGAGCAGGTGGGCGACATCATCGAGCGCGTGCTG
>DATLIE010000323.1:0-1937 GCA_035539635.1 Burkholderiaceae bacterium
CAGGCGCACGTTGTAGTTCTTGGCCTTGGCGCCGATCGCCTGCACGATGCGGTTCATCGCGAAGATCGAGTCGAAGTCGTTGGCGGTGACGATCAGCGCGCGGTCGGCGTGCTGCAACGGCGCCGCGAAGCCGCCGCACACCACGTCGCCGAGCACGTCGAAGATCACCACGTCGGTGTCTTCCAGCAGGTGGTGTTCCTTGAGCAGCTTGACGGTCTGGCCGACGACGTAGCCGCCGCAGCCGGTGCCGGCCGGCGGGCCGCCGGCCTCGACACACATCACGCCGTTGTAGCCGGGGAAGACGAAGTCCTCGACGCGCAGCTCCTCGGGGTGGAAGTCCACCGTCTCGAGTACGTCGATCACGGTCGGCAGCATCTTCTTGGTCAGCGTGAAGGTGCTGTCGTGCTTGGGGTCGCAGCCGATCTGCAGCACGCGCTTGCCCATCTTGGAAAACGCGGCCGACAGGTTGCTCGACGTGGTGCTCTTGCCGATGCCGCCCTTGCCGTAGATCGCAAACACCTTGGCGGTGCCGATCTTGACGTTGGGGTCGAGCTGCACCTGCACGCTGCCCTCGCCGTCAGGCGGCATCGAGGCGGGGCGCGGGCCGCGGCGGATTTGGGTCGGGGAAATGGTGGCGACGGTCATGCTGCTGCTTTCTCGGTGAATACGCCTTCGAGCCGGTCTTCGAGTTCGTCGCCCGCGCGTTGCAGCGCGGCCAGGGTGTCGGCGTCGGGCTGCCAGAACTGGCGCCGGTGCGCTTCGAGCAAACGGTTGGCGACCTTGGCCGATGCCGCCGGGTTGAGCTGGGCCAGCCGCGCGCGCATCGCGTCGTCGAGGATGAAGGTCTCGCTGATCTGCTGGTAGACCCAGGGCTGCACCTGGCCCGTGGTGGCGCTCCACGCGAAGGTGTTGGTGACATGCGCCTCGAGGTGGCGCACGCCTTCGTAGCCGTGGCTCAGCATGGCCTCGAAGAACTTCGGGTTCAGCACCCGGGTGCGCGTCTCGAGCGCCACCTGCTCGGCCAGCGTGCGCACGGTGCCGCTGCCGATGTCGCCGCGCGTCTGGTCGCCGATGTAGACCGGCGCGTCCGCGGCCGCCGCGCCGTCGCGCGCATGCTTGGCGCGCTTGACTGCGCGGCTGATGCCGCCCAGCGTATCGAAGTAGGTGTCGATCGTGGTGACGCCGAGCTCGACCGATTCGAGGTTCTGGTAGGCGAGCTCGACGCCGGCCAGCACCGTCTTCAGCAGCGCGGGCTGCTGCATCGGGCGCCCGGCGCGGCCGTAGGCGAAGCCCTTGCGCCGCGTGTAGGTCTCGGCCAGCTCGTCCTCGTCGTCCCAGCGGCTCGAGTCGACGAGGTGGTTGACGTTGGCGCCGTAGGCGCCCTCAGCGTTGCCGAAGACGCGCAGCGACGCGGTCTCCAGGTCGCCGCCATGCTCGGCCTGGTAGGCCAGCGCATGCTTGCGCACGAAGTTGCGGTCGAACGGCTCGTCGGCGCTGGCGGCCAGGAACGCGGCCTCGGCCAGCAGCTTGATCTGCAGCGGCAGCAGGTCGCGGAAGATGCCCGACAGCGTGATCATCACGTCGACGCGCGGTCGACCCAGCGTGTCCAGCGGCAGCAGCTCGGCACCGGCCAGGCGGCCGTAGCCGTCGAAGCGCGGTTTTGCGCCGATCAGGGCCAGCGCCTGCGCGATCGGCGCGCCCTCGTTCTTCATGTTGTCGGTGCCCCAGAGCACCAGCGCGATCGACTCGGGGAAGGCGCGTCCGTCGGCCAGGTGGCGCGCCAGCAGGCGCTCGGCCTGGCGTGCGCCATCCTGCACCGCGAAGGCGCTCGGCAGGCGGAAGGGGTCGAAGCCGTGCAGGTTGCGGCCGGTGGGCAGCACCGCGGGCGTGCGCAGCACGTCGCCGCCGGGCGCGGGGCGCACATAGCGGCCATCGAG
>DATLIE010000324.1:0-3580 GCA_035539635.1 Burkholderiaceae bacterium
ATCTTGCGCATCAGCAGGCGCTCGTGCGGCGCCAGCCGCTCGGCCACGCCGGCGTCGACCACCGACAGGTTCATGCCGTGGCTGGCCTGTGCCGGCATGGGCGTCGGCGGCCACGAATGCGCGGCGCTGATCCTGTCGCGCCTGACCGGCGCGCCGGTGCGCGAATTCCTGCAGTCGAGCCCGCAGATGGACGGCAACCTGCTGACCCATCTGCTGGTCGTGACCCAGGGCGCGCAGGGGCGCCACCGCGACGTCAGCGATCCGGTGGAGGTGCTGGCCGCCTTCGGCGGCTTCGACATCGCGATGATGGCCGGGGCGATGCTGGTGGCGGCCGGTCGGCGCCACCTGGTGATGGTCGACGGCCTGCCCGCCTGCGCAGCACTGATGGTCGCGGCCCGCATCGCCGCGCCGGTCACCGACTACTGCGTGTTCTGCCGCAGCCACGGCCACCACGGGCTCGACTACGCGCTGAACCAGTTCCACGCCTCGGCGCTGCTCGAACTCGGCATGGAAAGCACGGACGGCACCGGCGCCACGCTGGCGTGGCCGCTGCTCCGCGCCGCGACGTCGCTGCTCACCGAAGTGGCGGAGGGCGAGGACCCGGGTCCGTCACGCCCCGGGGACCTGGGCGGCGGATCGGCGTCGGGCAACGCGCTGCGCTGAGCCGCGACGGCGGCGTCAGCGCGCCGTCGACCCGATGGGCGGCGGCTTGACCACCTGCTCCGGAGCTTCCGCCATGCCCGGCATGGGCGGAGGCGGCGCGGGCGATGCCCCCAGTGGCGGCGCGGCGCCCACCGTGCCGGCCGGCCCGGCCCCCGGCGGCTGTGCACCGGTATTCGGCAGTGCGGACGGCGCCGGACTGGCCCCCGGTGGGCGCGCCGATGGGGTCGCCACGGGCAGAGGGGGCAATTCGAGCGTCACCTGCGCCGGCGCACCGGGGGCGCCGAGCGCGGCGCCGCGCGGGTGCACCGACTGCAGGACCATGGAACCGTCGATCGTCGCCCCGACCGGGTACCCCCGAGCCGGCTTGCCGTCGACGGCAATCAGCGCCAGGCCGACCTGGTCGCCACCCTGGCGCGGTGCGGCGACACCCAGCAACTTGAACCGCGAGGCCAGCGCGGGCTCGGTCGGCAAGGCCGCCGCATTCGCCTGCTGTGGCGGCGCACCGAGCACGCGCGCCAGGTCGCCGCGCGGTGTCGTCGCCGCGGCCACCGTCACCGTGTAGGTCGGCGCGGTCGGCGAGGACGACACCAGGCGCAGCAGCCAGAACACCGTACCGGCCGCCACCGCGGCCCACACGACGAAAGCCGTTACGCGAGCAGTCATGGGGTCATTATCATTGAACGACCCTGGTTGCCGCGGCCTGACCGAGCCCCTTGATGAGACCCTTGCCACGCCCACGTCGCCGCGCCCGCGGCTTCACCCTGATCGAATTGCTGGTCGTGCTCGTCATCATCGGCGTGCTCGGGGCCCTGATCGTTCCCAACCTGTTCTCCAGCGTCGACGACGCCCGGCGCACCGCGGCGCGCACCGACGTGAACACGCTGATGCAGTCCTTGCAGCGCTACCGCCTGGACAACCAGCGCTACCCGACCGCCGAGCAGGGGCTGGCGGCGCTGACCACCAAGCCGACGACCGGACCGATCCCGCCCAACTGGCGGCCCTACCAGGCCAAGCTGCCGAATGACCCCTGGGGCCGCGCCTATCAGTACGTCAACCCCGGCGTGAAAGGCGAGGTCGATGTCTTCAGCTACGGCGCCGACGGGCAGCCCGGCGGCGAAGGCAACGATGCCGACGTCGGCTCCTGGCAGTAGTCGAGCCGCCGCGCGCGGCTTCACACTGATCGAGTTGCTGGTCGTGCTGGCCATCGTGGCCATCGCCAGCGCGCTCGTGGTCGTGGCGCTGCCCGACCGCACGCAAGATCTCCTCAACGAGGACGCCGAGCGCCTGGCCGCCCTCTTCGAGTCCGCACGCAGCGAGGCGCGCGCGTCGGGTGTCGCGGTGCGCTGGGAGCCCGTTGCGGCACAGGCCGCCGATGGTGCCGACTTCCGCTTCGTCGGCCTGCCCAGTTCGATGCCACTGCCGGGGCGCTGGCTCAGCAAGGGCGTCAGCGTCGAGATCGTCGGTGCGCGCGCGGTCACGCTTGGCCCGGAGCCGGTGCTGCCGGCCCAGCGTGTGGTGCTGCGGCTGGACGACCGCCGCGTCGTGCTGGCCAGCGACGGGCTGGCGCCCTTCGCACCGGTCGAGTCGGGGGCACCGTGAAGACGCCCAGGGCCGCGCGCGGCTTCACGCTGGTCGAGGTGCTGGTGGCGCTGGCGATCGTGGCGGTGGCGCTCGGTGCCGGCTTCCAGGCTGCCGGCGCGCTGAGCGACAACGCCGAGCGCCTGGCCGACGTCAGCGCGGCCCAGTGGTGCGCCGACAACCAGCTGACGAACCTGAAGCTGAGCAAGCAGTTCCCCGGGGTCGGCGACGGCGACTTCAGCTGCGAGCAGCTGGGCCGCAGCTACAGCGGCCAGCTCGCGGTGCGACCGACGCCGAACCCGAACTTCCGCCGCGTCGACGCCAACGTGTCCGACACCTCCGGCCGCCTGGTGCTGACGCTGTCCACCGTGCTGCCACGCTACTGACGCCATGAGGACGACGCGCCCTGCCCGTGGCTTCACCCTCGCCGAGGTGCTGGTGGCCCTGGCCCTGATGGCGCTGCTGGCCAGCCTGTCCTGGCAGGGCATCGCCAGCGTGGCCGACGCCAAGCGCTCCAGCGACGAGCGCGTCAACCGCACGCTGCGCGCCGGCACCGTGCTGGCCCAGTGGGAGCAGGACCTGTCGCAGCTGCACGACACGCCGCTCGTGCCGGCCTTGGCCTTCGACGGTGCGACGCTGCGCCTGGTGCGACGCCAGGAGGGCGGCGTGCAGGTGGTGGCCTGGGCGTTGCGCGAGGGGCGCTGGACACGCTGGGCCTCGCCGGTGGTCGCGCGCGCCGCCGCCCTGCAGGAAGCCTGGATCTCGAGCCAGCAGCTGCTCGGCAACGAGCCGAACCAGCTGGTGCTGTGGGAAGGCATTGCGGCCTGGCAGGTCTACTTCTTCCGCGGCAGCGCGTGGAGCAACGCGCAGTCCAGCGGCGACATCGCGGTCCCCGCGCCCGGGGCGTCGGCGCCCGGCCCGGTGCGGGTGCAGTTGCCCACCGGCGTGCGCGTCGTGCTGACGATGCGCGCGGCGGAAGGCCAGACGCCTGCGACCCTGACGCGCGACCTCCTGCTCGCGCCGCAAGGCTCATGACAGCCCGCCACCACGCCCCCCAGCGCGGCGCCGCGATGCTCGTGGCTCTGCTGATCCTGACGCTGGTGTCCACGCTCGCGACCGGCATGGTGTGGCAGCAGTGGCGCGCCATCCAGATCGAGTCGGCCGAGCGCGCGCGGACGCAGGCCGCGTGGATCCTCTCCGGCGCCCTCGACTGGGCGCGCCTGATCCTGCGCGAGGACGCGCGCGAGCGCGGCGGCGCCGACCTCCTGGGCGAGCCCTGGGCCGTGCCGCTGGCCGAGGCGCGCCTGTCCACCTTCCTGGCCGCCGACCGCGACAACAA
>DATLIE010000325.1:0-1989 GCA_035539635.1 Burkholderiaceae bacterium
GCGTGCGAGCTGGCCGCGCAGGCGGTCGCCGAGGTCGGGCGCACCGGCGAGCGCTGGTGGGAGGCCGAAGCGCATCGCATTCGCGGCGAGTTGCTGCGCGCGGCCGGTCAGGAGCGCGAGGCCCTGGCCAGCTTCGAACGCGCGCTCGCCTGCGCGAGCCGCCAGCAGGCACGGCTCTGGGAACTGCGCGCCGCGCTGAGTCTGGCGCAGACCGGTCCGATGAAGGAGCGCGAGATGCGCGCGCGCACCGTGCTGCAGCCGCTGCTCGCCCACTTCACCGACGGCGTCGATCTCGCCGAGCTGCAGCAGGCCCGTCAGCTGATCGCCCATGCAGCCCGCTCGCGGCCCGCAACCGTTCGGCGGCCGTGAGCGCATGACCCGAACTACTCCACCGCATAAATCGTCTCCCGCACCGCCGGATACACCTCCTGGTTCCAGCGCTTGCCGCTGAACACGCCGTAGTGCCCGACGCCGGCCTGCATGTGGTGCCGGCGCAGGAACGGCAGGATGCTGGTGCACAGGTCCTGCGCCGCCAGCGTCTGGCCGAGCGCGCAGATGTCGTCGCGCTCGCCTTCCACGGTCAGCAGCGCGGTGCGCCGTAGCGCCTCGGGCCTCACCAGCTGGCCGTTGTAGCGCAGCTCGCCCTTGGCGAGCGCGCAGTCCTGGAACACCGTCTTGACGGTCTCGAGATAGAACTCGGCCGGCAGGTCGGCGACGGCGAAGTACTCCTCGTAGAAGCTGCGCGTCGCCTCGGCCTTCTCGAACTCGCCGTCGAGCAGGTAGTTGTGCAGGTTGACGAAGGCCTGCACGTGGCGCTCGAGGTTCATGCTCATGAACGCGGACAGCTGCAGGAAGCCCGGGTAGACGCGCCGCATCCCGCCGCGGAAGCGCAGCGGCACCCAGGCGATCAGGTTGGCCTCGAACCAGTCGATCGGGTGTGCGGTCGCCAGCTCGTTGACGCGCGTCGGGTTGATGCGGCAGTCGATCGGCCCGGCCATCAGCGTCAGGCTGCGCGGCGTGCTGCGGCTGTGGTTCTCCGCCATGACCGCCGCGGCTGCGAGCGCCGCCACGCACGGCTGGCACACCGCGAGCACGTGCGCGCCCGGGCCCATCGCCTCGAGGAAGGCGATCAGGTGGGTGATGTACTCGTCGAGCCCGAACTTGCCGTGCAGCAGCGACACGTCGCGCGCGTTGCGCCAGTCGGTGATGTACACGTCGTGGTCGCGCAGCATCGTGCGCACCGTGTCCTTGAGCAGCGTCGCGAAGTGGCCAGACATCGGCGCGACGACCAGCACGCGCGGCTGCGCGACGTCGATGTCCTTGCGGAAGTGCAGCAGCTCGCCGAAGGGCGCGCTGAGCGCGACCTCTTCCTTGACGGCGACCTCGCGATCCCCGACCAGCACCGTGGCGATGCCGAACGGCGGCCGGGCGTGGGTCAGCTTGAGCTGCGAGGCGACCTCGTAGGCGGCCGCCAGCCGCCGCTTCGCGTCCACCAGGGGCTTGCCGAGGTGGGCGGGCGGCGCCAGGCGCTCGAGCAGCGCCCGGGCGCTGGTCACCTGCGTGCGCAACGGCCAATAGAAGTCGGTGTGTGCCTGGAAGGCCTGGTAAAGCATGCCCGCTCCCTCTCCCTGGGAACCGGTTGGTTCGCAATTCCCGCGCCAGCCCAACTGCGCCGCCTCTGTCATCCCGAGCGGCAGCGAGGGATCTCCAGTGGTGGCACGCCGAGATCCCTCGCTGCGCTCGGGATGACAACATGCGGCGGCGCTCGGGATGACAGCGAAGCGGGGAAGTTGGCATGCCCCTTGCGACTCCCCCGCCTCACCGGAGAGCAAGGAGAGGGCGGCCATGGCCAAGGCGGTGCTCACGCTGACCAGCAAGAACTATTCGTCGTGGTCGTTGCGCGGCTGGCTGCTGGCGAAGTTCGCCGGCCTCGACTTCACCGAGAAGATGATCGCCCCGGACGATCCCGAGGCGCGCGCCGAGATCCTG
>DATLIE010000326.1:0-8468 GCA_035539635.1 Burkholderiaceae bacterium
GCGACGCCACCGCGTCGCCCGGCTTGAGGTGCTTCACGCCGTCGCCGACGGCGTCGATCACGCCGGCGAACTCGCTGCCCGGCACGAAGGGCAAGGCCGGCTTGACCTGGTACTTGGCCTGCACCGTCAGCAGGTCGGGGAAGTTCAGGCTCGCCGCGTGCACCGCGACGCGCACCTGACCAAGCCCCGGCTCGGGCGTCGGCAGCTCTGTCCAGCGCAGCGCCTCGACACCGACCGGGTTCTCGCACAACCAAGCCTGCATTGCTGTCTCCTGTTGAGTGCGTCGTCCCTACAATGGACCGCATGCGTATTCTGATCGCCAACGACGATGGCTACCTCGCACCCGGGCTCGCCGCCCTGGTGCGCGCGATGGAGGGGCTGGGCGAGATCGACGTGATCGCGCCTGAGCAGAACTCGAGCGGCACGTCGAACGCGCTGTCGCTGCACCGGCCGCTGTCGGTGTACCGCGGCACCAACGGTTTCCTGTACGTGAACGGCACGCCGTCGGACTGCGTGCACGTCGCGCTGACCGGGCTGCTGCCGCAGCGCCCGGACCTGGTGCTCTCCGGCATCAACAACGGCGCCAACATGGGCGACGACACCCTGTACTCGGGTACCGTGGCGGCGGCCATGGAGGGCTACCTGTTCGGCATTCCGGCCATCGCGTTCTCGCAGGTCGAGAAGGGCTGGGGCGATCTGGAGGCTGCGGCGGCCGTCGCCCGTTCGGTGGTGGACGCGGTGCTGGCCGCACGCCCTCTGTCGAAGCCCTTCCTGCTGAACGTCAACGTGCCCAATCGACCCGATGCACTGACGCTGCCGCGGCGCGTGACGCGCCTCGGGCGACGCCATGCAAGCGAGCCGGTCATCAAGCAGCAGAGCCCGCGTGGCGAGACGATCTATTGGATCGGCCCAGCCGGCGACGTGCGCGAAGCCGGTGAAGGCACCGACTTCCACGCCGCCGCCAACGATGTCGTGTCGATCACGCCGCTGCAGGTGGACCTGACCGATCACGACGCGCTCGGCACCTGGGGCTCGCTGTTCCCGTCTTCGGTGCGCGCCTGATGGGTGGGCGACCGCGCTCGCCGCGTTTCCCGCTGCCGCTGGACCGCGTGGCCGACCGTGTGCGGACGCGGACGCCGTCGCCCGTTGCACCTGCAACGTCCGGAGCCACGATCGCAGGCCTGGGCCTGGACTCGCAGGCAGTGCGCGCACGCATGGTCGAGCGCATCCGGGTCGAAGGGATTCACTGCGCACCGGTGCTCGAGGCGCTGGCACAGGTGCCGCGGCATCACTTCGTCGACACCGGGCTGGCAGCCCAGGCCTACGAGGACACGAGCCTGCCGATCGGTCACGGACAAACGATCTCCAAGCCCTCGGTCGTGGCGCGCATGCTGGCGTTGTTGTTCGAGCGCCGACCAGGGGCGCAGCGCCTCGGCCGGGTGCTCGAAGTCGGCACCGGGTGCGGCTACCAGGCGGCGCTGTTGTGCCGACTGGCGACGCAGGTGATCTCGGTCGAGCGCCTGCGTCCCTTGCACGACAAGGCGCGCGAGAATCTCGCGCCGCTGCGCTCGTCGAACCTGCGTCTGGTCTACGGCGACGGTCGACTCGGGCATGCACCCAACGCGCCCTACGACGCCATCGTCAGCGCGGCCGGCGGCGAGGATCTGCCGCAGGCCTGGCTCGACCAGCTGGCGATCGGTGGCCGTCTGGTCGCACCGATGCACACCGGTGCCGATGGGGCGCAGGTTCTTGTCAGTGTCGATCGCGACGAGAGCGGCTGGTCACGGCGTGTTCACGAGGGTGTGCGCTTCGTGCCGTTAAGATCAGGCACAGCATGACCATTGCCTCTTGTTTCATGATCGAGAAATGGCGACTCGTCGCGGCCGGCGTGGGGATCGCCATGCTCGCGGCTTGTGCCTCGCCGGTGAATCGCGCACCAGTCGAGGACCGCGTGCCGGCGCGCGGTGGCACGGCCGCGACTGCGGCAACGCCGCCATCCGTCGCGCCCGCGGAAGCCGCCAAGCTGCCGCCGGGCAGCGAGAACCTTGGCAAGCCGGGCTACTACGCCGTGAAGGCCGGCGACACGCTGATGCGCATCGGCCTCGAGACCGGACAGAACTGGCGCGACATCGGGCGCTGGAACGGCATCGACAACCCGAATTCGCTCGAGGTCGGCCAGGTGCTGCGCGTGGTGCCGCCGGGCATTGACCCGTCGGCGGCCGCATCGCGCGGCGTGCCCGGTACGGCCGCGAGGATCGAGACCCGACCGCTCGACGCGCGACCCGCGGCAGGTGCGGCGTCGGCTCCGACACCGGCGGCAGCTGCGCCCCGCGATGCCGACGACGAAATCGCCTGGGGCTGGCCGGCTTCCGGCACGGTGTCCGCGCCGTTCGATGAAGTGCGGACCAAGGGCCTGGTGTTCGGCGGCAAGGCGGGCGACCCGGTGCTCGCGGCCGCGGATGGTCGCGTGATTTACGCCGGCTCGGGCCTGCGTGGCTACGGCAACATGGTCATCGTCAAGCACAACAACAGCTACCTCACTGCGTACGCGCACAACCAGGCGCTGCTGGTGAAGGAAGACCAGGTGGTGCGCAAGGGCCAGAAGATCGCCGAGATGGGATCGAGCGACGCCGAGCGTGTGCAACTTCACTTCGAGATCCGACGTCTGGGCAAGCCGGTCGACCCAGCGCGCCTGCTGCCGCCGCGCTAGCGAGCCTGCGATGAGCGTGCTGCCGCACGACCCCAGCGACACCGGCGCGCCCGCGACGGTGGTGGGGTTGAGCGGGGTCGACGGCGCCGCACTGGTGGCGGTCGAGACGCCCGCGGTCGAGTGGAGCGCGGATGAGGGCGACTCGGCCGACACGCTGCAGACCTACCTGCGCGAAATCCGTCGTGCGCCGCTGTTCAGCCCGGAAGAGGAGTACGCGACGGCAGTGCGCGCGCGCGCGGGCGATTTCAAGGCGCGCCAGGCGATGATCGAGCGCAACCTGCGCCTGGTCGTCAGCATCGCGAAGAATTACCTCGGCCGTGGACTGCCGCTGACCGATCTGATCGAGGAAGGCAATCTCGGCTTGATGCACGCCACTGCCAAGTTCGAGCCCGAACGTGGCTTTCGCTTCTCGACCTACGCCTCGTGGTGGATCCGCCAGTCGATCGAGCGCGCGATCATGCACCAGGCTCGGCTGGTGCGGCTGCCGGTGCACGTGGTGCGTGAGCTGAATCAGGTGCTGCGCGCGCGCCGCGCGCTCGAAAGCCAGCGTGCCCTGGCGGCCGAGGCCGACGATCGGCCGGTGCGGGTGGAGCGCATCGCCGAAAAGGTGGGACGTCCGGTGCAGGAGGTGGCCGACCTGCTGCGTTACGCCGAGCAGCCGGCCTCGCTGGACGCACCGCGCGATGCGGCGGCGCGCGACGGCGACGCGGGCGGCGAGTCGCTGCTCGACGGCGTGGCCGACGACGGCAACGACGACCCCGAGGGCCGCCTGCTGCACCATGAACTCGAGTCGCTGCTCGAAGGCGAGTTGCTCGAGCTGAGCCGGCGCGAGCGGGAGGTGCTGACCGGCCGTTTCGGCCTGCACAACAGCGAGCCCGAGACGCTCGAGGCGCTGGCCGAGCGCCTGGGGCTGACGCGAGAGCGCGTGCGTCAGATCCAGCAGGAAGCTCTGGTCAAGCTGAAGCGCCACATGGCGCGCCGCGGCATCGACCGCGACAGCGTGTTCTGACGCGGTGGGCATGGCGACGTCGGTTCTGGTCTTCGACATCGAGACGATTCCGGACATCCAGGGGCTGCGTGCCCTGCGCGGTGCGGACGCCACCCTGTCGGACGCCGAGGTATTCGCCGCCGAGCAGGCCGAGCGCAAGGAGGGCGGCAAGAGCGACATGCTGCCGCTGTACCTGCAACGCGTGCTCGTCATCTCCTGCGTGTTCCGCAACGCCAAGGGCGTGACGGTGCAATCCTTCGTCGACCGCAGCGGCAACGAAGAAGGTGCCGTCATCCAGACCTTCTTCGAGAAGATCGAGAAGCACCAGCCGCAGCTCGTGAGCTGGAACGGCGGCGGCTTCGACCTGCCGGTGCTGCACTACCGCGGCCTGCGCCACGGCATCGTCGCGGACAAGTACTGGGACCTCGGCGAGGACGACCGCGAGTACAAGTGGAACAACTACATCTCGCGCTACCACACGCGCCACCTCGACCTGATGGACCTGCTGGCGCTGTACCAGCCACGCGCCAACGCGCCGCTCGATGCGATGGCCAAGCTGTGCGGCCTGCCGGGCAAGCTCGGCATGGACGGCTCCCAGGTCTATCCGGCGTACCTCGAAGGCAAGCTGGAAGACATCCGCCGCTACTGCGAGACGGACGTGATGAACACCTACCTGCTGTACTGCCGCTTCCAGAAGATGCGCGGCGGCTTCACCGAGGCCGAGCACGAACGCGAGATCGCGCTCGTGCGGGACAGCTTGTCGAGCCTGGGTGAAGCCCCCTGGCCGGAATACCTGGCGGCCTGGGGCTGAGGCGGGTCCGGATAATCCGGGCCCATGACAGCGACGGACGAATGGCTGGAGGTCGAATCGCTCGACCTCGAGGCGCAGGGCGTGGCACACAACGCCGAGGGCAAGGTGGTCTTCATCGAAGGGGCCTTGCCGGGCGAGCGTGTGCAGGTGCAGGTACAGCGGCGCAAGAACCAGTGGGAACAGGCCAGCATGACGGCGCTGGCACGCGAGAGCGCCCAGCGCGTGCGCCCGGCCTGCCCGCACTTCGGCCTGCACGCAGGGGCCTGCGGCGGCTGCAAGATGCAGCACCTGCATCCGGCGGCGCAGGTGGCGGTCAAGCAGCGCACGCTCGAGGACAACCTCTGGCACCTGGGCAAGGTCGAGCCTGAGCGCGTGTTGCGGCCGATCGAAGGTCCGGCCTGGGGCTACCGCTACCGGGCACGTCTGTCGGTGCGTTTCGTGGCCAAGAAGGGCACGGTGCTCGTAGGCTTCCACGAGCGCAAGTCGCGCTACATCGCCGACATGCGCGAATGCCACGTGTTGCCGGCCCGTGTCAGCGCGCTGCTGTTGCCGCTGCGCGACTTGGTGATGGCGATGGATGCGCGCGAGACGCTGCCGCAGATCGAACTGGCCATGGGCGATGAGGTGCTCGCGCTGGTGCTGCGTCACCTGGAGCCGCTGGGCGCGGGCGATCTCGCACGCCTGCGGGCATTTGGCGACGCGCACGGTGTCCAGTGGTGGCTGCAGCCCAAGGGGCCGGACAGCGTGCGCCGGCTCGACGACGATGGCCCGCCGCTGGCCTATGCGTTGCCCGAGTACGGCGTGGTGATGCCATTCAGGCCGACCGACTTCACGCAGGTCAATCCGCACATCAATCGCGTCCTGGTGCACCGGGCGGTGCGCCTGCTTGACGTGCAGACCCACGAGCGTGTGATCGACTGGTTCTGTGGTCTCGGCAACTTCACGCTGCCGCTGGCCACCCTGGCACGCGAGGTGCTGGGCATCGAGGGCAGCGAAACGCTGGTGCAGCGTGCGCGCGAGAACGGGCGGCACAACGGCCTGTCGGCGTCGTTCGCCGCGCGCGACCTGTTCGAATTGACGCCCGAGGCACTCGCGGCCGATGGGGTGGCCGACAAGTGGCTGGTGGATCCGCCGCGCGAGGGCGCCCTCGCACTGGCCAAGGCCACCGCCGACCTGGTGCAGTCGGGCAGCCCGTGGCGGCCGCCCGTGCGCATCGTCTACGTGAGCTGCAGCCCGGCGACCCTGGCGCGCGATGCCGGTCTGCTGGTCCACCAGGCGGGTTATCGCTGCTCGGCCGCGGGCGCAGTCAACATGTTCCCGCACACGGCGCACGTGGAGTCGATCGCCGTCTTCGATCGCCCATAAACAGACAAGGCCCCGAGAGGGGCCTTGTCGATCCAGCAAAAAGGGGTCTATTCCCTTTCGCCGCCAAAGATGCCGAGCAGCGCGAGCAGGCTCTGGAACACGTTGAAGATGTCCAGGTAGATCGCCAGCGTGGCTGTGATGTAGTTGGTTTCGCCGCCGTCAAGCACGCGCTTCACGTCGTAGACCATGAAGGCGGAGAAGATGCCAAGGCACAGCACCAGCAACGTCAGCATCAGGGCGCTCGACTGCACGAAGGCATTGACAATGAACGCGACCAGCAGGATGACCGCCCCGATCGTCAGGAATTTGCCCATGCCCGACAGGTCGCGCTTGATCACAGTCGCCAGCGTGGCCATCGTGAAGAAGATCGCCGCCGTGCCTCCGAAGGCGGTCATGATCAGCGTCGTGCCATTGCTGAACCCGAGCACCGCCGCCAGCATGCGCGACAGCATCAGGCCCATGAAGAACGTGAATCCCAGCAGCACGGCCACCCCGGTGGCAGAGTGCTTGGTCTTCTCGATCGCGAACATGAAGGCGAAGGCACCTCCGAAGAAGACAAGCATCGACATGCCCATCCCCAGGCTGGCCATCACGCCGGTCGTCACCCCGACCCAGGCCCCGAGCACCGTCGGCACCAGCGACAGGGCCAGCAGCCAATAGGTATTGCGCAGGACGCGGTTGCGTTCGCCGGTCAGCGCGCCGGAGCCAGCCGGGCCGGCATAGACGGGTTGCAGGCGGTCATTCATGTCACAAGCCTCCATGTGTGAAGTGACGCAAGCTATGAGCCTGCGCGGCGGATTCTAGTTCCCTACCTTGGCAGTCAGGAATGACCGCATTTCACGGCAGGCAATCGCGCTGCGGGACGGCCGTACAGTGCAGCCCTTACCGAATCCGGAGGAGCGATGGCGCTGCAATCGAAGCCGTATCTGACCCACGACGACGCCCGGCGCATCGCGGCCGCGGCCGAAACCGAGGCCAAGGCCCACCAGTGGGCCGTGACGATCGCCGTGGTCGACGACGGCGGGCACCTGCTGTGGCTGCAGCGACTCGACGGCGCGCCGCCGGTCTCCGCGCACATCGCGCCGGCCAAGGCACATACCGCCGCCCTCGGGCGGCGCGAATCCAAGGGCTACGAAGACATCATCAACGGCGGACGCACGGCCTTCCTGAGCGCGCCCGCGATCGAAGGCATGCTCGAAGGGGGTGTGCCGGTGATGGTGCAGGGTCACTGCATCGGCGCTGTAGGGGTAAGCGGGGTGAAGTCGACCGAGGACGCCCAGATCGCGCGCGCCGGCATCGCTGCCCTCGGTGTGTAGGGTGTCGGTGCGCTAAGGCGGCCGGCTATAATCGCTGGATTTTTCGCCAGTCCCGCGCACCCGGTTTTCCAGCACCCCACGACGGTCCAGCATCCGGCCCCCGGCTTCGGGGCGCTGGTGGAGAAACCGGGCGCGCTTCGCCCCGGAGCCTGATTTGCTGCCCGTCCTGCCCCCCGCCGTGATCGCCCTCGCAGACGGCACGGTCTTTCACGGCACCTCGATCGGCGCCACCGGTCGCACCGTCGGCGAGGTGGTGTTCAACACCGCGCTCACCGGCTACCAGGAAATCCTGACCGACCCGAGCTACTGCCAGCAGATCGTCACGCTGACGTATCCGCACATCGGCAACTACGGCGTCAACCCCGAGGACGTCGAGTCGCGCAAGGTGTTCGCGGCCGGCCTCGTGATCAAGGACCTGCCGGTGCGTGTGTCCAACTTCCGTGCCGGGCTGACGCTGTCCGACTACCTCGTGCGCGAGGGCACGGTGGCGATCGCCGACATCGATACGCGCAAGCTGACGCGCCTGCTGCGCAGCAAGGGCGCGCAGAACGGTGCGATCCTCGCCTTCGCGGCCGGCACGTCGGTCGGCCAGGCGCAGATCGACGAAGCGCTGGCCGCGGCGCGCTCGGCGCCGAACATGGCCGGGCTGGACCTGGCGAAAGTGGTGTCCGCCGATACACCGTACGAATGGACCGAGACCGAGTGGGCGCTCGGCGCCGGCTACGGTGCACAGTCCGCCGGGCGCTTCCATGTCGTGGCTTACGACTTCGGTGTCAAGCGCAACATCCTGCGCATGCTGGCCTCGCGCGGCTGCCGCATCACCGTGGTGCCGGCGCAAACGGGTGCGGCCGAGGTGCTGGCACTGAAGCCCGACGGTGTGTTCCTGAGCAACGGCCCGGGCGACCCCGAACCTTGTGAATACGCGATCGCCGCCACACGAACGATCATCGACCGTGGCGTGCCGACCTTCGGCATCTGCCTCGGCCACCAGATCCTGGCCCTGGCCTCGGGCGCCAAGACCTTCAAGATGAAGTTCGGCCACCACGGCGCCAACCACCCGGTGAAGGACCTCGACACCGGACGGGTGTCGATCACGAGCCAGAACCACGGCTTCGCGGTCGACGAGAAGACGCTCGGAAGCAACCTGCGGCCCACGCACGTCAGCCTGTTCGACGGCACGCTGCAGGGTCTCGCGCGTACCGACAAGCCGGCGTTCTGCTTCCAGGGCCACCCGGAGGCGAGCCCCGGGCCGCACGACATCGCCTACCTCTTCGACCG
>DATLIE010000327.1:0-4735 GCA_035539635.1 Burkholderiaceae bacterium
GGAGCGGTCGGCCCAGCGGGCCGACTTCGCTGCGGTGCTCGGGCTTGGGGTCGGCGCGCGTACGCGTGCGCTTCGTGAACTGACCCGCCGAACGTGTCTGAGCGCAGAGAGCGCAGCGAACGAAGCGAGTTGTTCGGCGCGACCCCAAGACCGAGCACCGCAGCGAAGTCGGCCCAACGGGCCGACCGCTCCAGGGGGAGCCTGCACCGGGCAGCGCCCGCCGCGACGCGCCAATGCCAGCCCTACTCCCGATCCGCCGGCATCGGCAACGGCACGGATCCACCCGCTTCCGCCACCGGCGTCTTCTTCCGATCCCGCACCAGATAGCTGTACAGCACCGGCACCACCACCAGCGTCAGGATCGTCGAGGTGATCACGCCGCCGATGATGGCGCGGCCCATCGGGGCCTGGATCTCGCCGCCGTCGTTGAGCGCCAGCGCGAGCGGCAGCATGCCGAACACCATCGCCATCGTCGTCATCACGATCGGGCGCATGCGGATCAGTCCGGCCTGCAGCAGCGCGGCGGCCACGGTGGCGCCGGACTTGCGCGCCTGGTTGGCGAAGTCCACCAGCAGGATCGCGTTCTTGGTCACCAGGCCCATCAGCATCACCAGGCCGATCATCGAGAACACGTTCAGCGTGCTGCGCCAGAACAGCAGCGCGAGCATCACCCCGATCAGCGCCAGCGGCAGGCTGGCCATGATCGCGATCGGCTGGATGAAGCTGCCGAACTGGCTCGCCAGCACGATGTAGATGAAGATCACCGCCAGGCCCATCGCCGCGAGCAGGCCGCCGAAGGCCTCCTGCTGCTGCTGCAGCTGGCCGCCGATGTCGAAGCTGTAGCCCGGCGGCAAAGTGGTCTCCTTGATCAGCTTCTGCACGTCCGAGCCGACCTCGCCGACCGATCGGTCCTTGACGCCGGCGAACACCGCCTCGCGGCGTTGCAGGTTCTGGCGCCGGATGTTCTCCGGGTTGAAGACGGACTCGATCGTCGCCACGCTGTCGAGGCGGATCGGCGTGCCGTTCGCGGCGAACGCCACCGGCAGCGAGCGCAGCTGCTCGAGCCGTTCGCGCTGGGTCTCGTTCAGGCGCAGCGTCACGTCCACCTGGTCGCCGGCGGGCGTGGTCCAGTAGGTGGCCGTGTCGCCGTTGACGTAGGCGCGCAGCGACGACGCCACCTGCGGCGTCGACAGGCCGAGCTCGCGGATCGCGTCGGGCTTGAGCCGCACCGCGTACGCGGGCAGACCGGGCTTGACCGATGACTCGACATCGACGACGCCGGGAATCTTCTTGACCTTCTCCGCGAAGTCCGACGCCACCCGGGCCAGGCCCTCCGGGTCGTTGCCGAGGATGGCGACGTAGACCGGACGGTTGAAGCCCACGGCCAGGTCGGTGCCCGGGATCTTCTGGATCGCTTCGCGCAGCGCGTCTTCCACCTGCTTCTGCGAACGCCGGCGCTCCTTCTTGTCGACCAGCGCAATGTTGAGCCAGGCGCGGTTGCGCTGCCCGGCGCCGCCGATCCAGGTGGCCAGGTTCTTCACTTCCTTGACGCCGAGCACGATCTCCTCGACCTGGCGCACCTTGGCGTCGGTGCGCTCCAGGCTCGACCCGACCGGCAGCGTGATCGCCAGCTGGGTGAACCCTTCGTCGGTCTCCGGCACGAACTCGCTGCCGACCAGGGGCGTGAGCCCCAGCGCCGCGACGAAACTGGCGGCGCCGGCGGCCATCACCACACCGCGTGGCGTGATCGTGGCCCAGCGCCAGCGTCGCGCGCTGGCCTTGTCGCGCCGGCCGTCGGCATGGAAGCCATGGCCCCAGGCCGGCAGCGGCGGCACGAGCATGCGGTAGCGCCGGGCCGAGAACGCCCAGCGGATCGTGGCTTCGTAGACGCGGTGCAGCACGTCCATGCCGGCGTCGGTGGCGCGGATCGCGTGGCCGATGCCCCAGACCTTCTTCAGCGTCGCGGCCGGCGGGTCCTTCCACACCGACGACAGCATCGGGTCGAGCGTGAAGCTGACGAACAGACTGACCAGCACCGCCACCACCACGGTGATGCCGAAGGGGTAGAAGAACTTGCCGATGATGCCGCCCATGAAGGCCACGGGCACGAACACCGCGCACAGCGCGAAGGTGGTGGCCATCACCGCCAGGCCGATCTCGTCGGTGCCTTCGCGGGCCGCCGTGTGGTGGTCCTTGCCCATGTGGATGTGGCGCACGATGTTCTCGCGCACCACGATGGCGTCGTCGATCAGCAGGCCGATGCACAGCGACAGCGCCATCATGGTCATGAAGTTCAGCGTGAAGCCGAACATGTAGACCGCGATGAAGCTCGAGATGACCGCGATCGGCAACGTCAGCCCGGTGATGATGGTGCTGCGCCATGAGTGCAGGAACAGGAAGACGATCAGCACCGTCAGCAGCGCCCCTTCGATCAGCGTGTGCCTCAGGCCGTCCAGCGAGCCCTTGACCCAGTCGGACGAGGCCCGCACCAGGGTCAGTTCGACGTCCGGCGGCAGGGTCTTGCGCACCTCGTCGAGCGCGGCCTTCACCGCGTCGCCGGTGGCCACGATGTTGGCGTCCTGCTGCTTGAAGACGTTGAAGTTGATGCCGGGCTGGCCGTTGATGCGCGCGATCGATTCAGGCTCCTTCTCGCGCTCGACCAGGGTGCCCAGATCGGCCAGCGTCAGCGCCAGGCCGTTGCGGCGCGCGACCACCAGCTGCTCGAACTGCTTCGGGTCGCGCACCTTGCCTTCGACGCGCAGCAGGGTGTCCTGCACGCTGTCCTTGAGCAGCCCCACGGGCTGGTCGACGTTGGCCTCGCGCAGCGCGGTGGCGATCTCGGCCGGCGTCACGCCGTAGGCGCGCAGGCGCGTCGGATCGAGGTCGATGCGCACCTCGCGCGTGACCAGCCCGCTGATGTCCACCCGTGCCACGCCGGCCACCCGCTGCAGGCGCTTGCCGACCGTGTTCTCGCCGATGATCGACAGCTCGCGCGGGCTGCGTGTCTTGCTGACCAGCACCGCGTTGACGACCGGCTCGTTGTTGTCGTTGTTCCAGCGCGAGAGCGTCGGCGGGCGCACATCGCGCGGGAAGCTGGACTGGACGGCCGCGACGCGCTCGCGCACGTCCTGCATCGCGCGGTCCATGTCGGTGTCGAGGCCGAACTCGATGTTGACCCAGCCCACGCCCTCGGCCGCGCGCGCCGTGATGCGCTTGACGCCGGCGACGCTGTTGACGGCCTCCTCGACCGGCTTGATCACCTCGCGCTCCACCGCCTCCGGCGAGGCGCCCGGGTACTGCGCCTCGAACCAGGCGCCCGGGAAGCTGATGTCGGGCATCTGCTCGACGCCCAGCTTGTTGTACGAGAACAGGCCCAGCACGCACAGCGCCACCATCATCATGACGGCGAAGACGGGGTTGCTGATCGAGACGCGCGTGATCCACATGGCCCGCCCCTACTTGACCAGCGGCACCGACGCCGCGGCCGACGCCACCGAGGCGGACTTGGACGCCACCACCGTCGCCTTGGCGCCCTCGCGCAGGTTCTCGAAGCGTGCCGCCAGCACCTGGCTGGCCGCAGTCACGCCCGACAGCAACTCGATGCGGCCCTCGCGGGCGTCGCGGCGACCGACCGTGACCGCGCGCCGCGCCAGCGCGCCGTTCTCGATCAGCCACACATGGTCCTGGCCCGCGGTGTTGCCGAGCGCGGAAGCCGGCACCGTGAGGCGCCGCTGCGGGTCGGCCAGCTCCACCTTCGCCAGCGCGTACTGGCCGGCGCGCAATGCCTCGTTGGGGTTCGGCAGCTCGATCGTCACGCCGATCGAGCGCGTGCCCGGCTCGGCGGCCGGGGCGATGCGCGCGATCTTGCCGGCCACCGCCTGGTCCACGCCCTCGACCTTCACCTGCACCGCCACGCCCGGCGCGAGTTGCGCCACCTCGTGCGTGCCGACGCTGCCGGCCAGCTCGAGCCGGGCGAGGTCGACGATCGTCACCACACTCTGCTCGGCCGAGACCTTCTCGCCCGCCACGGCGTGCCGCTTGGCCACGATGCCGTTGATCGGCGCGACGATGCGCGTGTCGCGCGAGACCGCGCGCACGGTGTCGAGCTGGGCCAGCGCCGCACGCTCCTGCGCCCGCGCGGCGTCCAGCGCGGCCCGCGACTGGTCGAGCGCCGTGGACGAGATGAACTGCTGGTCCGCGAGGCGCTGGTTGTTGCCGTGGGTGCGCTCGGCCTGGACCAGCGTGGCGCGCGCCGACTCCACCATCGCCTGGCGCTCGGCCAGGCGCGTCGACACCTCGGTGGCGTCGATCGTCGCCAGCAGCTGGCCGGCCTTCACGCGATGGCCCTCAGCCACCGCCAGCGTCAGCAAGGTGCCGCCCGCCTTGGCGCGAACGATCGCCGTCTGCGGCGCGACGAGCGGGCCGGAGAACTCGACCAGGCTGGGCATCGAGGCGAGCGCGGGCTGGACAACCTCGCGCGCGGTGAACTCGAGCGCGGGCTTGTTGTCGCCCTCCTTGCCGGGCTTCTTGTCGCCCTGCTTGCCCGCCACGGCCAGCGCAGCAGCCACCCCGACAGCGGCCAGCAGCACCGCCGCCCCGATCCACCACTTTGACTTTCGCATCTGTCGTCCCTCACGCTCTTTTGAAGCGGGCGCAGTGTAGGCAGCCGCGATGACGGCCCGCGGCCATGATGCGACGGAACGCGTGTTCCCGGCGACGAACTGCAGGCCGGCTC
>DATLIE010000328.1:0-10176 GCA_035539635.1 Burkholderiaceae bacterium
GGCGATGCCCATCGGCCAGAACAGGTAACGCTCGGCGCGTTCGCTGCCGGCCACCAGGCCGTCCGGCCCGTACAGGCTGCGCGTGCCACCGCCCGGCCACGGCAGGCGCTGCAGGTCGGACTCGGGTCGCCGCGCGTAGCGGATGTCACTGGCTGCGGGCGACGCGGTGGCCGACACACCGAGCACGTAGTGCGTCGCGGACTCGAGGCGCACGACGATGCGCTGGCCTGGCGCGAGTGCCGGCAGCGCGGCAGGCACGAAGGCCCATTCCACATCGGCCGGGGCGCCGGGCTTGAGCGTGACGCCGGGCGCGGGGAAGAAGAGGTGGTAGCAACCGCAGGCGTGCATCGTGTCGAGCATCAGCGGCCGGCCGTCGGTGCCGAGGGTCAGCCGCACGACCACGCCGTCGAGTGCACCGCCGAGCAGGTCGAACGCGCTGCGCTTCGGTCGCTCCGCAAACCACAGCGTGTAGACAAGCTGCAGCAGCGGCCGCCCGTGCACCAGCGTGTGCGCCACGCGCTGATAGACCACCGGCCGCGTGCCGTCGACGCCGAGGCGGCCATCGGCGCGCCAGAGCGGCACGCCGACCGCATCGAACGGGCCGCGCGCTTCGACATCGAACACCGGTGCGTGCGCTGCGAGCAGTCGCTCGGCTGCCGCGTCGTCCAGGCGCGGCAGGCCGAGCGCGTCGCGCTCGAACGCCGCAACCGATGGGGCGGTCTCTTGCCTGTCCGGCACGAGACGCGTCGCCGGTCGTGGCTCGGCCGCCGCGTCGCGCATCGCCGCCTCGTGCGCGCGCTGCCAGCGTTCGACGCCGGCGAAGAAGGGCACGCGCGTCAGCGCATACAGGCCGGCCACGCGCAGCGTCGCGCTGTAGCGGTCGGGCACCTGCGCGCGTGCGAGCAACGCCGGCCGCACGGCTGCATCGGTGCGCAGCGTGTCGGTGAGTCGCTGCGAACAGGCAGCGAGCTCGGCGGCCGAGGGCAGCGCGGCGTCGTGCGACGGCAGGTTGTCGCGTTCGATGCGTCGCGCCTTGAGGTCGAGCCGGCGCGCGCGCTGCAGCCAGGCGTCGAACGCCGCGTCGTCGGCCGCCGCCTGCGGCCGCAGTGCGGCCCCGAGGCGGTCGATGCGCAGCGACGGGAAGCCCGCGATGCGATCGGCCTCGGCGTCGTGCACACCCGCGCGTTCCACAGCGGTGTCGAGCGCCTCGAAGGCGCGCAGGCACTCGGCGTCCTGCGGCGACACCGCGTGCAGCGCATACGGCCCGGGCGGCGCGAGGTTCGCGCACCCGGCGAGCGCGAGCAGCGCGCCGCAGGCGGCGAGCGCAGCCCTCACGCCGTGCGGATGACCGAGATGTGTTCGGTGCTGCTCTCGGGCAGCCACACTTCGCCCGGCCGGCCGAGGATCTGCCGGATGCCGGCCGCTTCGCGCGCGAACCCGAATCGCTCGAACTTCTCGCCAGCGGGGTCGAAGCGCCACACCGCGTTGCCGCCGAAGTCGCTGGCCCAGACGGTATCGCGTTCGTCGACGTAGACCGCATAGCAGCTTGGCCGCTCGCCGGGCAGCTTCCAGGCGCGCCAGGCCTGCGCGGTCGTGCGCGCGGCGGGGTCGTGCACCGAGAGGTGGCCCGAGTTCCACTCGCTGACCCAGATGCGGCCGCGGCTGTCGCTCCAGACCCGGCGCGCCCCCTGGTTCTTCGTCGGCGGCTCGACGACGACCGATTCGCCGGTTCGGCGGTCGATGCGTGCGATGTACGAGCCCGCGAGCGAACACCACCACACCTCCCCGGCGGGTGTGGTGCAGATGCCGTAAGGCCCGCGTCCCTTGGGCGCGTCCTTCACGCTGACCTGGCCGTTCTTGACCGAGACCTTGCCGACCACACCGCTCTGGCCCGTGAACCAGAGGTCGCCGTCGCCGTCGAAGGCGCAGGTGTTGAGGTTGGCGTAGCCACTGCCCCCCGGCAGCGGAAAGGCACGCACCGCGCGGTCGGGCCAGCCGACGCGCACGATCGCATTGAGCCCGCTGTCGGTCAGCCAGGCCGCGCGGTCGGGTCCCTGGATCACGCCATGCGGCGACGATCCACGGCCGAGCGGCACCAGTTCCACGCGGCCACTGCGCGGGTCGAACCAGCCGAGGTGGCCGCTGCGCTGCGCACTGAACCACACGCCCCCGTCGGGCGCCGGGGCCACGTCGTGGATGCCGGTGCGCGACGGCGCGTTGAGCGGCCACGACTGCAGGCGTGCACCCGACGCGCCCGACTGGGCGTGGGCCGGGCCTGCCCATCCGGCCGCGCCGAGCGACAGCAGGGCCAGGGCTTCGCGTCGATCGATCCGCAGCATGGTGCGCACCTCCGAAACCGTGACGAGGCTCGCATTGTGTGCGCGTCGCACCGGCGCTGCCGGATACTTCGCACATGAACCCTGTCCTGTCGCCGCTGTTGCGCCTGGAGGTCGAGGTCGGCGAACTGGTGACGCTGGGAACGATGGCCACCGGCGAGCGGCGCGTCGTGGCACTCACCGGGGGCCGGTTCGAGGGCACCGGCGCGCTGCAGGGCTGGCAGGGCAGCGTGCTGCCCGGCGGCGCGGACTGGCAGCTGCTGCGCGCCGACGGCGTGCTAGAGGTCGACGCCCGCTACGTGCTGCAGGACGCACAGGGCGCGCGCGTGCAGGTCGTGAGCCAGGGGCTGCGCCACGGCCCGGCGGAGGTGATCGCCGCACTCGGACGCGGCGAGGCCGTCGACCCGGCAGCGTATTACTTCCGCACCGCGATGCGCTTCGAGGCCGCGGCGCCGTCGCTGCAGCACCTCAACCGCACGATCGCGGTGGCCTTCGGCGCGCGCGAGGCGCGCCTCGTGCGCCTGTCGGTCTATGCAGTGGCCTGAAGCCTGGCCTTAGTCGCCGCCGATCAGCCACTTGATCACGCCCTTGGCGATGAAGCCGATCATGCCGAAGCCGAGCACGAGGAACAGCACGAAGGTGCCCATGCGTCCGGCTTTCGATTCGCGTGCGAGCTGCCAGATGATGAAGAACATGTAGCCGATGAACGCGGCCACGCCGAAGGTCATGCCGAACCAGGCGATCTGCGCCTCGTCGTAGCCGAACATCAGGCCTGCGGCGTCGAAGCCGGCTCGTCGGTGGGCACGCAGTCGCGGTAGGCGTGCCAGCTCGCGTGGGCGAGCAGCGGCACGACGATCACCAGGCCGACCAGCAGCGTCGCCATGCCCAGCGCGGTGAGCGCCATCACGACGAAGGCCCACAACGCCATCGGCAGCGGGTAGGCCAGCACGACGCGCCAGCTCGCGAGCACAGCGTCGAGCACCCGCAGCGGCCGCTCGAGCAGCAGCGGGATCGCCACCGCGCTGCTCGCGAACACTGGCGCGGCCAGCGCGCCGCCGAGCAGCACCCAGGCCTCGAACACCCAGCCGTGCTCGGCGAGCACCACGTGGCGCAGGAAGTCGGCCGGGGTGTCCACGCGCTGCGGCGTGAAGCCGGTGACGAAGGAGGCCGAGGTCAGCACCCAGCCGGTGCCGGCCAGCGCGAGCAGCGCGCCGAAACGCATCAGGCGCCGCGCCTGCGCACCGCGCGGCCACCAGGCGAGCATCGCCACGTCCATCGTGTGCGCCGCAGTCGGATCCTCGCCGCGCTCGAGCGCGCGGCTCACCGCATACAGGCCGGTGGCCAGCACCGGCGCCACGAGCAGGAAGCCGCTGAAGGCGCCGGCCAGGGCCCAGAAGCGGTCGTGCAGCAGCCCGAAGACGAGGGCGCCGAACAGCGCCAGCGTCAGCCCGTGCGACAGGCCCGGCCAGGGGGCGCGGGCCAGGTCGCGTGCGCCGAGCTTGAGCCAGCGCCAGGGATGGGCGAGCGTGATCGGGGCCGGCGTCATGACGCGATCATGCCGCGAGCCGGCGGGTGCGGCTTGATCTGCCTCGGCTCAGCCCGCGGCGAGCAGGTGCCGTGCGGCGGCGGCCAGCGTCTCGGGCCTGCCGTCGGCCACGTCGAGCGTCGTCGCCTCGGCATAGCCCGCGAAGTGCTGCTCGCTCGAGCGCAGGTACAGCGGGTCGTAGTGGCGCGCCATCAAGTCGGCGAAGAGCGCGGCCCACTCGCCGGCGCGCGCCTGCGCCTGCCACTCGGCCACCGTGGCCTTGCCGCGCAGCTCGGTCAGCGCGCCGAGGTGCTCGCAGAAACGTTCTACCTGCTGGGCGTAGAAGCCGTACTCCTCGAGCAGCAGCTGCACGCGCGCCGCGTCGGGCATCTGCACGATGACGCAGCGGCCGTCGGCGCGCATGCGCTCGATCAGCGCCTCGGGCAGGTGCAGCTGCCCGATGCGGCGGCTCTCGCTCTCGACGAACACCGGCCGGGACGGATCGAAGCGCGACAGCGCCTGCCACAGCCCCATCTCGAAGGCCTTCTGCGAAGGCTGACCCTCGTGCGGCAGGCCGCCGAGCACACTGCCGCGGTGTCGCGCCAGCGCCTCGAGGTCGAGCACCTGGGCACCGGCGTCTGCCAGCGCCTGCAGCAACCGCGTCTTGCCGCTGCCGGTGCGCCCGCCGACCACGACGAGGCGCAACCTGCCCGGCAGCGTGTCGAGCTGCTCGCGCACCACGGCACGGAAGGCCTTGTAGCCGCCTTGCAGCACCTGCACCCGAAAGCCCACCTGGCCCAGGAACCAGGCCAGGGCACCGCTGCGCTGGCCGCCGCGCCAGCAGTAGACGAGCGGGTGCCAGTGCTGCGGCTTGTCCTGCGCATGCGCTTCCAGGTGTTCGGCGATGCGGCGCGCGACGATGGCGGCGCCGCGCTTGCGCGCGTCGAAGGTCGAGACCTGCTTGTACTCGGTGCCGACCACACGGCGCTCGTCGTCGTCGAGCACCGGCCAGTTGACGGCACCCGGCAGGTGATCCTCGGCGTACTCGGCCGGCGAACGCGCGTCGATGATCGCGTCGAACTCGCCCAGCTTCGCGGCAGCTTCCGCTGCAACGAGGGGACGAACGCTCACGAGGGGCTCATGCCGGCTGCGCCAGCGTGTCGAGCAGCTCGCTCTCGATCGCGATCTGGGTGCGGTTGTGCTGCAGCTCGGCGCCGTCGACCAGGAAGGTGTCCTCGACGCGCTCGCCGAGCGTGCTGATCTTTGCCAACTGCAGGTTGATGCGGTGCCTGGCGAGCACGCGTGCGATGCCGTAGAGCAGGCCGCTGCGGTCGCTCGCGCTGACCGACAGGATCCAGCGCTGCGCGCGCTCGTCGGGGCGCAGCGTGATGCGCGGCGTGACCGGGAAGCTCTTGACGCGGCGCGAGACGCGGCCGCGCCGCGGCTCGGGCAGCGCGCCGACGGTGGTGAGCGCGCCGACGAGCTGGGTCTCGACCAGCGAGATCAGGTCGCGGTAGCCGGCGCTGTCGTCGACGTTCGGGTGCACGAGCTGGAAGGTGTCCAGGCCGTAGCCGGCGCGCGTGGTGTGCACCTTGGCGTCGAGCACCGAGAAGCCGGCGTTGTCGAAATAGCCGCAGATGCGCGCGAACACGTCGGGCACGTCGGGCGTGTAGACCAGCACCTGCAGGCCCTCGCCGACCGACGAGGCGCGTGCATGCACGACGGGCACCGCGGTCTTGACATGGCGCCACAGCACGCGCGCGTGCCAGGCGATGTCGGCCGGGTCGTGGCGCATGAAGTAGCCCACGTCGAGCGTGTCCCACAGTGGCTTCTCGGTGCCGGGCAGCTGGGAGGCCAGCGCGAGCAGGGCGCGCGCGTCGGCCTTGCGCGACTCGGTCTCGGTCTCGACGCTGGGCTTGGTACCGCCGAGCGCGCGCAGCGTCAGGCGGTACAGGTCCTCGAGCAACTTGCCCTTCCAGGCGTTCCACACCTTCGGGCTGGTGCCGCGGATGTCGGCCACGGTCAGCAGGTACAGCGCGGTCAGCGTGCGCTCGTCCTTGACCTGGGCCGCGAAGCTCGCGATGACCTCGGGGTCGGACAGGTCCTCCTTCTGCGCCACATGGCTCATCGTCAGGTGGTGGCGCACCAGGAACTCGATCAGCCGGCCGTCCTCGCCGCGGATGCCGTGGTCGTGGCAGAAGCGCCGCACCTCGCGCCCGCCGAGCGCCGAGTGGTCGCCGCCGCGGCCCTTGGCCACGTCGTGGAACAGCGCCGCCACCAGCAGCACGTAGGGGCGCTCGAACTGCGACGCGAGCTGCGAACAGAACGGGTACTCGTGCGCATGCTCGGGGATGAAGAAGCGGCGCATGTTGCGCACCACCATCAGGATGTGCTGGTCCACCGTGTAGACGTGGAACAGGTCGTGCTGCATCTGGCCAACGATGCGGCGGAACACCCACAGGTAGCGGCCGAGCACCGAGGTCTGGTTCATCAGCCGCATCACATGCGTCTGGCCCAGCGGCTGGCGCAGGATCTCGATGAAGCGGGCCCGGTTCACCGGGTCACGGCGAAACGCCGCGTCCATCGTGTTGCGCGCGTTGTAGAGCGCGCGCAGCGTGCGTGACGACAGGCCCTTCAGCCCCGGCTGCTGCTGATACAGCAGGAAGGTCTCGAGGATGGCGTGCGGCTCGCGCTTGTAGAGGTCGTCGCTCGCGACCTCGATCAGGCCGCTGCGGTCGAAGAAGCGCTCGTTGATCGGGCGCATCGGAAGCGCCTCGCTGCCGAGGATGCGCTCCTCGATGTTGAGCAGCAGGATCTGGTTGAGCTGCGCCACCGCCTTGGCGGCCCAGTAGTAGCGCCGCATCAGCAGCTCGGACACGCGCTGGCCGCTGAGCGGCTTGAGCCCGAAGCTGTTGGCCACCGCCGTCTGCAGGTCGAACACCAGCCGGTCCTCGCGCCGGCCGGCGATGGCGTGCAGGCGCGCGCGGATCATCTTCAGCACGCCTTCGTTGCGCTGCAGCTGCTTGACCTCGAACGGCGTGGCCAGGCCCTTGGCGCCGAGTTCGGCCCAGCTGCGGCCGAGGCCCGCCGCGCGCGCCACCCACAGCAGCACCTGCAGGTCGCGCAGCCCGCCCGGGCTCTCCTTGCAGTTCGGCTCGAGCGAGTAGGGAGTGTCCTCGTACTTGGTGTGGCGCTGGCGCATCTCCAGCGTCTTGGCGCGCAGGAACGTGCGCGCATCCATGTCCTGGCCCAGGCGCTGGCGCAGCGCGACGAAGGCGCGCTTCACGCCGGCGACATGGCGGCTTTCGAGCAGCGCCGTCTGCACCGTCACGTCGCGCGCCGACTCGACCGCACACTCCTCGATCGTGCGCACCGACGAGCCGATCTCCAGGCCGATGTCCCAGCAGGCGGTGATGAAGCGTTCGACCGATGGGCGCGCCGCCTCGGTGCCCACGTCGTCGGGCAGCAGCACCAGCACGTCGACGTCCGAGTGCGGGAACAGCTCGCCGCGGCCGTAGCCGCCGACGGCCACCAGCGCCGCGCCGGTGGGGAGCTGGCTCGCGATCCAGAGTTCGGTCAGTGTGGCGTCGGCCAGGCGCGACAGGCCGCGGATCAGGGAGTTGGCGGCCTGGGCGCTCGGGCGCGCGGCGGCAAAGGCTTCGAGCAGGGCGTTCTTGTCGGCGCCGAGCTTCAGGCGCATGCGCGCCAGGCCCTGGGTCGGCTGCGGGACGGCCGACATCGCGGCGTCAGGCGGTGGCGACGACCGCGGGCTGCGTGCTTCCGTAGCCCGCCGTCGCGAACGGCGGTGGCGGCGGGCTGCCGGCCGACACCGTGAGCACCTCGTAGCCGGTCTCGGTGACGACCACGGTGTGCTCCCACTGGGCCGACAGCGAGCGGTCCTTCGTGACGATGGTCCAGCCGTCGTAGCTGCCGCCCTTGCGGTCCTCGCGGATGTCGCGCCGGCCGGCGTTGATCATCGGCTCGACCGTGAACACCATGCCCGGCACCAGCTCCTCGAGCGTGCCCGGGCGGCCGTAATGCAGCACCTGCGGCTCCTCGTGGAAGCGCTGGCCGATGCCGTGGCCGCAGAACTCGCGCACCACCGAGAAGCCCGCGTTCTCGGCGAAGGTCTGGATCGCGTGGCCGACGTCGCCCAGGCGCGCGCCGGGGCGCACCTTGACGATGCCCTTCCACATCGCTTCGAACGTGAGCTGGCACAGGCGTCGGGCGGCAATGCTGCCTTCGCCGACGATGAACATGCGGCTGTTGTCGCCGTGCCAGCCTTCCTTGGTGATGACCGTGACGTCGATGTTGACGATGTCGCCGTTCTTCAATGGCCGCTCCGCCGGGATGCCGTGGCAGACCTCGTGGTTGACCGAGGTGCACAGCGACGCCGGGTAGGGCGGGTAGCCGGCCGGCGCGTAATTCAGCGTCGCGGGCACCGTGCCCTGCACGTCGACCATGTAGTCGTGCGCCAGCTTGTCGATCTGCAGCGTCGTGATGCCGGGCTTGACGTGCGGCGTCAGGAAGTCCAGCACCTCGGATGCAAGGCGGCCGGCGACGCGCATGGCGTCGACGTCGGTGGGGGTCTTGAGGGTGATCGTCATCGCAGGTCAGCCAACGGGGCGGGATTATCCCACCCGGCCCGTAAAATCGCGGCCTCCGGTCCAGAAGCCCGCGCCGCGAGCGGGCGCAGCCCCACCCCGCATGACTTCCGCCCCCAAGCACCTGATGCACTTCGAGGGCGGCAACGCCTTGTCCGCCTTCCGCGCCCAGGGGCTGCTGGCGCGGCTGGCCGAGGGCTGCCCGCGCATCGTGGGCGTCACGGCGCGGCATGTGCACTGGGTCTGGAGCGACGCCGCCCTGGACCGTGCCGCCCTGGACAAGCTGGCCGCGCTGCTCACCTACGGCGACCCGGCACTAGCCGACGCCGACGGCGCGCTGGTGGTCGTGATGCCGCGCCTGGGCACCGTGTCGCCCTGGGCCAGCAAGGCGACCGACATCGCGCACAACTGCGGCTTGCCGATCCACCGCGTCGAGCGCGTCACCGAGTTCCGGCTGCAGGTCAAGAGTGGGTTGCTGGGCAGCAAGCCCTTGTCGGCCGACGAACTGCGCGCTGCCGCGGCACTGCTGCACGACCGCATGACCGAGCATGTGGCCTTCGAGCGCGAGGCCGGGCACCACCTGTTCGACGAGCGCGACGCCGAGCCGATGGCGCACGTGGACGTGCTGGGCCGCGGCCGCGTGGCGCTCGAAGGGGCGAACGTCGAGTTCGGCCTGGCGCTGTCGGACGACGAGATCGACTACCTCGTCGCGGCCTTCCAAGGCCTCGCGCGCAACCCGACGGACGTCGAGCTGATGATGTTCGCGCAAGCCAACAGCGAGCATTGTCGGCACAAGATCTTCAACGCCGACTTCGTGATCGACGGCCAGAAGCGTGAAAAATCGCTGTTCAAGCTGATCAAACAGAGCACCGAGGCGAGCCCGGGCGGAGTGCTCTCGGCCTATCACGACAACGCGGCTGTCATGGAAGGGCACGTCGCGGCGCGCTTCATGCCCAGCCCGAGCACGGGACAGTACGAATACTCGACCGAGCCGGTGGACGTGCTGATGAAGGTGGAGACACACAACCACCCAACCGCCATCTCGCCCTTCCCCGGCGCCGCCACCGGCTCCGGCGGTGAGATCCGCGACGAGGGCGCGACCGGGCGCGGCGCAAAGCCCAAGGCAGGCTTGACCGGCTTCTCGGTCTCGAACTTGCGCCTGCCGGGCGCGCTGCAGCCGTGGGAGGTCGACTACGGCAAGCCCAACCGCATCGCGAGCGCGCTCGACATCATGCTCGAAGCGCCGCTGGGCGGCGCCGCGTTCAACAACGAGTTCGGTCGGCCCAACCTGTGCGGCTACTTCCGCACGTTCGAGCTATCTGCGCCGGGCCCCGCGGGCCGCGAGGTGCGCGGCTATCACAAGCCCATCATGCTCGCGGGCGGTCTCGGTAACATCCGGCGCGAGCACGTCAAGAAGCACGAAATCACCCCGGGCGCGCAGATCGTGGTGCTGGGCGGTCCCGCCATGCTCATCGGTTTGGGCGGCGGCGCCGCGTCTTCGATGGCCTCGGGCGCCTCCGAAGAGGATTTGGACTTCGCCTCGGTGCAGCGCGACAACCCGGAAATGGAACGCCGCTGCCAGGAAGTCATCGACCACTGCTGGGCGCTGGGCGAGGACAATCCCATCGTCAGCGTGCATGACGTCGGTGCGGGCGGCCTGTCCAATGCCATTCCCGAGCTGCTGCACGATTCCAGAGTAGGCGGGCGCATC
>DATLIE010000329.1:0-7236 GCA_035539635.1 Burkholderiaceae bacterium
GACCGCCAGCCCGAGTTCACCCAGATCGACGTGGAGACCTCCTTCCTGAAGGAGGAGGAGATCCGCACCATGTTCGAGGGCATGATCCGCAGCACCTTCCAGAACGTGCTGGGCATCGACATCGGCGCCTTCCCCGTGATGAAGCACGAGGACGCGATGCGGCTGTACGGCTCGGACAAGCCCGACCTGCGCGTCAAGCTGCAGTTCAGCGAGCTGACCGACGTGATGAAGGACGTCGACTTCAAGGTCTTCAGCGGCCCGGCCAACATGGCCGACGGCCGCGTGGTCGCGCTGCGCGTGCCCGGCGGCGCCGAGATGAGCCGCGGCGAGATCGACGGCTACACCGAGTTCGTCAAGATCTACGGCGCCAAGGGCCTGGCCTGGATCAAGGTCAACGAAGCGGGAGCCGGGCGCGACGGCCTGCAGAGCCCGGTCGTCAAGAACCTGCACGACAAGGCGCTGACCGAGATCCTGTCACGCACTGGTGCGCGCAACGGCGACCTGCTCTTCTTCGGCGCGGACAAGGCCAAGGTGGTCAACGACGCGATCGGCGCCTTGCGCGTCAAGGTTGGCCACAGCGAGTTCGGCCGGGCCAAGGGCCTGGTGCACGGCGACTGGGAGCCGCTGTGGGTGATCGACTTCCCGATGTTCGAGTACGACGAGGCCAATGAACGCTGGAGCGCGATGCACCACCCGTTCACGAGCCCGAAGGACGGCCACGAGGACTGGCTCGAGACCGACCCCGGCCGCTGCATCGCCAAGGCCTACGACGTGGTGCTCAACGGCATCGAGCTCGGCGGCGGCTCGGTGCGGATCCACCGCGAGGAGGTCCAGAGCAAGGTCTTCCGGGCGCTGAAGATCGGCGCCGAAGAGGCGCAGGCCAAGTTCGGCTTCCTGCTCGACGCGCTGCAGTACGGCGCGCCGCCGCACGGCGGCATCGCCATCGGCCTGGACCGTTTCGTGATGCTGATGACCGGTGCCGAGAGCCTGCGCGACGTGATCGCCTTCCCGAAGACTCAACGCGCGCAGTGCCTGCTGACCAACGCGCCGGGTCCGGTGGACGAGAAGCAGCTGCGCGAACTGCACATCCGGCTGAGAAATCCGCAGCCGACGCAATGAGCATGCCGTCCTTGGGCAGAATCGAGGCGCGGGCAACCCCCGCGCCTTTTTCTTGGCCGTGACCCACAAGATCCCCGAATCGGTCCTCGTCGTGATCCACACCCCGGCGCTCGAGGTGCTGCTGATCGAGCGCGCCGACAAGCCCGGCTATTGGCAGAGCGTCACCGGTTCGAAGGACGAGATCGGCGAGCCGCTCGAGGGCACCTGCGTGCGCGAAGTGGCCGAGGAGACGGGCATCGAGATCGGAGGCCCGGCCGTGCCGCGGGCGGCGCTGGTGGACTGGGGCCTGTCGAACGTCTACGAGATCTACCCGGTCTGGCGCCACCGCTACGCGCCGGACGTCACGCACAACACCGAGCATGTGTTCGGTCTCACGGTGCCCGCGGGCACGCCGGTGCGCTTGAACCCGCGCGAGCACCTGCGCCATGCCTGGTTGCCGTGGCGCGAGGCGGCCGACCGCTGCTTCTCGCCGTCCAACGCCGAGGCGGTGCTGATGCTGCCGCGCTTTGCCGCACCCGCCGGCCCATGAACCCCTACGCCGCCAGCCAGCTGCCGCCGGCCACCGAGCACGGGCAGCGGCTGCGTGTGGCCACCTACAACATCCACAAGGGCGTGCGCGGCGTCGGCCCGCGCAAGCGCCTGGAGATCCACAACCTGGGCCTGGGCATCGAGGCGCTGGACGCCGACCTGGTGTTCCTGCAGGAGGTGCGGCTGTACCACGCGCGCGATGCGCTGCGCTTCGACCGCACCTGGTTCGGCTGGCCCGACGAAGGTCAGGCCGAGTTCCTGGCTCCCGAAGGCTACGCGGTGGCCTATCGCAGCAATGCGATCACGCGCCATGGCGAGCACGGCAACGCGCTGCTGTCGCGCTGGCCGATGGGCGATGTCGGTCACCACGACATCAGCGACCACCGTTTCGAGCAGCGCGGCCTGCTGCACGTGCCGGTGCAATGGCACGGCTCCGTGGTGCATGCGGTGGTGGCGCACCTGGGTCTGATCCACTCCAGCCGCGTGCGCCAAGTGCAGCGCCTGGCCGAGTTCATCGACGCCGAAGTGCCGCGCGACGCGCCGCTGGTCGTGGCCGGCGACTTCAACGACTGGGGCGAGCGACTGGATGGCGCCATGCACGCCATCGGCCTGACGCGCGCGCTCGGCCAGCGCCAGCGGCCCACCTTTCCATCGCGCGTGCCGGTGTTCGCGCTCGACCGCATCTACACCCGGGCGCTGAGCTGCCGCCTGACCCATGTGCCGCGCGGCACGGCCTGGGCGCGCATGTCCGACCATCTGCCGCTGGTGGCGGAGTTCGAACTGAGCTGAGCATGGAGCCCGCCTTGCCACCGCCCGAGCTGCGCCGCGCCGAGCGCGTGCCGGTGCTCAGCGGAGGCAACGAGGTGCAGTTGCTGACCGGGGGCGACGAGCTGTTCCCCGCGATGTGCCAGGCCATCGCCGCGGCGCGCCACGAGGTCTGGCTGGCCACCTACATCTTTCACCATGACGAGACCGCACACGCGGTCAGCGACGCGCTGGTGGCGGCGGCGCGGCGCGGCGTGCGCGTGCGCGTGGTGGTCGACGGCTTCGGTTCGAAGGCCAGCCTGCCGATGCTACGCGCGTGGTTCGAGGGCAGCGGGGTCGCGCTGGCGGTGTTCCGCCCGCTCGACCGCTGGACGGCGTACCTGCAACCGGGCCAGTTGCGGCGCCTGCACCAGAAGCTGCTGGCCGTGGACGACGAGCTGGCCTTCGTCGGCGGCATCAACGTCATCGACGACCGCGTCGACCTCAACCACGGCCGCAGCGCCGAGCCGCGCCTGGACTTCGCCGTGGCGCTGCGCGGCCCGGTGGTGCAGCCGGTGGCGCAGACCACGCGCGCCATGTGGACGCGCGCCGCCTTCGGCCAGGAGTGGCGCGAGGAGCTGCTCGCGCTGGCCCGCAGCGCCGAGCCGATGGCTGGCGCCCGGGCACTGCTGCAGCGCATGCGCATCCTGCCGCCGGGGGCGACGCCCGAGCCGCCGGACGAGCTGCCGCCGGTGCGGGCGGCCTTCGTCGTGCGCGACAACCTGCGCCAGCGGCGCGCGATCGAGCGCAGCTACATCGAGGCGTTGCAGGGCGCACGCTCGCGCATCGACATCGTCTGCCCGTACTTCTATCCGGGCCGCGTCTTCCGCCGCGTGCAGCAGCATGCGGCGCGGCGCGGCGTGCGCGTGCGCCTGCTGCTGCAGGGCAAGCTCGACTACCGCATCGCCGGCCTGGCGGCCCAGGTGCTGTACGACGAACTGCTGGCCCACGGCGTGCGCATCTTCGAGTACATGCCGGCCTTCCTGCACGCCAAGGTGGCGCTGGCCGACGACGAGTGGGCCACCATCGGCAGCTCGAACATCGATCCGTTGTCGCTGCTGCTGAACCTGGAAGCCAATGTCGTGGTGCACGACGCGGCGTTCACGCGCACGCTCGCCGCGGCCTTCGACCGGGCGGCGGCGGTGTCGCGCGAGGTCACCGCGCCACCGGTGGCGGCCGGCTGGCTGGCCACGCTGCGGCGTGGCTTCGTGGCCTGGGCCGCGCACTGGGTGTTGCGCGTGGCCGGACTCTCCGGCCGCTACTGATCGCTCAGGGGATCGCTCAGGGCGCCGCGTTCCGCAGCGGGTTCTCGCCGTAGGGGTTGGGCCCTGGGGTGCCGCGCAGGAAACCGTTTTCGACCACGGCCCAGATCCATCCGACCACCGGCACCAGCACCACCAGCACCCACCAGCCCGACTTGCCGCGGTCGTGCCAGCGCTTCGCGCTGATCGCCAGTGCCGGCCACAGCAGCAGCAGGTTCACGAGGGTGTCCGTGGTGGCCGCGGCGACGCCCGCGACGCGCAGCAGCACGGTCGCATACAGGCCCAGCCCCAGCATCGCCGCCACGCCCCAGAGCCACCACGCGCGGCGGCCGATGCGGCCGGCGAAGCTGAACAGGATGCGGCGCGGTGAGTCGGCGTCGTCGAGGTCGTGCATGCGGCCATCCTAGCCGCAGGGCCCGGGCGTCAGCGGATCGTCTTGCCGAAGCACACGCTCGTCGCGTCGCCGACGAAGGTGCCGTAGGGCTTGATCTTGCGCCACCCGCTGGCGCGGTACAGCGCCATCGCGGGCTTCTGCTTGATGCCGGTCTCGAGCACCAGGCGCCGGTAACCGAGCGCGAGCGCGTCGGCCTCCAGGCGCGCCAGCAACGCGCGTGCGACGCCGTCGCGGCGCGCGCTGCGTGTCACGAACATGCGGCGGATCTCGCCGGTGCCGGCGTCGATGCGACGCAGCGCGCCGCAGCCCACCGCGACGCCTTCGCGCCACGCGAGCAGATAGACCTCGCGCTCGCCCAGCGGCGTGTTGGTCGGCGCCGGGCTGTCGGGCGCGAACAGCTCGGGGTACAGCGCGCGCGCCTCGATCGCCGCCTCGGCCAGCAGCGCCAGTGCCTGCAGGTGCTGCGGGTCGACCGGCCCGATGGTGAGCGGTGGCGCCTCGGCGACCACCATGCTGTCGTCGCTCATCGGGGCAGGGTGTCGGCGTAGCGGCCCAGGAGACGCAGCTCGCGTTCGACGTCGGGCGGGAAACCGCGTCGGCCGCGCCGACGGTCGCTCAGCAGGTGTTCGAAGTAGCGCGCCCGCGCATGCGGATCGTCCCAGGCAGCGGCCAGGGCATTGACGATGCGCGCGTAGCGGTCGACTGTGGCACGCGGTTGCAGCGGCGGCGCCAACCGGGCCACCCACTCCATCGCGCGGCCCGTCAGGGCGCGGTCGGTGGCCAGCGGGGCGCGCCGGACCTCTTCCCAGTACTGGCCATCCAGCAGGGCCGCCATGCCTTCCGGCAGCTCGTCGAGCGAGGCGCGTGCCGAGTCGATGGAGACCGGCTCGAAATCCATCAGGCCCGACTTGCGCGGGACGTACTGGGGCTGCGACGTTTTCATGGCGACCTGCAAGTGGCGCCATTTTGGTGGGCCCCCCGTGCCGCCCAGCGGCAATGTGTCACGCCGGCGCGCGCTTTGCCGCCTGACGCAGCTGCTCGTGCGGCGCCAGGCGGCCCACCTCGAGCCCGCGCCAGTTGCTCAGCCGCGGCGCGGCCAGTTCGGCCAGCAAGGCCGCATCGGCGTCGCTGCGCGGCGCGACGAGGGCCTGCAGCAGCGCCGCCATCACCACCTCGGCTGCGCGCGCGGTGTTGCCGTCGTCCATCTTCAGCGCCAGGCCCAGCCCGGCCTCGGGCAGGGCCGCGCAGTACACGCCTTCGGCGCCGACCTTGCAGCACACCCGGATGCCGAACTGCGCCATCACGCGCGAGTCGAAGCGCCCCGTGCCGCCGACCATGAAGGGCGCGGCCGCGATCGCCTCGCGCAGGCGGCGCGAGGCGCTGGCATGGCCCGCCGACAGGCCGCGGCCGCCGGCGACGCGTGCGAAGGCGAGCGCCAGGTGGCGCAGCGGGATGGCGTAGGTCGGGATCGAGCAGCCGTCGGTGGCGCGCGGCGCGTCGGCCAGGCGCCAGCCGGTCGCGGCCTCGATCGCGGCACCCACTTCGCGCATCACCGGATGCGCGGCGTCGACATAACCCGAGAGAAACGCCCGCGGCTCGCGCGCACCGGCCATCACGCAGCCGAGGCAGGCGAAGCCGGCATGCTTGCCCGAGCAGTTGTTGTGCAGCGCGCCGGGCGTGGCGCCCGCGGCTGCGAGCGCCAGCTTTGCCGGCTCGTCGTAGGGCCAGTGCGCGCCGCATTCGAGCACCCCCGCCTCGAGCCCGGCCTTGGCCAGCATCGACGCCGCGGTGCGCGTGTGCGCGGCCTCGCCGCCGTGCGAGGCGCAGGCCAGCGCGAGTTCGTCGGCGCTCAGTGCGAAGCGATCGGCCGCACCGCTCTCGATCAGCGGCAGCGCCTGCAGCAGCTTGATCGCCGAGCGCGGGAACACTGGGCGCTCGATGTCGCCGGCGCTGGCGACGACATGGCCCTGCGCGTCGAGCACGACGAACCCGCCGCGGTGGAAGGACTCGACGCTGTTGCCGCGCCAGGCTTCGACGAGGACCGGGTTGGTGTTCATTGGAGGGTCGCGCTGTCCGCGCGGCGACTGTAGCGCGCGGGCTGGCATGGACAATGCGCGCATGCCGGTGTCCGCGCTCGCCCTGGTGCTCGTTGCCGCGCTGCTGCACGCGCTGTGGAACCTGGTGGCCAAGAGGAGCGGCGGCGATCACCGCTTCGCCTTCCTGACCGCGCTGGGCGTCACCGTGCTCTGGGCCCCGGCGGCCTGGTGGTTCGGCGCCGACGAGTTGCCGCGCTGGGGCGCGCTCGAGTGGGGTGTGCTGGCCGCGAGCGCGCTGGTCCACGTGGCCTACTACCTGACGCTGCTGCGCGGCTACCGCGAAGCCGACCTCACTGTGGTGTACCCGGTGGCGCGCGGCAGCGCGCCGCTGGTCACGGTGCTGGGCGCGATGCTGCTACTCGGCGAACGCCTGTCGTTCGTCGCCGGTCTGGGCGTGCTGGCCGTCTGTGGTGGCGTGTTCCTGATCGCCGGCGGTCCGTCGCTGTGGCGTCGCGCGCACGATGCCCACGACGCCGCGGCGCTGGCCCGCGTGCGCACCGGCCTCGCCTGGGGTACGGCCACCGGCCTGCTGATCGCCGGCTACAGCGTGATCGACGGCTATGCGGTCAAGGTGCTGGCCATGGGGCCGGTGCTGTTCGACTACCTCGGCAACATGCTGCGCCTGCCGCTGCAGGCTCCGTTGGTGTGGCGCGAGCGCGCCACGCTGCCGGCGTTGTGGCGCGCGCAGTGGAAGGCGGTGCTCACCATCAGCGCGCTCGGGCCGCTGGCCTACATCCTGGTGCTGTACGCGGTACAGATGGCGCCGCTGTCGCACGTGGCGCCGGCGCGCGAGGTGTCGATGCTGTTCGCGGCGCTGATCGGCGGCCGCCTGCTCGGCGAGGCCGACCGTGGCCTGCGCGTGGCCGGCGCGGTCTGCATCGCGGCCGGGGTGATGGCACTGGCCCTGGGCTGACGTGCCGGCGGCGCCACAATGGCCGCATGGACTCCGTCTCGCAGATCGCGCTCGGCGCGGCCGTCGGTGTGGCCGCGATGGGCCGGCGCACCGCCTTGTGGAAGGCCGCGGCCTGGGGCG
>DATLIE010000330.1:0-2818 GCA_035539635.1 Burkholderiaceae bacterium
GGCGCGTGGCTGGCTCGAGCGGGTCGGGCTCGGCACCGAGCTGCACGCACGGCGACCGCTGGCGCTGTCGGGCGGCCAGCAGCAGCGCGTCGCGGTGGCGCGCGCTTTGGCACGCGAGCCGCGCCTGCTGCTGCTCGACGAACCGTTCTCCGCGGTCGACCAGATGACGCGGCGCGGCCTGTACCAGGTGCTGGCCGACCTGCGGCGCGAGCTGACCGTGCCGATCCTGCTGGTGACGCACGACCTGAGCGAGGCGCGCGCACTGGCAGATCAGCTCGCCGTGATGGACCGCGGCGAGGTGCTCCAGCAGGGGCGGCCCGCGCAGGTGCATCGCGCGCCGCGCAACGCGCGCGTGGCCGACCTCGTGGGCATCCTCAACCGCTTCGCGGGTGTGTGGGAGGGCCCGGCCACAGTGCAAGGGCAGGGGCTGTTGCGCTGGCAGATGGGCGAGACGCCCGGGCCGCTGCTCACGGTGCGCGACAAGGGCCGCATCGCGCACGACCAGCGCGTCGACTGGATCGTGCCCGGCGACGCCCTGTCACTGCACGAGGCCGCGCCGGCCTCCGCGGGCGAGTTCGCGGCGCGCGTGGTCGACCTGCGTCAGCTCGGCGACACGACGCTGGCCTCGGTGGCGCTGACGGACTGGCCACAGACGAGCGTGCAGCTCACGCTGTCGGGTCCGCCGCAGCGCGGGCTGCGGCTGCACTCGCCGGTGACGCTGGCGATCGACCTGTCACAGGTGCACGTGATGCCGTTTCGGCGCGCCGACTGAGGCGCGCGCCGGACCAGGCGTCAGGCCGCCGCCTCGAGGCCGCTCGCGAAATGCTGGCGCATCAGCGCGGTGGCGCGTTCGGCGTGCCGGGCCTCGAGTGCGGCCATCAGCGCGCGGTGTTCGGCCAGCGAATCCGCGAGCCGCCCCTGCTTGAACAGCGAGTGGTGGCGGTTGAGCTTCATCACCTTGCGCAGATCGGTCACGATCTGCGTGCGCCAGCGGTTGCCGGCCGCTTCGAGCAGGGCCATGTGGAAGCGCTCGTTGGTCGCGAAGAAGGCGTCGCGCTGGCGCGCCTGCTTCTCGAGCCGGTCGTGCAGCGCGCGCAGTGCGGCGATTTGGCTGTCGCTCGCGCGGCGCGCCACGTCGCCCGCGGCGTCGGACTCGAGCAGCGCGAGCAGGTGGTAGATCTGGGCCACGTCGTCGCGGCTCATGTCGGCCACGTAGGCGCCGCGGCGCGGCTTCATCGTGACCAGGCCCTCGACCGCGAGGACCTTGAGCGCCTCGCGCATCGGCGTGCGGCTGATGCCGTAGGCGCCCGCCAGCTTCATCTCATCGATCCAGGCGCCGGGCTCGAGCTCGCGCGCGAAGATCTGCGCGCGCAGGCGCTCGGCCACGTCCTCGTAGAGGGCGCGGCGGGCGAGCGAAGGTGCGACGGACGGCAGGGCCGACATGGCTTGGATTTGAATTCATAATTATGGATAATGCAAGCCTTGGACCGGAGCCCTCCATGAGCAAGACCACGCCCACACTCGACGACTGGCAGCGCGCCGCCGCCAAGTCCGCGCCCGGCGGCGACGTGGCCGCGCTGGACTGGGTGACGCCCGAGGGCCTGGCGGTCAAGCCGCTGTACACCGCGGCCGACCTGCACGGCCTGCCGCACGCGGACACGCTGCCCGGCTTCGCCCCCTTCGTGCGCGGGCCGCAGGCGACGATGTACGCGGTGCGGCCGTGGACGATCCGCCAGTACGCGGGCTTCTCGACCGCCGAGGACAGCAACCGCTTCTACCGCCAGGCGCTGGCCGCCGGCGCGCAGGGTGTGTCGGTGGCCTTCGACCTGGCCACGCACCGCGGCTACGACAGCGACCACCCGCGCGTGACCGGTGACGTGGGCAAGGCCGGCGTCGCGATCGACTCGGTCGAGGACATGAAGATCCTGTTTGACGGCATCCCGCTCGACAAGGTGAGCGTGTCGATGACGATGAACGGCGCGGTGCTGCCGGTGCTCGCCGGCTATGTGGTGGCCGCGGAAGAGCAGGGTGTCGCGCAGGGCCAGCTCAGCGGAACGATCCAGAACGACATCCTCAAGGAGTTCATGGTCCGCAACACCTACATCTACCCGCCGCAGCCGAGCATGCGGGTGGTGGCGGACATCATCGAATACACGGCACGCAAGATGCCGAAGTTCAACTCGATCTCGATCTCGGGTTACCACATGCAGGAGGCGGGCGCGAACCAGGCGCTCGAACTCGCGTTCACGCTGGCCGACGGCAAGGAGTACGTGAAGACCGCGATCGCCAAGGGCCTGGACGTCGACGAGTTCGCCGGGCGCCTGAGCTTCTTCTGGGCCATCGGGATGAACTTCTATCTCGAGATCGCGAAGATGCGCGCGGCGCGCCTGCTCTGGTGCCGGATCATGCAAGGCTTCGGTGCGAAGAACCCGAAGAGCCTGATGCTGCGCACCCACTGCCAGACGTCGGGCTGGAGCCTGACCGAGCAGGACCCGTACAACAACGTCGTGCGCACGACGATCGAGGCGATGGCCGCGGTGTTCGGCGGCACGCAGAGCCTGCACACCAACAGCTTCGACGAGGCGATCGCGCTGCCCACCGAGTTCAGCGCCCGCATCGCGCGCAACACGCAGCTGATCATCCAGGAGGAGACCCACATCACGAACGTGGTCGACCCCTGGGCAGGCAGCTACCTGATGGAGACGCTGACGCAGCAGATGGCCGACGCCGCCGGCAAGATCATCGAAGAGGTCGATGCGATGGGCGGCATGACCCGTGCGGTCGATTCCGGCTGGGCCAAGCTGAAGATCGAGGCCAG
>DATLIE010000331.1:0-2912 GCA_035539635.1 Burkholderiaceae bacterium
GGTCTCGTTGGCGTCCCAGAAGGGGCCGATCGACGCCACCATCAGGTCCTTGTCGGCGTCGCTGGCGCGCGGCAGTAGCATGCCCACGCCGAGGTCGAAGCCGTCGAGCACGACGTAGACGAACATCGACAGGCCCATCAGGCCGAGGAACACGATGGGCAGCACGTGGCCCCAGTCGATGCCGCTCATGTCCCGGTGGCGGCCTTCGCGACGGCCTTGGCGGAGTGCATCGGCGGCGTGGCTTGGGCCTGTTTGGGGTGCTCGGCCAGGTAGCGCAGCACGGCGACATAGGCGCCCACCAGCGCCAGGTAGAGCGAGACGTACAGCGTGAGCGTCAGCGCGATCATCGGCGCAGGCACCTGTGAGGCGACTTCGGCGGTGCGCAGCAGGCCGTAGACGACGAAGGGCTGGCGCCCGATCTCGGTGACGTACCAACCAGCGACGGTGGCGACCCAGCCCGAGAAGGTCATTGCGGCCAGCCCCCACAGCAGCGGTCGCGGAGCGCGCTCGGGAGCCCAGGCGCGCCGCCGCATCAGCCACCAGGCGCTCCAGCTGGTGGCCAGCATCAGCAGGCCGACGCCGACCATGATGCGGAAGCCGAAGAACAGCGGGGCCACCGGCGGGTGCGCGTCCGGGAATGCGTCGATGCCCTGCAGTTCTCCGTCCGGGTCGTGGCGCAGGATCAGGCTGGCGCCCCGCGGGATCTGGATCGCGAAGCGGTTGCTCTGCGTGGTCGCGTCGGGCCAGGCGAACAGCAGCAATGGCGCGCCGCGTTCAGTCTTCCAGATGCCTTCCATCGCGGCGATCTTCTGCGGCTGGTGTGCGAGCGTGTTCAGTCCGTGCAAGTCGCCGACGAAGATCTGCAGCGGGATCACCAGCGCGGCCAGCGTGACGCCGCAGCGCAGCACCTTGGGGGTGGCGGCATCGACCGTGCCGCGCAGTTGCTGCCAGGCCGCCAGCCCGGCCATCAGAAACGCCACTGTCAGCGTCGAGGCCAGCAACACGTGCGTGAAGCGGTAGGGGAACGAGGGATTGAACAGCACCTCGAGCCAGGACGTGACGAAGAACTCGCCGTTGTCGATGCGGTAGCCCGCCGGGGTCTGCATCCACGAATTGAGCACCAGGATCCAGAACGCGCTGGCCGTGGTGCCGAAAGCCACCAGGAAGGTCGCTAGCAGGTGCACTTTCTCGCCGACGCGGCCGTGACCGAACAGCATGATGCCGAGGAAGCCGGCCTCCAGGAAGAACGCGGTGAGCACCTCGTAGCCGAGCAAGGGGCCCGCGATGTTGCCCACGCGCTCCATGAAGCCCGGCCAGTTGGTGCCGAACTGGAAGCTCATCGTGATGCCGCTGACCACGCCGAGCGCGAAGGTCAGCGCGAACACCTTGGTCCAGAAGCGATAGGCCGCAAGCCAGCCCTCGTCGCGCGTGGCCAGCCAACGCAGGCGCAGGAACAGCAGAACCCAGCCAAGCGCGATCGAGATCGTCGGGAACAGGATGTGGAACGTGATGTTCGCGGCAAACTGCATGCGCGCGAGAACCAGGGCATCCATTGGGGCGGGTCTTCCTGAAGGGCCTGCGCGGATTGTGCGCGCCGTCGGGTACATTGCGCGCCACCATGAGCACACCCCTGGAGCTGAGCGGGCGGCACATCGTGCTGGGCTTGACCGGCGGCATTGCCTGCTACAAGGCGGCCGAACTGACGCGCGAGCTGGTCAAAGCCGGCGCCACGGTGCAGGTGGTGATGACCGCGGCGGCCGAGCAGTTCATCGGCGCGGTGACGATGCAGGCGCTGTCGAACCGGCCGGTGTTCACGAGCCAATGGGATGCGCGCGCGGCCAACAACATGGCGCACATCAACCTGACGCGCGAGGCCGACGCAGTGCTGGTGGCGCCGGCCAGCGCCGACTTTATCGCCCGGCTGGTGCAGGGGCGAGCCGACGACCTGCTGTCGCTGCTGTGCCTGGCGCGACCGACGCAGAAGTGTGCGCTGCTGCTGGCGCCGGCGATGAACCGCGAGATGTGGGCGCATCCGGCGACGCGCCGCAACGTGGCGCAGGTGGTGGCCGACGGCGCCGTGCTGCTCGGACCGGCCGCGGGCGACCAGGCCTGCGGCGAGTTCGGCGACGGCCGCATGCTCGAGGCGGTGGAGTTGCGCGACGCGCTGGTCGCGCACTTCCAGCCCAAGCTGCTCGCCGGCCGCAAGCTGCTCGTGACCGCGGGGCCGACCTACGAGGCGATCGACCCGGTGCGCGGCATCACCAACTTGTCGAGCGGCAAGATGGGCTTCGCGATCGCGCGCGCCGCGGCCGAGGCGGGCGCATCGGTGACATTGGTGGCGGGCCCTGTGGCGCTGCCCACGCCGATGGGGGTGACGCGCATCGACGTGAAGAGCGGGCGCGAGATGCACGACGCGGTGCTGCCGCTCGCCCCGTCGCGCGACGTCTTCGTCGCCACTGCGGCGGTGGCCGACTGGCGCCCGTCCGATGCGGCCACGCAGAAGATCAAGAAGGCGGCGGGGCAGGGCGCGCCGACGCTCGCGCTGGTCGAGAACCCCGACATCCTCGCGGCGGTGGCCGCGTTGCCGAAGCGCCCGTACTGCGTCGGTTTCGCCGCCGAGAGCCATGACGTCGAAGCGCATGCGCGCGCCAAGCGCGAGCGCAAGAACGTGCCGCTGATCGTCGGCAACCTTGGGCCGGCCACCTTCGGCCAGGACCACAACGCGCTGCTGCTGATCGACGCCAGCGGCACACGCGCGCTGCCGGCTGCCGACAAGCTCACGCTCGCGCGAGCGCTGGTGGCCGAGATCGCGCAACGCCTCTCCTCGAACCCATGACCGTGATCGATGTTCGCGTGCTCGACCGGCGCATGGCCGAGCACCTGCCGGCCTACGCCACGCCCGGCAGCGCCGG
>DATLIE010000332.1:0-3004 GCA_035539635.1 Burkholderiaceae bacterium
TCGGCGACAAGCGCGTCATCTACCCCTGGCTCGGCTGCATGCAGTGCAGCACCTGCGCGCGCGGCGACCAGCACCTGTGCCCGTACCCGCAGGCCATCGGCGTGCACCGCGACGGCGGCTTCGCCGACCATGTGCTGGTGCGCGCGCCCGACGTGCTGCTCGACTACGGCCGCATCCCCGAGGCGCAGGCCTGCACCTACGCGTGCGCCGGCGTCACCGCCTACAGCGCGCTGAAGAAGGCGGCTCCGTTGGCGGCCCGCGACCCGCTGCTGATCATCGGCGCCGGCGGCGTGGGCCTGTCGGCCATCCGCCTCGCCAAACGCCTGTACCCCGACGCGACGCTGATCGTGGCCGAGGTCGACCCGAGCAAGTGGGACCTCGCGCGCGAAGCCGGCGCCGCCGAGGTGATCGACCCGCGCGCCGACGGCGGCGAGCGCGCCCTCGTCAAGGCCACCAAGGGCGGCGTGGCCAGCGCCATCGACTTCGTCGGCGCGGGCACGAGCTTCGCCTTCGGCTACGGCGCGCTGCGCAAGGGCGGCAAGCTGGTGTGCGTGGGCCTGATGGGCGGCGCCACCACGGTGCAGCCGGTCATGGTGGCCATGAAGGCGGTGACGGTGCAGGGCTCCTACGTCGGCAGCCTGGCCGAGCTGCGCGAACTCTTCGCGCTGGCCCACGAGCAGCCGCTGCCCGCGCTGCCCGTCACCGAGCGCCCGCTGGCGCAGGCCGACGCATCGCTGGCCGACCTGCGCGCCGGCCGCGTGCGCGGGCGCGTCGTGCTGGTGCCCTGAAGCGTTACAGCCCAGGCGTTACCTCCGCTTGCGGAACCTGCGGCGCGCACGTGCGTCGCACGGGCTTGTTCGCGTGAAGGAGAGCTCCCATGCTGTCTGTCACCCAAGCTGCCTGCAGCTACCTGAAGGACGTGCTGGACCAATCGCATGCGCCCGACGGCAGTGCGGTGCGCATCGTGACCAAGGGCAACGCGCTGGCCACCACCATCGACACCCTGCACGAGGGCGACTCGATCGTGGAACGCGACGGGCGCCGCCTGCTGCTGCTGGACCCCGGCGTGTCGGAGCGCCTGTCCGAGCGCACGCTGGACGTCGAACCCGACGCCCGCGCCCTGCTCGTGACCTAGCCCGCGCGCTCAGCCCGGCGTGATGTGCGCCGCCTTGAAGGCGTGCGCCGACGCCTTCATCAGGTCGGCCGCCATCGCGTCGCTCGGCTCCACGCACTCGTGCCCGCACGACGGGCAGCGGTACGAGGGCAGGTCCACGTGCACGCCGAAGCGCGACACGCCGTCGAACTCCATCGCGTGGTCGGCTTCCACGCGGTGGCTGTCGTCGTGCGTGTCCAGCGTCTCGCCGCAGGCGGGGCAGCAGTAGCGCCGCCGCAGCAGGCCCTTCATGCGCGCCGAGTCCAGCGGCACCAGCTGCGGCTCGGCGAGCAGCCGGTCGAGGAACTTGCCGGGGAAGCCCGCCTCCACGAAGCGCGTGTGCCCGTTGGCGCACTGCAGCGCCGGCAGGCCCTCGATCTTCATGTGCAGGCCGTGCTCCTGGCCCTCGATGGGCCCGAGCAGCGTGAGCCTCATCTCGCCATCGCACTGGGTACAACGCAGCGTGTCGGTCATGGCCGTCTCCTGGTTGCGGGGCCAATAGTCTGCCTCGGACCCGGGCCGATTGCCAGGGTTCCGCCCGGCCGGGGGCCAGGTACCGCGCGGCTACGATCCGCGCCATGCGCTACGTGGCGATCTTCGACGACGACCCGCCGATGGCCGAGGTGCGCGACCGCCTGGAGCCGGCGCACCTGGCCTTCCTGGAGCAGCACCGCGCCGAGATCCGCATGGCCGGCGGCCTGCGCCACGAACCCGGCGGCGCCTACGTGGGCGGGCTCTGGGTGTTCGAGGTGGCCTCGCGCGAGCGCGCCGAGCAACTGATCGCCGCCGACCCCTACCAGCAGGCGCACCCGCGCCGCTACCGCCTGCTCGTCTGGGGCAAGGCGCTGCCGCAATACGAGGTGCTGATGTGATCCTGCGCCAAGGTGACGTGCCGCCGGACCCGAAGCAACGGGCCTCCTTCGAGTCGCTGCGCGTGTCCGACGCCGGTGGGCTGACCCAGTTCGGCGCCTATGTGCAGACGCTGCAACCGGGCCAGCGCACGTCCAACCGGCACTGGCATGAGCGCGAGGACGAGTTCCTGTACATGCTGTCGGGTGAGGCCACCGTGGTGGAGGACGACGGCGAGCACCTGCTGCGCGCCGGCGACGCCGCGTGCTGGCCGGGCGGCAGCCCCAATGCGCACCAGGTGCTCAACAAGTCCGGCGCGCCCTGCAGCTTTTTGGTCGTCGGCACGCGCCTGCCCAGCGACACCGTGCGCTACCCCGACCTCGGCCGCGTGCTGACCTACGGCGACGGCCGCTGGCAACTGCGCAACGCTGCCGACGGCAGCCTGATCAAGGAAGGCCTCGAAGAATGACCGCCACGCTCGGCGCCCTCGAAGGCCTGAAAGTCATCGACCTCTCGCGCGTGCTCGGCGGCCCGTACTGCACGCAGATCCTGGCCGACCACGGCGCCGACGTGCTGAAGATCGAGCCGCCGCAGGGCGACGAGACGCGCGGCTGGGGCCCACCGTTCGACGCGCACGGCACCGCGAGCTACTTCCTCGGCCTGAACCGCAACAAGCGCGGCAGCACGATGGACCTGTCGCAGCCCGCGCAGCGCGAGCAACTGCTGCAGCTGCTCGAAGACGCCGACGTGCTGGTGGAAAACTTCAAGACCGGCACCCTGGAGAAGTGGGGCCTGGGCTTCGACACCCTGCACGCCAAATTCCCGCGCCTCGTGCACTGCCGCGTCAGCGGCTTCGGCGCCGACGGCCCGCGCGGCGGCCTGCCCGGCTACGACGCCGCCATCCAGGCCCTGGTGGGCCTGATGAGCGTCAACGGCGACGCCGACCGCCCCGGCGTGCGCATGGGCGTGCCGGTGGTGGACATCGTGACCGGCCTCAACGCC
>DATLIE010000333.1:0-3382 GCA_035539635.1 Burkholderiaceae bacterium
AGCACCCACAGCACCGCCAGCAACACACGTGCGCCCAGCACCTGCGCGTTCATGTGTCGGCCTCCGCCACCGCCGGCTGCGAACGCGGTGCCTTGTAACGGTGGTAGCCCCACAGGTACTGCTGCGGGCACTGGCGGATCAGGCCCTCCATCGCGCGGTTGATGGTCGCGGCTGCCTGCACGCCGTCTTCGGGCAGTGCTTCGGGGAAGGCAAAGAAGCGCTGCACGTAGCCGCCGCGCGGCAGGCGCTCCACCCAGGTCAGCAGCAGTTCGGCGCCGGTCTGCTGCACGAGCCGCGTGGCCAGCGTCATGGTGTACGCCTCTCGCCCGAAGAAGGAGGCCCACACGCCCATGCCTTCGGGCGGCACCTGGTCGGGCAGCAGACCCACCGTCTGGCCCTGACGCAGGGCGCGGATCATCTGGCGCACACCCGCCAGCGAGGCCGGTGCCGTGAGCAGGCCCGGGCGCGCCCGCGCGGTCTCCTCGAGTTCGCGCAGCCAGGCCTTCTTCGCCGGGCGGTACAGCGCGGTCATCGGCGCGCGGGCCCCGAAGCGCTCGGCGTAGGCCTGCGCGATGACCTCGAACGCGCCCAGGTGCGGCGTCAGCAGCACGAGGCCGCGCGTATGGTCGAGCGCACGCTCGATGCGCTCCGGGTCGACCCACTGGACCGGCGGCGCCAGCGGGGCGCTCGCCGGCCGCAGCCAGAGCTTGGGCGTTTCGGCCACCATGCGGCCCGCCTGGGCAACGGCCGCGCGCCGATCGGTGCGCGACAGCCCCGCGAGCGCCGCGTTGGCCAGGAAGCGACGCCGGTAGGTGGGCGACGCGAGATAGCCGGCCCACCCGATCAGGGTGCCCAGGGCGTGCAGAAACCCCAAGGATCGGCGTGACAGCCAGGCCAGCAGAGCGAGCATGTTCCCTATAATCGCGGCACATCGCCGAGTTAATGAACTACTTGCGGGCGATTCACAAATGCCGCTAAAGCGTTCGCCGCAAGCTCCCCAGGTTTCGAGTCGGCGCCACGCGATAGGGCCGAGTCCGAAACCTGTTTTGTTTTGTGGAGTTTACGAAGTGGCAAGCAACGACTTCCTGTTCACCAGCGAATCGGTCTCCGAAGGTCATCCCGACAAGGTGGCCGACCAGATCAGCGACGCGATCCTCGACGCGATCTTCAAGCAGGACCCGAAGAGCCGCGTCGCGGCCGAGACGCTGACCAACACCGGCCTCGTGGTGCTGGCCGGCGAGATCACGACCAACGCGCATGTCGACTACATCCAGGTCGCGCGCGACACCATCAAGCGCATCGGCTACGACAACACCGAGTACGGCATCGACTACAAGGGCTGTGCGGTGCTCGTCGCCTACGACAAGCAGAGCAACGACATCGCGCAGGGCGTGGACCACGCCAGCGACGACCACCTGAACACCGGTGCCGGCGACCAGGGCCTGATGTTCGGCTACGCCTGCGACGAGACGCCCGAGCTGATGCCCGCGCCGATCTACTACGCGCACCGCCTGGTTGAGCGCCAGGCGCAGCTGCGCAAGGACGGCCGCCTGCCCTTCCTGCGCCCGGACGCGAAGAGCCAGGTGACGATGCGCTACGTCGACGGCAAGCCGCACAGCATCGACACCGTCGTGCTGTCGACCCAGCACAGCCCCGACCAGAGCGAGACGCCGACGAAGATGAAGGCCTCGTTCAACGAGGCGATCATCGAAGAGATCATCAAGCCGGTGCTGCCCAAGGAGTGGCTGAAGAACACCCGCTACCTGATCAACCCGACCGGCCGCTTCGTCATCGGCGGGCCGCAGGGCGACTGCGGGCTGACGGGCCGCAAGATCATCGTCGACACCTACGGCGGCGCCTGCCCGCACGGCGGCGGCGCATTCAGCGGCAAGGACCCGAGCAAGGTCGACCGCTCGGCCGCGTACGCGGCGCGCTACGTCGCGAAGAACATCGTCGCGGCCGGGCTGGCGCGCCAGTGCCAGATCCAGGTGGCCTACGCGATCGGCGTGGCCAAGCCGATGAACGTGACCGTGTACACCGAGGGCACCGGCAAGATCTCCGACGACAAGATCGCCGCGCTGGTCAACGAGCACTTCGACCTGCGGCCGAAGGGCATCATCCAGATGCTCGACCTGCTGCGCCCGATCTACGAGAAGACCGCCGCCTATGGCCACTTCGGCCGCGAGGAGCCGGAGTTCAGCTGGGAGCGCACCGACAAGGTGGCGGCGCTGAAGGCGGCCGCGGGGCTCTGAGCTTGAACCGGCGCGGGCTCGCGGCCTACAGCCTGGCGCTGGGGGCCCTGCTCGCGCTGTCCGGCTGGCGCCCGCACGACCTGCCGACCTGGGCCATGGAAGTGGCGCCGGTGGCCGTGGTGCTCGTGCTGCTGTGGGCCACGCACCGGCGCTTCCCGCTCACGCCGCTGCTGTACGCGCTGATCTTCGTGCACGCCGCCATCCTGATGCTGGGCGGCCACTACACCTACGCCCGCGTGCCGCTCGGTGACTGGATGCAGGCCAGCTTCGGTCTGGCGCGCAACCCGTACGACGGCATCGGCCACTTCGCGCAGGGTTTCATTCCGGCCATCGCGGCGCGCGAGCTGCTGCTGCGCCACACGGGGCTGCAGCGCGGCGGCTGGCTGGCGGTCGTGATCGTGCTCGCCTGCCTGGGCGTGAGTGCCGCCTACGAGCTGATCGAGTGGGGCGCCGCGGTCGCACTCGGGCAAGGTGCGGACGAATTCCTCGGCACCCAGGGCGACCCCTGGGACACGCAGAAGGACATGGCGCTGGCGGGCCTGGGCGCGCTCGCCGCCCTGGTCTCGCTGTCGCGCTGGCACGACCGGCAGCTCGCCACCTTGCCGCACTGAGGCGATGGCGAAGGTCGATGTCGACGCGCTGCGCCGCCACGCCGTGGCGCGAAGCCTGCCGACGCCGACGACCCTGCCCAAGGCGATCGACCGGCTCGGCTTCGTGCAGGCCGACCCGATCCGCGCGCCGGCGCGCGCGCAGGACCTGACGCTGCGCCACCGCGTCGCCGACTACCGCGCCGGCGACCTCGAGGCACGCTACCCGCGCCTGGCGATCGAGGAGGACTTCTTCGTCAACTACGGCTTCGTGCCGCGCGAGTTGCACCGCCTGATGCACCCGCGCGCCGCGCGTGCGGCCTGGCCCAAAGCGCGCCGGGACAAGGCACTCGAGGTGCTGGCCTTCGTGCGCGAGCGTGGCGTCGTGCACCCGCGCGAGGTCGACGCGCACTTCCAGCACGGCAAGACGCGCAACTGGTTCGGCGGCTCGTCCAATGCCAGCACCGAGCTGCTCGACGCCATGCATTACCGCGGCCTGCTGCGCGTGGCGCGGCGCGACGGCGGCACGCGCTGCTACGCGGC
>DATLIE010000334.1:0-4549 GCA_035539635.1 Burkholderiaceae bacterium
GCCAGTCCTCGGCACTGCCGAACTCGGGCAGCGGCTTGGGCGTCTTGTCCTTGCTCTGCGCGATCTGGTCCTCGAGCTTCTTGCGCGCCTCGTCGCGTGCCTTGCTGCGCGCGTCGTCCTTCTTCTCGTCCTTGCCGGCGAGGTGCTTGTCGAGGTCGGCCTCGCGCAGGCGCAACGCGGCGAACACGTTGCCTTCGGAGGTCTCGTCGAGCCACACGTCGGGCACGATGCCGGTGGCCTGGATCGAGCGGCCGGCCGGCGTGAAGTAGCGCGCGGTCGTGATCTTCAGCGCCGTGTCGGCGGTCAGCGGGCGCCAGGTCTGCACCGAGCCCTTGCCGAAGGTCTGCGAACCCATCACGACGGCGCGCTTGTGGTCCTGCAGCGCACCGGCGACGATTTCGCTCGCCGAGGCCGAGCCTTCGTTGACCAGCACCACCAGCGGCACCTTCTTCACGGCCTCGGGCAGGCGGCGCAGCGGGTCGGCGCCGCGGCGGGCGTAGTACTCGGGCGCGGTGGTGAAGGTGGCCTTCGAGTCGGTGACCTGGCCGTTGGTCGTGACCACCACGGTGTTGCTCGGCAGGAAGGCGGCCGAGATGCCGATCGCGCCGTCGAGCAGGCCGCCCGGGTCGTTGCGCAGGTCGAGCACGATGCCCTTCAGGTTCGGGTCGGCCTTGTACAGGTCCTCGACCTTCCTCGCAAAGTCGTCGACCGTGCGTTCCTGGAACACCGAGATGCGCATCCACGCGTACCCCGGTTCGACAACCTTGGAGCGCACGCTCTGCTGGCGGATTTCCTCGCGCACCAGCGTCACCGGGAAGCTGCGCGACTCGTCCTTGCGGAACACGGTCAGCGAGACCTTGGTCGTGGGCTCGCCGCGCATGCGCTTGACGGCCTGGTCGATCGTCAGGCCCTTGACCGGCGTGTCGTCGATGCGCGTGATCAGGTCGCCGCTCTTGAGGCCGGCGCGGTAGGCGGGCGAGCCCTCGATCGGCGAAACGATCTTCACCAGCCCGTCTTCCATCGCGATCTCGATGCCGATGCCGACGAACTTGCCGGTCGTGCCCTCGCGGAATTCGCGGAAGCTCTTCTTGTCGAAGTACTGGCTGTGCGGGTCGAGCCCGGCCACCATGCCGGAGATCGCGTCGGTGACCAGCTTCTTTTCGTCGACCGGTTCGACGTAGTCGCTCTTGATCATGCCGAACACGGCGGCCAGCTGCTGCATCTCCTCGAGCGGCAGCGGCGTGTAGGTTGCACGCGCCACCGCCTGCAACTGCATCGTGGTCAGCGCGCCGGCCACCGCGCCCAGCGCGACGAAGCCGGCAATCTTCAATTTGGCGCCCATGGTGGTGCCTCCGCAACAGACTTCACGGGAATATACGCCCGCACCCCGAGTCGGATGCGTGAAGAAGGGCAAAGTTCACCCGCCCAGTCGGGTGAATGTCATGGCCCCTCGGCGGGGGCCTGGCGCTCGAAGGTCACCACGTGGTCGACCACCGGACGGATGCCGATCCATTCGCCGATCTGGTGGTCGTGGTGGCTCGGCACATGGGCGAGCACGCGCTCGCCGCTGGCCAGGCGCAGGGTGTAGAGGAACTCCGAGCCGCGGAACGATTTCCTTTCGATACAGGCACGCACCGGCGCCTCGTCGTCATGCACGATGTCGTCGGCGCGCAGCAGCACGTCACATTCGTCTCGGGGGTAGGCCCCCGGCAGCGGGCACTCGATCGCGTCGGCCAGGGGCCCGAGCGGCGTCAGCACGCGCGGGCCTTCGGCCGTAACGACCACCTCGCCCGGCGCGAACACGCCGTGGCCGATGAAGTCGGCCACGAAGCGCGTCGCGGGGCGGTGATAGAGCGAATAGGCGTCGTCCCACTGTTCCAGGCGGCCGCGGTGCATCACGCCGATCAGGTCGCCGATCGCAAACGCCTCGAGCTGGTCGTGCGTCACGAACAGGGCGGTGGTGCCCGAGCGCTGGAGGATCGTGCGGATGTCGTGCGCCAGACGCTCGCGCAGGTCGGCGTCCAGGCTCGAGAACGGTTCGTCGAGCAGCAGCAGCTCGGGGCGCGGCGCCAGCGCACGGGCCACGGCCACGCGTTGCTGCTGGCCGCCCGACAACTGGTGCGGCGCACGCCGGGCCGCATGCGCCAGGCCCACCAGGTCCAGCACCTCGGCCACGCGCGCCTCGCGCTCGGTGCGCGGCAGGTGCTTGATGCCGAAGGCCACGTTGTCGCGCACCGACAGGTGCGGAAACAGCGCGTAGTCCTGAAACACCATGCCGATGCGCCGGTGCTCCGGGTCCACGTGTGTCGCCTCGTCGGCCAGCAAGCGGCCGTCCATCCGGATGCTGCCGGTGGCCACGCGCTCGAGCCCCGCCACCGCGCGCAGCAGCGAGGTCTTGCCGCAGCCCGACGGCCCGATCAGCACGCCGATCTGCCCCTTGGCCAGCGACAGGCTGACGCCGGTCACGGCATCGTGATGGCTGCGGCCGCTCAAGTAGCGCACGCCGACGTCGCGGAGGTCGAGGAACATCGCCCTATGATAGCCGTCACATAAGAATCATTCTCATTCAGGTGACTTGGGCACCTGACAGACCAGATGCGTGTCCTGCTTTCCCTTGTCTGCCTGCTGCTGGCGCTGCCGGTGCTCGGGGTGCTGGGCGCGTGGTTCAGCTTCGACGCGGCGGCCTGGGAGGTGCTGGTGCACCAGGCGCAGACGGTGCTGGCCGGCTATGCGCTGCAGTCGCTGTGGCTGTCGCTCGGCGTCGCGGTGGGCGTGGCGGCGGTCGGTGCCGGCGCGGCCGCGGCGGTGGCGCTGTTCGAGTTCCCGGGCCGGCGCTGGTTCGAGTGGGCCTTGCTGCTGCCGCTGGCGATGCCGGCTTACGTGCTGGCCTATGTCTACACCGACTTCCTGCAGTTCAGCGGCCCGTTGCAGCGCGGCCTGCGCGAGCTCGTCGGCGCGAGCGGCGCCTTGTGGCCGGACGTGCGCAGCCTGCCGGGGGCGATCGTGCTGTTCGTGCTGGCGCTGTACCCCTACGTCTACCTGCTCGTGCGCACCGCGCTGGCCGAGCGTGGCGTGCACCTGATGGAGGCGGCGCGCCTGCTCGGCGCCGGCTTCTGGCGTCGCGTGCGCGAGGTGGCGCTGCCGCTGTCGCGTCCGGCGCTGGTGGCCGGCGTGGCGCTGGCGCTGATGGAGACGCTGGCCGATTACGGCGTCGGCGCGTACTTCGGCCTGACCACGCTGTCGACCGGCGTCTACAAGGCCTGGCTGGTGATGAACGACCGCATCGCGGCGGCGCAGATCGCCTCGGTGCTGCTGGTCGCGGTGGCGCTGGTGCTGCTCGGCGAGCGCCGCGCGCGGGCGCGCCTGCGCTTCGCCGAGGCGCGTCCGATGGCCGCGGAGGGTCGCGAGGCGCGTGCGGTGGTCCTGCGCGGCCACCTGGCCTGGCTGGCCTGGGGCCTGTGCGCGCTGCCGGTGGCGCTGGGCTTCGTGTTGCCGGTGGCCTTGCTTGCGCGCCTGGTCTGGCGCGAGGCCGCGTACGGCGAATTCGGCCTGCCGCTCGCGCGCTTCGTGCAGTGGTGCCTGCACAGCTTCCAGCTGTCGGCGCTCGCGGCCCTGGCCGCGGCGGCGCTGGCGCTGGCACTGGCCTTCGTGCTGCGCATCCACGCCACGTCGGCCTGGCGCACACGCATCCTGAAGGCCGGCGTGAGCCTGGTGTCGCTCGGCTACGCGGTGCCGGGCGCGGTGATCGCCGTGGGCATCCTCATACCGCTGGGCCTGGTGCAGGCGCAGTGGCCGTCATCGCCGGCGACGGCGGTCGTCACCGGCAGCGTCGCGGGTCTGCTGCTGGCCTACCTGGTGCGCTTCTCCGCGGTCGCGCTGCAGACGGTCGAGGCCGGCTACACGCGGTTGCCGCCGAGCCTGGACGACAGCGCGCGCATGCTCGGCGCGTCGCGCGGGCGTCTGCTGACGCAGGTGCACATGCCGCTGCTGCACCGTTCGCTGCTGGCGGCGATGCTGCTGGTCTTCGTCGACGTGATGAAGGAACTGCCCGCGACGCTTGTGCTGCGGCCCTTCGACAGCGACACGCTGGCGGTGGTGGCCTACAACCTGGCGCGCGACGAGCGTCTGGCCGAGGCCGCGCTGCCGTCGTTCGCGATCGTCGTCGTCGGCCTGCTGCCGGTGTTGCTGCTGGTGCGCGCGATGCGCCGCTGAGCGCGGCGCCGCCTCAGACGCCGTCGCCGACCAGGCGCAGGTCGGCGTGGCCGTGCACGCGCACGCCGTTGCGGCCGCTGCGCTTGACCGCATAGCAGGCCGCGTCGGCCGCGGCCAGCACCGAGGCCACGTCCGGCAGCCCGGTGTCGAGAAGCACGACGCGCTCGTGGTGCCCTGGGGCGGCCACACCTTCGGCGTGGGCGCGAGCATCGGCGTCGTGCTTCTCGACACCGGGCTGCCGGACGTGGCCTCGGTGCTGGCCGCGGCCGACGCGGCCTGCTATGCGGTCAAGCGCATCGGCCGCAACGGCGTGCGCGTGCACGGCCACGCCGACCAG
>DATLIE010000335.1:0-6528 GCA_035539635.1 Burkholderiaceae bacterium
TGATGCAGGAGCACGACTACTTCGGCGTCATCGCGCAGTACCCGTCCACCTCGGGCCTGATCCACGACCTGAAACCCTACGTCGAGACGGCGCATGCCCAGGGCGCCGCCTTCATCGTCGCGGCCGACCTGCTGGCGCTGACGCTGCTGGTGCCGCCCGGCGAGTTCGACGCCGACATCGTGGTCGGCAACTCGCAGCGCTTCGGCGTGCCGATGGCCGGCGGCGGCCCGCACGCCGCCTTCCTGGCCTGCCGTGACGAGTTCAAGCGCTCGATGCCCGGACGCCTGGTCGGGGTCAGCATCGACGCGCAAGGCAACCCGGCCTACCGCCTGGCGCTGCAGACGCGCGAACAGCACATCCGGCGCGAGAAGGCCACCTCGAACATCTGCACCGCGCAGGTGCTGCTCGCGGTGATCGCGAGCATGTACGCGGTCTACCACGGGCCCGCGGGCCTGAAGCGCATTGCGCAACGTGTGGCCAGCTACACGGCGATCCTGGCCGATGGGCTGAAGCAGATGGGCCTGAAGGTCGCGACGCCGCACGCCTTCGACACCCTCAGCGTCGAAACCGGAGACCGGACGGCGTCCGTGATGGCCAAGGCCGTGGCCGCCGGCGCCAACCTGCGCCGCCTGTCGTCGACACAGGTCAGCGTGGCGCTCGACGAGACGACGACGCGCGCCGACCTCGAGGCCCTCTGGTCCTGGTTCGCGCCGGACGGTGCGACGCGGCCGACCGTGGCCGCCCACGAGGCCGGCATCGAGCCGCTGATCCCGCTGTCGCTGCGCCGCACCAGCCCGTTCCTGACGCACCCGGTCTTCAACACGCACCACAGCGAGACCGAGATGCTGCGCTACCTGCGCCGCCTGGCCGACAAGGACCTCGCGCTCGACCGCTCGATGATCCCGCTCGGCTCGTGCACGATGAAGCTCAACGCGACGGCCGAGATGATCCCGATCACCTGGCCCGAATTCGCGCAGATCCACCCCTTCGCGCCGGCCGAACAGCGCGCCGGCTACGCCAAGCTCGACGAACAGCTGCGCGCCTGGCTCTGCCAGGCCACCGGCTACGCCGGCATCAGCCTGCAACCCAACGCCGGCTCGCAGGGCGAGTACGCGGGCCTGCTGGCGATCCGGGCCTGGCACGCGTCGCGCGGCCAGGCGCACCGCAAGGTCTGCCTGATCCCCGAGTCGGCGCACGGCACCAACCCGGCGTCGGCGCAGATGGTCGGCATGAGCGTCGTGGTCGTGAAGTGCGACGCGCTGGGCAACGTCGACATGGCCGACCTGAAGGCCAAGTGCGAGGCGCATGCCGCCGACCTGTCGGCGATCATGATCACCTACCCGTCCACCTACGGCGTGTTCGACCCGCACGTCAAGGACCTGTGCGCGCTGGTCCATGCGCATGGCGGGCGCGTCTACGTCGACGGCGCGAACATGAACGCGCTGGTCGGCGTGGCGGCGCCGGGCGAGTTCGGTGGCGACGTCAGCCACCTGAACCTGCACAAGACCTTCTGCATCCCGCACGGCGGCGGCGGCCCGGGCGTCGGTCCGGTGTGCGTGGTCGAAGACCTGGTGCCCTTCCTGCCCGGTCACCTGACGGCCACCGGCAAGGATTCGCCGGTCGGTGCGGTGTCGGCGGCACCACTCGGCAACGCCGGCGTGCTGCCGATCTCTTGGATGTACGTGCGCATGATGGGCGCCGAAGGCCTGCAGGCCGCCACCGAAACTGCGATCCTGGGCGCCAACTACGTGGCCGCGCGACTGTCGGAGCACTACGACATCCACTACAGCAGCGAAGTCGCCGGCCTGAAGGGCGGCGGCGTGGCGCACGAGTGCATCCTCGACCTGCGCCCGCTGAAGGAGAGTTCGGGCGTCACGGCCGAGGACGTGGCCAAGCGCCTGATCGACTACGGCTTCCACGCCCCGACGCTGAGCTTCCCGGTGCCCGGAACCCTGATGGTCGAGCCCACCGAGAGCGAACCCTTGGTCGAACTCGACCGCTTCTGCGACGCGATGATCGCGATCCGCGAGGAGATCCGCGCCGTCGAACAAGGCCGCTGGCCGCAGGACGACAACCCGTTGAAGCATGCGCCACACACGGCGGCGTCGCTGCTGGCCGCCGACTGGACGCACCCGTACTCGCGCGAGCAGGCGGCCTACCCGGTGGCCGCGCTCAAGCGCGAAGGCAAGTACTGGAGTCCGGTGGCGCGCGTCGACAACGTGCACGGCGATCGCAACCTGTTCTGCGCCTGCATCCCGATGAGCGAATTCGCCGCCTGAAGGGTTCCCCGGCGTGCGGCCGCGGTCGATTTGGAGGAGGATCGCGCCATGGACCTGGCCCCCCGTCGATACGCCGAAGTGGCCCTGGTGCAGCCGCGCGGGCGCATCGACCACGCCACGGTGCAGGCCTTCGACGACGCTCTGGACCCGGTGCTGGCCGAGATGGCGGACGGCAGCGCCCTGGTGGTCGACCTGTCGGCGCTCGAGTACATCAGCAGCGTCGGGCTGCGTTCCTTCATGCTCGCCGAGCGGCAGCTTCGCGAGCGCCAGGCCCGCCTGCTCGTCACCGGCCTGCACGGCGTGGTGCGGGAGATCTTCGCCATCAGCCGCTTCGACCGCGTGCTGACCGTCGCCGCGACCGTCGACGACGCTCTCGCGCAGTGCTCGGACGCCGCGCGCAGCGCCCGCGCAAGCGCAAGCGAGCGGAGCGCCTGATGCGCGTGCGCTTCTGGGGCACGCGCGGGTCGTTGCCGGTCGCGCTGACGGCCGACGGCGTGCGCCACAAGCTCAGGGCCGCGCTGCGTGCGGCGCGCACGCTGCCGCTGGACAGCGAGGCCGACATCGAGCGCCTGCTCGACGCCCTGCCCTTCGCCACCGCCGGCACTTACGGCGGGCATTCCTCCTGCGTCCAGATCGAGACCGACAGCCCCGACCTGTTCGTGTGCGACATGGGCAGCGGCCTGCGCGCCTTCGGCCAGGCACTGATGGCGCGCCGCGAGGGAACTGGGAAAACCTTCCACATCTTCCTGTCCCATCTGCACTGGGACCACATCATGGGCCTGCCGTTCTTCACGCCGGCCTTCGTGCCCGGCAACCGCGTGCGCATCTACGGCTGCCACCCCGACTTCGAGGCCGCGCTGCGGCGCCAGCAGGAGCCGCCCTCGTTCCCGGTCGACTTCTCGATCTTCGGCGCCACGCTGGAGTTCGTGCCGCTGCAACCCGACCGGCGCCACGAGGTCGGCGCACTGACCGTGACGCCGATGCTGCAGCGCCACGGCGGCGACTCGTACGGCTACCGCTTCGAGGGCGCCGGCAAGACCGTCGTGTACTCCACCGACTCGGAGCACCCGCTCGAGGAAGCGGCCGACGCACAGCGCTTCGTCGAGTTGTTCCGCGACGCCGACCTCGTCATCTTCGACGGCATGTACTCGCTGGCCGACGCGGTGTCGGTGAAGGCCGACTGGGGCCACTCCAGCAACGTCATGGGGGTCGAACTGTGCCAGCGCGCGCACGCCCGCCACCTGTGCCTGTTCCATCACGAGCCCGTGGCCGACGATGACACCCTCGACGCGCTGCTCGAGGAGACGCGGCGCCTGGAGGTCATCACGCGCAGCGGTGAGGGCCTGCGCGTCAGCGCAGCCTACGACGGGATGGACATCGAGCTGTGACGGCGCCCGCGCAGCCGGAGCGGCGGCGCACCGGTGTCGCGCGCATCCGCCTGCTGGGCACGGCGCTGTTGCTGGCCTTCGCGCTGCTGGTGGCCCGCGCGCCCTGGTCCGACGCACTGCAATCGGCCTGGTTCGACCTGTACCAGCGGCTGTGGCCGCGACCTCCGGCCGCGCAACCCGTCACCGTGGTTGAGCTCGACGCACGCAGCCTGCAGGCACTTGGCCCGTGGCCCTGGCCGCGCACGACCGTGGCGCTGCTGGTGGACACCATCGCCGCCGCGCAGCCCGCCGCCCTGGGCCTGGACCTGCTGATGCCCGAGGCCGATGTGCTGTCGCCCGAGCGCCTGCTGGTGCAGAGCGCGGTGTTCGACAGCTCCGTGCTGGCTGCGCTGGGCGCGCTGCCGTCGAACGACGCCGCCCTCGGCGACGCGCTGCGCCGCACGCAGACCGTGCTCGCGGTGGCCGGCCTGGCCGAGCCCGCGGCGCGCGCGCCGCGCAGCGCGCCGATCGGACTGCGCCCGCTGGCGCCCGGCGACGCCACGCCGCTCGCGTTGACGCGCTACCCGGGTGCGCTCGCCAGCCTGGAGTCGCTCGACCGGCAGGCCGGGGGCTGGGGGCTGGCGTCGATCGATGCGACGCGTGGCGTGGTGCGTCGCATGCCGCTGGTGGCCAGCGTCGGCACCACGCTGATGCCGGCGCTGTCGGTGGAACTGCTGCGCGTGGCCCAGCGCGAGCCGGAGCTCACGCTCGGCACCGATGGGGCGGCCGTGCGCAACCTGCACGTGGGCCGCCTCGCCGTGCCGACCGAACCCGACGGCCGCGTGCGCCCCTGGTTCTCACCGCGCCGCGCCGATCGCTACGTGTCGGCTGTCGACGTGATGCAGGGCCGCGCCGACCCGGCGCAGCTGCGCGGCCGCATCGTGATCGTCGGGGCGATGGCATTTGCGCTCAACGACCTGCATGCCACCCCGCTCGGCGAGCGCCTGCCCGGCAGCGAGCTGCACGCGCAACTGCTCGAGAACCTGGTTGACGGCCGCCTGCTGCGCCGGCCCGACTGGGCAGCCCCCGCCGAGGCGCTGCTGCTGCTCGCGCTCGGCGCCGCGCTGCTCTGGGTGGTGCCGCGCTGGCGGGCCTGGCAATCGGCCCTGCTGCTGTCGGCGCTGGTGCTGGGGGCCACGGGCGCCGGCGTCGCCCTGTTCCACGGCGGGCGCTGGCTGCTCGACGCCGCCTCGCCGGGGCTCGGCCTGCTGGCGCTGTTCGTTTCGCTGCTCGTCATGACGCTGACCGAATCGACGCGCCAGCGCCGTTCGCTCGAGCGGGTGGTGCAGTCGCAGCGCGAGGAAGCGGCGCGCGTGGCCGGCGAGATGGCCGCGGCACAGCGCATCCAGAGCGGCAGCCTGCCACGGCCGGACCTGTTGCAGGGCGAGCGACGTGCCGAGCTGCAGGCCGTGCTGGTGCCGGCGCGCGAGGTCGGCGGCGACCTGTACGACTACTTCCGCCTCGACGACCGGCGCCTGTTCATGCTCGTGGGCGACGTCTCGGGCAAGGGCCTGCCGGCCTCGATCTTCATGGCCGTGTGCAAGGCGCTGTTCAAGGCCGCGATGCTGCGCACCCCGGACGCCGACGTGGGCGACATCGTCGCCACGGTCAACGCCGAGCTGTCGCGCGACAACGCCGAAGCGCTCTTCGTCACCGCCTTCGCCGCCATCGTCGACCTCGACACCGGCCGCCTGCGGTACTGCAACGCCGGGCACGAGAACCCGTACCTGCTGCGCGCCGGCGTGCCGGCCCTGCAACGCATCGGCGACGGCGACGGCCCGCCGCTGTGCACGGCCGAAGCCTTCCCGTACCGCAGCGCACAGCTGCAGCTGGCTCGCGGCGATACCCTGTGCCTGATCACCGACGGCATCAACGAAGCACAGGACGCCGCCGGCGCCCTCTACGGCAACCAGCGGCTGCACGAGGTGCTGAGTGCGCAGCACGCAGGCGATGCCGCGCCGCAGGCCCTCGTGCAGGCGCTGCACGAGGACGTTGTCGCTTTCGTCGGGGCCGCCGCGGCGGCCGACGACCTGACGATCCTCGCGCTGCGCTGGAACGGCCGCGGCTGAGAACCGGGGCGGCGGCGCGGCGCTCACGACCGGTCACAACGACCGGGCTTACGCGGATTGCCGCAGCCAGGACGCGATTGCACAGTCAGCGCGGCCGAGCGGCGTCGACGTGGCGCCGCGACTCACCGAGGAGCAGACCATGACCGCCCGCCCGATCGCCCATCTCAGCCTGCTGGCCGCCGCGGCCGCGCTCGCCACCGCCGCCCACGCCGGCGAGGTCGAGGTCCTGCACTGGTGGACCAGCGGCGGCGAGGCCAAGGCCGCCGCGGCGCTGAAGTCCAGCATGCAGGCCAAGGGCCACACCTGGAAGGACTTCGCGGTCGCCGGCGGCGGCGGCGACGCGGCGATGACGGTGCTGAAGTCGCGCGTGGTGTCGGGCAACGCGCCGGCCGCAGCGCAGATCAAGGGCCCGTCGCTGCAGGAGTGGGCCAAGGAAGGCGTGCTCGCCAATCTGGACGCCACGGCCAAGGCCGAGAAGTGGGACGAGGTACTGCCCAAGGTCGTCTCCGACGCCATGAAGTACAAGGGCAACTACATCGCGGTGCCGGTCAACGTGCACCGCGTCAACTGGCTGTGGGCCAGCCCGGCGGCATTCCAGAAGGCCGGCGCCAAGCTGCCGACCAACTGGGACGAGTTCTTCGTCGCCGCCGAGGCGCTAAGGAAGGCCGGCGTGACGCCGGTGGCGCATGGCGGCCAGAACTGGCAGGACTTCACCACCTTCGAGGCGGTCGCGCTCGGCGTCGGTGGCGCCGA
>DATLIE010000336.1:0-4093 GCA_035539635.1 Burkholderiaceae bacterium
GTGGTGCTCGGCGCCGGCCTTGCCGGCCTTACCGTCGCGCTGCACCTGGCGCCGCATCACCCGGTCGTCGTGCTCGCGAAGCGCAACCTGGACGAGGCGGCCACCGCCTGGGCGCAGGGCGGCATCGTCGGCGTGCTGGGCAGCGACGACAGCATCGAGAGCCATGTGCGCGACACGCAGGACGCCGGCGCCGGCCTGGTCGACGAGCACACCGCGCGCTTCATCGCGCGCCACAGCGCCGAGGCCGTCGAGTGGCTCGTGCAGCGCGGCGTGCCGTTCTCGCCCGACCCCGAGGGCCCGCTCGGCCTGCACCTCACGCGCGAGGGCGGCCATGCGGTGCGCCGCATCGCCCATGCGGCCGACGCCACCGGCAAGGCGATCCACGACGTGCTGCTCGACGAGGTGCGGCGCCATCCGAACATCCGGCTGCTGGAGCGCTGGATGGCGGTCGACCTGATCACCTCGCGCCACCTGGGCGGCGACGCCCCTGGCCGCTGCTGGGGCGTCTACGCGCTCGACATCGACCGCCAGCGCGTCGAGACCCTGCCGGCCGCCGCGGTGGTGCTGGCCACCGGCGGCGTGGGCAAGGTCTACCGCTACACGAGCAACCCCGACACTGCCACTGGCGACGGCATCGCCATGGCGTGGCGCGGCGGCTGCCGGGTGGGCAACATGGAGTTCATCCAGTTCCATCCGACCTGCCTCTACCACCCGGAGGAGCGCAGCTTCCTCATCACCGAGGCGCTGCGCGGCGAAGGCGCCCAGTTGCGCCTGCCGAACGTCGACGGCGACGGCGGGCGCTTCATGGCGGCGCACGATCCGCGGCTGGAGCTGGCGCCGCGCGACATCGTCGCGCGCGCGATCGACTTCGAGATGAAGAAGCACGGCCTCGACCACGTCTGGCTCGACGCCCGCCATCTCGGCGAGACCTTCCTCAAGGAACACTTCCCGACCATCCACGCGCGCTGCCTCGCGCTCGGCATCGACATCGCGCGCGAGCCGATCCCGGTGGTGCCGGCCGCGCACTACACCTGCGGTGGCGTGGTGACCGACCTCGACGGTCGCAGCGACGTGCCCGGCCTGTACGCCGTGGGCGAGACGACCTACACCGGCCTGCACGGCGCCAACCGGCTCGCGAGCAACTCGCTGCTGGAGTGCGTGGTGCTGGGCCGCAGCTGCGCCGAGCACATCCTGGCGCAGCCGCGCGCGGCCGCGCCGGCGCTGCCGGCGTGGGACGAGAGCCAGGTCGAGAATGCCGACGAGCAGGTCGTCATCTCGCACAACTGGGACGAGCTGCGCCTGGTGATGTGGAACTACGTCGGCATCGTCCGCACGACCAAGCGGCTGGAGCGGGCGCTGCACCGCATCAAGCTGCTGCGCAGCGAGATCGACGACTACTACGCCAACTTCCGCGTCAGCCGCGACCTGCTGGAACTGCGCAACCTGGTCGACTGCGCCGAGCTGATCGTGCGCTCGGCGCTGAGCCGCCACGAGAGCCGCGGGCTGCACTACAGCCGCGACTATCCGGAGGCGTTGCCGGTGAGCTTCCCCACGATCCTGTCGCGCAAGGTGAAGCGGACGCGGGGCTGAGGCTCGCAGGAAGAGGCAGGCTGGCTCGTGGACAGCGCCACGCAATGGGGCGTCGTCGCGTAGGCAGCACGGCCTTTACGGCCAGCGGCACAACTCTCACGGCTCGGGGCGAAGGGCGAGCGGCAAAGGCGCGCCCGGGCAGTCCGCAGCGCTTCAGCGAGGCGGTCGGCGCTGCGCACCGACTCCCCTGCGGTACTCGGACCCGTGGCCCGTCGCGCAACTCGCTACGTTCACTGCGTTCACTCCACTCGAACAGGCTTCGCCGAGTCAGTCGACGAAGCGCGCTGACGCGCGCGGCCAAGGGCCCTGCGTTCCTCGGCGCCTCGCAAGGCGCGCTGCGGCCTGCCCGGGCGCGCCTTTTCGGACACGGTGGAGGTCCGCCACGAGATGACGCCGACGTTTCTCCATCGAGCGCTCGACGCCGGCAGTGGCAGTGGCATGAGGCACCGGCGTGTCGCTCCAGCGATCGCATCGTCTCTCGCACCGGCGCTGGCATCCGCGAAGCCTGAGCCTGGCCGGCTCACGCCCGCGCGATGCTTCAAGCCGGGGACGATTCAAAGGCCGCGACCCCGTAGGAATCGGCGAGCGTCCGGACGTGGAAAGTCGCAGACCCGGCCTAGCGGGCACTTCGCCAGGACGAAAGCGAAGGAGACGCTGCCCCTCAGCGCGCCCGCATCGCCACCCGCGCCTGCACGAACTCGAACGCGAATCCCACCGCGTCGTTCACCAGGCGGTCGGCCTCGAGGCGTTCCTTCTCGGTCTGGTAGAAGACCAGGTCCACCGTGTGTCGGATGTAGCGCGAGGGCAGGCGGTTCAGCGCGACGCAGGCCACGTCGGGCAGCAGCGATTCCGCGATCTGCGGGTACCGGGCGCGGGTCTCGAGCACCGCGTTGAACACGGCGCGTTCGTAGTGGTTGTGGATCGAGCTGAAATCGGTCGTCATGGCAGGCACCCCTGCGCGGCAGTGTCGCCGCGCCGCCGCGCGCGGGTGGCGGGAAATGAGCCGGCTTGCCGGCGCAGTTGGCCCGATCGAACCGCACCGAAGCGCGGCCGTGCCGAGGCTCAGCCCGGCCCGAGCACCCGCATCGAGAAGTCGACGGCGCTCACGTCCTTCGTGAGCCGGCCGATCGAGACGCGGTCGACGCCGGTGGCGGCGATCTCGCGCACGCTCTCCAGGCTGACGCCGCCCGACACCTCCAGCAGCGCGCGACCGGCGTTCACCGCCACCGCCTCGCGCATGGCGTCGAGGTCGAAGTTGTCGAGCAGCACGCTCTTCGCGCCGTGCTCGAGCGCCTCGCGCAACTGCTCGATCGACTCGACCTCGATCTGGATGTCGACCCCGGCGCGCAGCGCGCGCGCCGCTGCCAGCACCGCGGGAATGCCGCCGGCCGCCGCGATGTGGTTCTCCTTGATCAGGATGCCGTCCCACAGCGCCAAACGCTGGTTCTTGCCGCCGCCCACGCGCACCGCGTACTTCTGCGCCTGGCGCAGGCCGGGCAGCGTCTTGCGGGTGTCGAGGATCGCGCAGCCGCGCGGATTGGGCGAGGCGCCGGAGATCGCGTCGACGTAGCGGCGCGCCAGCGTCGCGGTGGCCGACAGCAGCTGCAGGAAGTTGAGCGCCGGCCGCTCGGCGGCCAGCAACGCGCGGCCGTTGGCCTCCATCTCGCAGACCGTGTCGCCCGGCATCATGCGGGCGCCCTCGTCGTGGCGCCAGTGCATCGAGGCGTCGGGATCGAGCGACAGCAGGCAGCTTTCGAACCACTCGCGGCCGCACAGCACGGCCTCTTCGCGCACCACGACGCGCGCACGCACCCGGCGGCCCTCGGGCACCAGCCGCCCGGTCCAGTCGGAGCGGCCCAGGTCCTCGAACAGCGCGTCGCGCACGTTGCGCTCGCGCGCCTCCGACAGCGTCTCGTTGCGGTCGAACCTCATGGCCCGCTCCCCGCGCTCAGGCCGCGCCGATGTTCGGCACGAAGCCGCGTGCCGGCGTCGCGATGCTCTGCGGATGCGCCTTCACGAAGTCGAGCATGCGCTCGATGCAGCCGAGCGCGCGGCCGCGCGTCGGCTCGGCCACCAGGATCTCGCCGGTGCCGCGCTCCAGGCAGTCGACCACGCCCTGCAGCGCATTCATCGCCATCCACGGGCAGTGCGCGCAGCTCTTGCAGGTCGCGCTGTTGCCGGCGGTGGGCGCCTCCAGCAGCGTCTTGCCGGGCGCCATCTGGCGCATGCGGTGCAGGATGCCGTTGTCGGTGGCGACGATGAACTCCTGGCGGTCGCTCTGCACCACGGCATTGAGCAGCTGCGAGGTCGAGCCGACGACGTCGGCCAGCTCCACCACACGCTTGGGCGATTCGGGGTGCACCAGCACCAGGGCATCGGGGTGTTCGCGCTTCATCAGCTCGAGCTCCAGGCCCTTGAACTCGTCGTGCACGATGCACTCGCCGTTCCACATCAGCATGTCGGCGCCGGTGTGCTCGGCGATGTAGCGGCCGAGGTGGCGGTC
>DATLIE010000337.1:0-6052 GCA_035539635.1 Burkholderiaceae bacterium
TTCCACATGAACACCCGCACCACCCTGGCCATCGCCGCCACCACCTGCATCCTTCTCGTTTCCGCGGGCTGCGCCGTCACGCGCGGCCAGGAGACCGTGGGCGCCTACGTCGATGATGCGGCGATCACCACCGCCGTCAAGGCGCGCTTCGTCGACAACAAGGACGTCGACGCCGCCAGCATCAAGGTCGAGACGCTCAACGGCACCGTGATGCTCTCGGGCTTCGCGAAGAACAACACCGAACGCAGCACTGCCGAGTCCCTGACCTGGAAGGTCAACGGCGTGAAGGCGGTCAAGAACGAGATCGCCGTCCGCTCGTGAGCGGGGCACATCGCCCTGCTTTCGAACTCAATCCACTCTCGAAGGACACGCACATGAACTGGGATCGCATCGAAGGCAACTGGAAGCAGGTCTCCGGCAAGGCCAAGGAGCAATGGGGCAAGCTGACCGACGACGACATCGACGTCGTCGCCGGCCGCCGAGACCAGCTCGCCGGCAAGATCCAGGAGCGCTACGGCATCGCCAAGGACGACGCCGAAAAGCAGCTGGCCGACTGGCAGCGCCAGGCGAGCGACTCCTGGTTCGTCACGAAGCCGGACAAGCGCTGACCTCCGACGCCCGCTCGGGGCGCCGGGCCGGCTGAACTGAGCGTACTCAACGGCGACGCGGCGCGTCGCCACTATGATCGGCGCGACCCGACTGCGTCGGGGACTGGCTCAGCCGAAGGTACCCCACGCGATGAATTCAGCGCCGGCCCCTACCGGAGCAGCCCGGTTGCGGCAGGCAGGTTCGAGCGCCGCCGCGGCCATTGCCAGCGCAGCCACGCATGCCCCCGAAAACGCGGCGTATGGCCTGATCGCCTTCGCCGCGCTGGGCGGCGCGTTCGGGCCGGTGGCGATGGGGCTGGCCCTGCTCGGCGCCGCCGCCGGCAGCATCGCGTCATCGGCCTTCGGCGCCGGCCGGCTCGCCGACGACGCCGGCGCCGCGCTCGCGCTGCTGACCGCCGGCCTCGTGGCGGCCTTGCTGCCGCATGTGCAAGGCAGTGGCACCGAGGCAGGCTGGCAGGTCCTGCTGCTCGTGGCGCTGGCCATCGCCAGCACCGGCGTGCTGGTGGTGCTGTTCGGCCTGCTGCGCCTGGGCGCCATCGTCAAGTTCACGCCCTATCCGGTGCACGACGGACTGTCGACGGGCATCGGGTTGCTGCTCGTGGCCGGCGCCACGCCGGCGCTGCTCGGCGGCGCCTTCGGCTCCGTCGGCGGTGCGCTGCGCCCGGGCGCGCTGCTGGTGGGACTGACCGCGCTCGGCCTCACATGGTGGGCCGCGCACCGGCCGTCGCGGCTGCCGAGCGTGCTGCTCGGCCTGGCGGTGGCCACCTTGCTGCAGCTCGCGCTGCAGTGGCTGGGCCAGGGCCACCTGCTGGGTCCGGCGGTCGGCGTGCCGGCGCTGCCGGCGCAATGGTTCGGCGGCATCGACGCCGCCGCCCGGCTGCCGCAGCTGCTGGCCCAGCCGGCGGTGTGGGCCCTGCTGGGCATCTTCGCGTTGACGGCCTCGCTGATCGTGACGCTCGACGCGCTGCTGGCGGCCTCGATCATCGACGGCCGGCTGCGCCGCTCGCGCAACGCCAACCGCGAGCTGGTCGCGCAGGGCCTGGCCAACCTGGCCTCGGCCGCGGTGGGCGGCCTGCCCGCATCGCCGTCGGTGCCGGCCTCGGTGGGCCTGGTGCGGCAGCGCCCCGGCGACCGGCACATCGTGCTCGCCTACGCCGCCGCGCTGCTGACGCTGCTCCTGCTCGTGCCCGCCGTGTTCGAGGCACTGCCCATCGCCGGCGTCGGTGGCGTGCTGATCTACCTGGGCGTGTCGATGATGTCGCCCACGCTGTGGCAGGTGCCGCTGCACGCGTGGCGCCGGCGCCATCAGCGCGCCGCGCACGCGGGGCCGCGCCGGCGCCATCACCTGGCCTGGAACTGGGTCGTGACGGTCGCGGTCGGGTTGAGCGCGCTGCTGTTCGGCCTCGGCCACGCGGTGCTGATCGGGGCCACGATCTCGGTGCTGCTGTTCGTGCGCGCGAACATGCGCGACGTGGTGCGCCGGGTCTGGCACGGCGACACGCGGCGCTCGCTGAAGAGCCGCCCGTCGAACCAGACCGAGACCCTCGCCCGTGAGGGCCGCGGCATCGCCGTGCTCGAGCTGCAGGGCGCCCTGTTCTTCGGCACGGCCGACGCGCTGCGCGAGCGCCTGCACGCGCTGTCGTCGGAGATGGACACGGCGATCCTGGACATGCACCAGGTCGGCGAGGTCGACGTGACCGGGGCGCGCATCCTGTGCGAGGTGGCCGAGGAGTGGCATCGACAGGGCAAGCGGCTCGTGTTCGCCGAGTGGACGGCCCACGACGCGCGCCGCCTGCTCCTGGAGTCCGTCGCCGGCGCGCCAGGCCCGCAGACGCTGCACTTCGCGGCCAACACCGACCTGGCGCTCGAAAACGCCGAAGACGACCTGCTGGGGCGCCTGCAGGTCGAACGCGCGACCGACGCCCCGCTGCAGCTCGCCGACACGATGATCGCCCGCGAGCTGTCGCACGACGAACTGGCGCTGCTGCAGGCCGAGATGAGCCCTTGCGAGTTCGAGCAGGGCCAGTGGCTGTTTCGCGCCGGCGATCCGGGCGACGCGCTGTACATCAGCCTGAAGGGCGACATCGGCCTGCGGCTGCCGGGCACGAACCGGCGCCTCGCGTCGTTCGCGCCCGGCGTGACGATCGGCGAAATGGCGGTGCTGGGACGCGAGCGGCGCTCCGCCGATGCAGTGGCCGAGTCGGCCGTCAGCGCCCTGTGCCTGCCGGTCGATTCGTTCGACCGGCTGATGGCCTCGCACCCCGCGCTGGCGTCGAAACTGCTGCGCAACATCGCCCTGCACCTGGCCGACCGCGTGCGCCACCTGACGACCGACCTGGCGGCCTGGGTTTCGCGCGCCGGCGCCGAGCACCCGGCGCCCGCCCGCGACGGCGCAACCTGAGCCGGCGCGGGGCGCCCGCGTCAGGCGGGCACGGGACCGCGCGCGCTTCGCCGCGGCGCAGGCACCCGCACCGCCGGCAGCCCGCCGAAGAACAGCTGCACCACCATCGGCGCCAGGTCGGCGTGCGTGAGCGCACCGCCGGGCTTGAGCCAGGTGAAGGTCCAGTTGATCATGCCGAACAGCAGCATCGCCAGCGGCGTGGCGCGCGACTTGAGTTCGGGGCGTACGCGCGAGATGGTGGCGGCGAATGCGGCCACGACGCGCTTCTCGGCGGCGACGACCTCGTGGCGCTCGGCGTCGTCGAGGAACTTCACGTCCTCGGTCAGCACGCGGTGTTCGTGCTGGGCCTCGGCATACACGGCCATGAAGGCCTCGATCAGCGCGCGCAGTTCGGCGTCGGGCGCCAGGCGCCGCGAGCGCACCTCGGCCACCACGGCCTCGAGGCGCTCGACATGCGCGAGCGCGATGCGTGCCAGCAGCGCTGTCTTGTCGCGCACGTAGTGGTAAAGCGTGGCCTTGCTGACCGCGCAGGCGGCCGCCACGTCGTTCATCGTCGCGGCCGAGTAGCCGCGACGCGCGAAGAGTTCGGCCGCCCGCGCCAGGATCAGCTCGCGCTGGTCGTCGTAGGTGGCGGCGCGGGTGCGGGCCATCTCAGCGCTCGCCGGGCCGCCCCAAGGGCGCTGAGCGCCCCCTCGGGGGGTCACGAACGACGTGAGCCAGGGGGCCGTCCATGCTCAGCGGTCGTCGAACGAGAGCACCACGCGCTCGGTCAGCGGGTGCGACTGACAGGTCAGCACGAAGCCGGCCGCCAGGTCGGCCTTGTCGAGCGCGAAGTTGCGCGTCATGCGCACCTGACCTTCGACCAGCTTGGCGCGGCAGGTGCCGCACACACCCGAGGTACAAGAGAACGGCACCTCGAGGCCGGCCGACGCGGCCGCGTCGAGGATGCTCGGATCGTCCTGGCTGAAATCGAACTCGCGCCGAAGGCCGTCGCGCACGATCGTGATGCGCGCACGCTCGGCGTCGCCCGGCTGGACCTCGTGCTCGACCGCGCCGCCGGCGTCGCCGCTGGCCGATGCGCTCGGCGCGACGCCGAAGCGCTCGATGTGGATGCGCTCCTCGGGCACGCCGGCCGCCAGCAGCGCGGCCTCGGCCTCGTCGTTCATCTGGTACGGGCCGCAGACGAAGGCGTGGTCGACGGCCTTCGCATCCACCAGGCGACCGAGAAACTCGCCCACCTTGGCGCGGTCCATCACGCCCGAGTGCAGCGGCAGTTCGGTCGCCTCGCCGCTGAACACGTGGTGCAGCACCAGGCGCGCCATGTGGCGGTTCTTCAGGTCCTCGATCTCCTCCTTGAACATCGTGGACTTGGGCGCCCGGTTGGCGTAGATCAGCGTGAAGCGCGCGTGCGGCTCGCGCGCGAGCACGGTCTTCATGATCGACAGGATCGGCGTGATGCCGCTGCCGCCGGCCACGCCGAGGTAGTGGCGGCGCGACGCCGGGTCCAACGGCACGAAGAAGCGGCCCTGCGGCGGCATCACCTGCACCGCGTCGCCGGGTTTCAGGCGCTGGTTGATCCAGTTGGAGAAGCGGCCGCCCGCCACCTTGCGCACACCGACGCGCAGCTCGCCGTCGTCGATGCCGGCGCAGATGGAGTACGAGCGTCGCAGGTCCTCGCCGCCGACCTCGGTGCGCAGCGTCAGGTACTGGCCCTGGTTGAACGCGAAGACATGCTGCAGGTCGGGTGGCACATCGAAGGACACGATGACCGCCTCGTCGGTGTCGGGTTCGATGGCCCTCACGCGCAGCGGATGGAACAGCGTCGAAGCACTCATATCGGCTTGAAGTGCTCGAACGGTTCGCGGCAATCGAGGCAGCGATAAAGCGACTTGCACGCGGTGGCGCCGAAGGCCGACAGGCGCTCGGTGTGCATGCTGCCGCAGCGCGGGCAAGCGATGCGGCGCACGATGCGGACCGGGCTCGCGTCGGCACACCGGCCCGGCGGCGCGATGCCGTACTCGCGCAGCTTGCGCTGTCCTTCGTCGCTGATCCAGTCGGTTGTCCAGGCCGGCGCGAGCTGCGTGCGCGCACGCGCCGGACCGATCGTCGCCAGCGCAGCGAGCACGGAGGCCTCGATCACCTCGGTGGCCGGGCAGCCGCTGTAGGTGGGCGTCAGCGTCACCTCGAGCGTGCCGTCGTCGAGTTCAGCGACACCGCGCACGATGCCCAGATCGACCACCGACAACGCGGGCAGCTCGGGGTCGGGCACGTCGGCGAGCGCGCGCCAGGCGGCGTCGGTACGCGACAGCGTGCCCACGTCGCTCACCACACGCCTCCGGGGTACGCACGCTGCAGCACCTGCATCTCGGCCAGCAGGTGGCCCATGTGCTCGCTGTGGCGGCCGCGCTTGCCGTCGCCGTGGAATCCGCTTTTCGGCGGCAACGGCAGCGTGGCTTCGGCCAGCACCGCCTCCACGTCGGCGAGCCAGGCCTCGCGCAGCGCGCTCCACGCCGGGCCGAGGCCCGATTCGGAAGCGGCGCGGTCCACCTCGTCCGCGTCGAACAGCTCGTTCGTGTACGGCCAGGCACGCTCGAGCGCGGCCTGCATGCGTTGCGACGACTCCTCGGTGCCATCGCCCAGGCGAATCACCCAGTCGGCGGCATGCTCGCGGTGGTAGCGCGCCTCCTTGACTGCCTTTCCGGCAATCGCCGCCAGGTCCGCGTCGCGCGACGCGATCAGGTGCTGCCACATCAGCAAGGCCCAAGACGAGAGCAGGAAGTTGCGCAGCACGGTGAAGGCGAAGTCTCCCCGGGGCAGCTCGGCGAGCGTGACGTTGACGAACTCGCGCTCGTCGCGCAGGTAGGCGAGACGGTCCTCGTCGCCGACCAGCGACAGCAATGCGCGCGCCTGGCCCAGCAGGTCGAGCGCGGTGTTGGCCAGCGCGATGTCCTCCTCCAGCACCGGCGCGTGGCCGCACCACTCCGACAGGCGGTGCGACCAGATCAGGCAGGTGTCCGCGAGGCGCAGGACGTAGGTCTCGCGG
>DATLIE010000338.1:0-13153 GCA_035539635.1 Burkholderiaceae bacterium
ACCCGCACGCGCCGCTCGTCGGCGCTGTCGCGCAGGCGTTGCACCAGGCCGGCGGCCTCGAGTCGCTTGAGCAGCGGAGTCAACGTGCCCGAGTCGAGCATCAGGCGTTCGCCGAGCTGCGAGACGGTGGCGCCGTCGCTCTCCCAAAGTACCAGCATCGCGAGGTACTGCGGGTAGGTCAGGCCCAGCGGGTCGAGCAGCGGCTTGTAGAGCTTGGTCATCGCCAGCGACGACGAGTACAGCGCGAAGCAGAGCTGATGGTCCAGCTGCAGCCAGCGGGGATCGGTGGTGCGCGATGACATGGCAAGAATGTAGCTCACAATTCAATTGCGGGCAATTGAATTGCCGATTGACCCTGTGCTTCACGCAGCTTTACCTGCGCCTCACATCCCTGCGTGGTCCGTGGCTCGCACCGGCCCGTTGCTGGCGTGCGGGACGCCGATCCTCGACGTCCGCAAGGCAGACCAAGGAGCTCACGCCATGCGAAGCAAGAAGCCACTGATCCTCGTACTCGTTGCCGCGGCCGGCGCGTTGGGCGCCGGCCTGGCCCAGGCCCGCGACCACGCCGACGTGCAGTGGTCGGTGACCATCGGCAGCCCGGACCATGTGCCCGTCTACGGGTCGCCGGTCCCGGTGCTGGTGCGGCCGGCCCCCGCGTTCATCGCACACCCCGCCTCCATGCCCGTGCGCTACCGCGAGCCGACGCGTCGCGACCGTGACGGCGACGGCATCCCGAACCATCGCGACCGCCTCTACAACCCGCGCTGGGACGTGGACGGCGACGGCATTCCGAACCGGCAGGACCGTCACTACAACCCGCCGTACCAGTACCAAGGCGGGGGCCATGACCGTGACCGCGACGGCATTCCGAACCATCGCGATCCGTACCCGAACCACCCCGACCCCTGGAGCCGCTGAGCGGTGAGGGCCGCCGTGTCCGGGCTCGGCTCAGGATGCGGCGGTTTGCAGGGCCTCGAGCTGCGTGTGCAGCTCGAGCCAGCGCTCTTCCAGCATCGCGATCTCGGCTGCGACGTGGTTCAGGCGCCGGCCATGGTCGGCGATCTCGGCCGGGGCCAGCGCGCCGGTCGCCAGCGCGGCTTCGGCCGCGTTCTTCTCTGCCGCGAGCGACTCGAGCCGCTTGTCGATCCCGGCCAGCTCGTTGCGCAGCGGCCGCGTCGCATCCGCCAGCTTGCTGCGCACCTGCGCCTTGGCCTTGCGGTCGTCGCGCGCCACCGGTGCGGGCGGTTTGGCCGGCGGGGGTGAAGCGGCCTTCGGCGCTTCGACGGGCGTGGGCAGCAGCGACGGCAGCGGCGGCGGGGCCGTGCCGCGCTGGGCGGCGCGCGACACGTCGAGCAGCCAGCGCTGGTAGTCGTCGAGGTCGCCATCGAAGGGCAATACATGGCCTTGCGCGACCAGCCAGAACTCGTCGCACACCTCGCGCAGCAGTGCGCGGTCGTGGCTGACCAGCATCACCGTGCCCTCGAACTCGTTGAGCGCGATCGACAGCGCCTCGCGCGTCGCGAGGTCGAGGTGGTTGGTCGGTTCGTCGAGCAGCAGCAGGTTGGGACGCTGCCAGACGATGGTGGCGAGCACCAGGCGCGCGCGCTCGCCGCCGGACAGCGTGCCCACGGTCTGATGCACCATGTCACCGCCGAAATTGAACTGGCCGAGGAAGTTGCGCAGCTCCTGCTCACGCGCGTTGGGTGACACCTCGCGCGCCAGCCGCACCATGCGCTGCAGCGGCGTGTCGTCCTCGGTCAGCAGGTCCATCTCCTGCTGCGCGAAGTAGCCGATGGCCAGGCCCTTGCCTTCGGTGATCGTGCCGCCGAGCGCCGGCAGCGCACGCGAGATCGTCTTGACCAGCGTCGACTTGCCCTGGCCGTTGGCGCCGAGAATGCCGATGCGCTGGCCGGCGAGCACCGTCTTGTCGATGTCGCGCACGATCACCGTGCTGCCATAGCCGCAGGCCACGTCGCGGAAGGCGAGCATCGGGTTCGGCAGGTTGGCCGGCTCGCGGAACTCGAAGTCGAACTCGCTCTCGGTGAGGACTGGCGCGAGCTTTTCCATTCGAGCCAGCGCCTTGACGCGGCTTTGCGCCTGTTTGGCCTTGCTGGCCTTGGCCTTGAAGCGGTCGATGAAGCGCTGCAGGTGGGCGATGCGCTCCTGCTGCTTCGCGACGGCCTGCTGCTGCTGCGCCATGCGCTCGGCGCGCATCTCCTCGAAGCCCGAGTAGTTGGCGCCATAGCGCGTCACGGTCTGGCGATCGACGTGCAGCGTGATCCGGGTCACCGCATCGAGAAACTCGCGGTCGTGGCTGATGATCACCAACGTGCCGGCGAAGCGCTGCAGCCAGGCCTCGAGCCAGACCAGCGCGTCGAGGTCGAGGTGGTTGGTGGGCTCGTCGAGCAGCAGCAGGTCGGCCGGGCACATCAGCGCGCGCGCGAGCTGCAGGCGCATGCGCCAGCCGCCGGAGAAGCTGTTGACCGGCGCGTCGAGCTGTGTCGTCTTGAAGCCCAGGCCAAGCAGCAGGGCCTGCGCGCGCGCGCGCGCGTCGAAGGCGCCGGCCTCCTCGAGCGAGACATGCGCGTGCGCCATCGCCTCGCCGTCGTGCGCTGCGTCGGCGGCCGCGAGCTCGGCTTTCGCGGCCACCAGCGGCAGGTCGCCGTCGAGCACGAAGTCGGTGGCGCCCTGGTCGGTCTCGGGCATGTGCTGCGCGACTTCGCCGATGCGCCACTTGGGCGGCAGGTCGACGTCGCCGCGGTCGGCATGCAGCCGGTCGGTGAGCAGCGCAAACAGGCTCGACTTGCCGGCGCCGTTGCGTCCGACCAGGCCCGCCTTCTCGCCCGGGTTGAGCGTGAAGCTCGCGCCGTCGAGCACGACCTTGGCGCCGCGGCGCAGGACGACGTTGCGGACGGTGATCATCGGGCGAGCGCAGCCTTCTCGATCAGCACGACCTGATCGTCACTGCCGCTGGTCGGCAGGTACGCGAACTCGAGCGCGGGAAACGCCGCCTCGAAGTGCGCGGCCTCGTGACCGATCTCGAGCACCAGCACGCCGCCGTCGGCCAGGTGGGCGCCGGCCTGCGCGAGCAGCGGACGCACGAAGTCCATGCCGTCGTCGCCGCCGGCCAGCGCGATGCCGGGCTCGGCGCGGTACTCGGGCGGCAGCGCGGCCATCGAGGCGCTGTTCACATACGGCGGGTTGCACAGGATCAGGTCGTAGCGCCGGTCACCCACGGCGGCCAGGCCGTCGCCCTGGCGCAGCGTGATGCGATCCGCCAGCCCATGGCGCTCGAGGTTCAGGCGCGCGACCGCGAGCGCATCGGCGGACAGGTCCGCGGCGTCGACGACGACCTCGGGCCAGGCCAGCGCCGCCAGGACCGCGAGGCTGCCATTGCCGGTACACAGGTCGAGCACCGCGCGAGTGCGATCCGTCAGCCACGCATCGAGCGTGCCGTCGGCGATCAACTCGGCAATCAGCGAGCGCGGCACGATCGTGCGTTCGTCGACCGTGAAGGGCACGCCCTGCAGCCACGCTTCCTTGGTCAGGTACGCCGCCGGCTTGCGCGTGGCGATGCGCTCATCCACCAGCGCGTCGATTCGCGCAAGCTCACTGGCACTCAGGCCGCGAGACGCCACGCCGGCCAGGTCATCCAGCGGCAGGTTCAGGCTCCACAGCACCAGCCACACCGCTTCGTCGAACGGGTTGTCCGTGCCATGGCCAAAGCAAACGCCCGCCTGGGTCAGGCGGGCGCTGGCTTGTTCCACGGCGTCCATGAGCGTCACGACAACAGATTCTCCATCACCCGCCGGTACACGCTGGCCAGCCGGTCCACGTCGGCCGCCTCCACATGCTCGTCGATCTTGTGGATGCTCGCGTTGCGCGGGCCGAGCTCGATGACCTGCGGGCAGATCGTCGCAATGAAGCGTCCGTCGGAGGTCCCGCCGGTGGTCGACAACTGCGTCTTGACACCGCACTCGGCTTCGATCGCGGCGCTGACCGCCGCGGTCAAGGACCCGGGCGTCGTCAGGAACGGCTCGCCGCCGAGCGTCCACGCCAGCGTGTACTCGAGGCCGTGGCGGTCGAGCAGCGCGTGCGTGTGCTGCTTCAGGCCCTCGGCCGTGCTCTCGGTCGAGAAGCGGAAGTTGAAGTCGATCACCGCCTCGCCCGGGATCACGTTGCCCGCGCCGGTGCCGGCATTGAAGTTCGAGACCTGGAAGGTGGTGGGCGGGAAGTGTGCGTTGCCGCGATCCCACTCGGTGGCGGCGAGCTCGGCTAGCGCCGGCGCCACCTGATGGATCGGGTTGCGTGCGAGTTGCGGGTAGGCCACGTGGCCCTGGATGCCCCGGACCACCAGACGCGCCGACAAGGTGCCGCGGCGCCCGTTCTTCACCATGTCGCCGAGCGTGTCGACCGAGGTCGGCTCGCCGACGATGCACATGTCCAGCCGTTCGCCGCGCGCCTTGAGCATGTCGACCAGGCGCACGGTGCCGTCGACCGACGGGCCTTCCTCGTCGCTCGTGACCATGAACGCGATCGCGCCCGCGTGGCGCGGCTGTGCGGCGACGAAGCCCTCGGCGGCGACGACCATCGCGGCGATCGAACTCTTCATGTCGGCGGCACCGCGGCCGTAGAGCTTGCCGCCGCGGTGCGTGGGCACGAAGGGGTCGCTGGTCCAACGTGTCAGCGGGCCGGTGGGCACGACGTCGGTGTGGCCGGCGAAGGCCAGCGTCGGGCCGGGCCGCACGCCGCGGCGGATCGCCCACAGGTTGCTGACGCGGAAGTGGTCAGGCCCGCAGACGATGGTCTCGCAGGCGAAACCGATGGCGCCCAGACGCTCGGCGATCAGGGCCTGGCAGCCCGCGTCTTCGGGAGTGACGGACGGCCGAGCGATCAGCGCCTCGGCCAGGCGCAGCGCCTCGGCATTCATGCCCCGAAGCTTAGACCAGGCGACCGAAGTTGGTTTGCAGCTTGTTTTCCTCGGGCCGCACGTCGAGGATGATCTCCGAGAAGCTCGCGGGGTCGGGCTCCTCGGGCTTGGGCGGCTGGCGCGAGACCGGCGAGGTTTCGTTCTGCAGGCGCCACAGCAGGTTGGTGGGCGAGTCGGCGAAGGCAAGACCCTCTTCGCGCGTGATCTGACCCTCGGTGATCATGCGCGCCAGGTCTTCCTCGAAGGTCTGCGAGCCTTCGGCCAGGGATTTCTCCATGGCCTCCTTGACGCCTCCGATGTCGCTCTGCTCGATCAGCTCGGCCACCAGCTTGGTGTTCAGCAGCACTTCCGCGGCGGGTCGGCGCCCGCCCGCGGCCGAGCGCACGAGGCGCTGCGACACGATCGCACGCAGGCCGGAGGCCAGGTCCGACAGCAGGGCGGGGCGCGACTCGGGCGTGTAGAACGACAGGATCCGGCCCAGCGCGTGGTAGCTGTTGTTGGCGTGCATCGTGGCCAGCACCAGGTGGCCCGACAGCGAATACGAGATCGCCGAGGTCATCGTCTCGCGATCGCGGATCTCGCCGATCAGGATGCAGTCCGGCGCCTGGCGCAGCGCGTTCTTCAGCGCGATCTGCAGGCTGTTCGTGTCGCGGCCGACCTCGCGCTGGTTGACCACCGACTTCTTGTTCGTGAACAGGAACTCGATCGGGTCCTCGATGGTCAGGATGTGGCCGGTCAGGATCTGGTTGCGGTGCTCGAGCATCGAGGCCAGCGTGGTGCTCTTGCCGGTGCCGGTGGCGCCGACCATCAGGATCAGGCCGCGCTTCTCGAGCACCAGGTCGGCCAGGATCTTGGGCACGCCCAGCGTGTCGAGCGAGGGGATCACGAACGGGATGCAGCGGAACACCGCGGCGATCGAGCCGCGCTGGCGGAAGGCCGACAGGCGGAAACTGCCGACCTTCGAGATGCCCACGCCGACGTTCAGTTCGCCGGTGTCGTCGAGCTCCTCGAGCTGCTGCGGGGTCAGCAGCTCGGCCAGCAACTGGCGCGGCTGCGCGTGCGACAGCGGCTGGTCCGACAGTTGCAGGATCTGCCCGTTGATCTTGATCAGGATCGGCGTGTTGGCGGAAAGGTAGACGTCCGACGCGCTCTTCTCCGCCATCAGGCGGAGCACGCGCTCCATGTTCCCGCCGCCATTGCTCATGATTCCTAGGCCCGTAGCAGTTCGTTGATGCTCGTCTTGGCTCGCGTGCCCGCGTCGACCTTCTTGACGATCACGGCACAGTACAACGAGTGGCTGCCGTCGGCGGCGGGCAAATTACCGGAAACCACCACCGAGCCCGCAGGTACCCGGCCATAGATCACCTCGCCCGTGGCGCGGTCGTAGATCTTGGTGCTCTGGCCGATGTACACGCCCATCGAGATCACCGAGTTCTCCTCGACGATCACGCCCTCGACGATCTCCGAGCGGGCGCCGATGAAGCAGTTGTCCTCGATGATGGTCGGGTTGGCCTGCAGCGGCTCGAGCACGCCGCCGATGCCCACGCCGCCCGACAGGTGCACGTTCTTGCCGATCTGCGCGCAGGAGCCGACGGTGGCCCAGGTGTCGACCATCGCGTTCTCGTCGACATAGGCGCCGATGTTCACGTAGCTGGGCATCAGCACCGCCCCCTTGGCGATGTAGCTGCCGCGCCGCGCCACCGCGGGCGGCACGACGCGCACCCCGGCGGCGCGCAACTGGGCTTCGTCGAGGTGGGCGAACTTGGTCGGCACCTTGTCGTAGAAGCCCAGGTCGCCGGCGCGCATGACCTTGTTCTCGGTCAGGCGGAACGACAGCAACACGGCCTTCTTGATCCACTGGTTCACCGTCCACTGGCCCACGCCCTGACGTTCGGCGACGCGGATGCGGCCGGCGTTCAGATCGGCGATCACCTGCTCGACCGCAGCCTTCAGCTCGGGGCAGTTGGTGGGGTCGAGCTTGGCGCGGTTGTCCCAGGCGACGTCGATGGTGGTTTGCAGTTCGTGGCTCATGTCGGGTGACTCTTCGTGTAGGCGACGATGCGTTGCGCGGCTTCGACGCACTCGTCGGTGCCGGCGACCAGGGCCATGCGGATGCGGCCGGTGCCAGGGTTGCTGCCATGGGCCTCGCGCGCGAGCAGGCTGCCGGGCAGGACCGCGACATTGTATTGAGCGAGCAGTCCGCGCGCGAAGGCGATGTCGTCCCCGTTGGGCAGTGCCGCCCAAAGGTAGAAGCTGGCATCGGGCAGGCCAACGTCCAGCACCTGCGCCAGCATCGGCGTGACCCGCGCGAACTTGTCGCGGTACAGCGCGCGGTTGGCCACCACATGGGCCTCGTCGTTCCAGGCCGCGATGCTGGCCGCCTGCACCACCAGGCTCATCGCGCTGCCGTGGTAGGTGCGGTAGAGCAGGAAGTTCTTTAGGATCGCCGCGTCGCCGGCGACGAAGCCCGAGCGCATGCCCGGCACGTTGCTGCGTTTGGACAGGCTGGTCAGCACGACCAGCCGCTCGAAGCGGTCGCGCCCGAGCGCCGTGGCCGCCTGCAGCGCGCCCAGCGGCGCCGCGTCGGGGCCTTCGCGGAAGTAGATCTCGCTGTAGCACTCGTCGCTTGCGATCACGAAGCCGTGCCGGTCCGACAGCTCGAACAGGGTGCGCCATTCGGCCAGCGGCAGCACGGCGCCGGTCGGGTTGCCGGGTGAGCAGACGTAGAGCAGCTGCGTGCGGGCCCAGGTGGCGCCGTCGATCTGCGACCAGTCCGGGGCGAAGTTGCGCGCCGGGTCGCTGTTGGCGAAGGCGGTCTGCGCGCCGGCCAGCAGTGCCGCGCCTTCGTAGATCTGATAGAAGGGATTCGGGCAGACGACGGTGGCGCCTGGCTTCGAGGCGTCGACCACTGTCTGCGCCAGCGCGAACAGCGCCTCGCGCGAGCCGTTGACCGGCAGCACCTGGGTCGCCGGGTCGAGTGCCACGCCATAGCGGCGCTGCACCCAGGCCGCGCACGCCTCGCGCAGCGCCGGTTCGCCGGCGGTGGCCGGGTAGGCCGAGAGCCCCGACAGCGACGCGCGGATCGCGTCCTCGATCAGCGCCGGCGTCGGATGCTTGGGCTCGCCGATGCCCAGCGAGATGGGTCGGTGCGCCTTCGACGGCGTGATGTCGGCCGTGAGCTTGCGCAAGCGCTCGAAGGGATAGGGATGCAGGCGCCCGAGCAGCGGATTCATGCGGTCGATGATAGGGGGCATGAGGCTGCGCGGCTTTGCCGCGCAGCCTCATGCCCCCGGGGCCGAACGTACGGCTCCCCCGAGCCCCCTCCGCGAGGGGGCTCCGGCATGTTCGGTGGCTCCCACCAGCCTCCCTCCGAGAGGGAGGCTCCAGCCAGACAGACAAGACGCCTTCGACCAATCTTGCTGGAGCCTTCCTCCTGGAGGAGGGCTCGGGTGGTGTCGTCGAACCGGCTGGAGCCCCTTCGCGGAGGGGGCTCGGGGGAGCCGTGCATTCAGCGCGCTCGCGCTCTAGGAGGCTGCGCCTCCTAGAGCGCGCCGCGACAGCCCGGCGCGCGGCACTGGCAGGCCAGCCGCCCGGCGTGGTGGGTCTGGCCGTAGTCCACCGTCAGCTCCTCGCCCGGCTCGATCACGCGGAGTGCGAAGAACTCGACCCGCCCGTTGTCGATGCACAGGCGCGCGTTGGGCGCGCAACTGTGGTTGGTGAAGCGCATCGGGTCGGCGGACTTCGAGAAGTCGATCGCGCGCCGCCGCGACAGCTCGACGATCATGATGCGTTCGTGGCGCGTCGCGCGGATGCGCGCGTCCTCCACGCTGATCGCCTCACCGCGGATCTCGCCGATCTTGGCCAGCGCCGGGATCGATTCGGCCGCGAACACGCCATGGCCGTCGATGGCGCTCGGCCGCACCGCGACGTCGAACTTCTGGTACGGCCGGCGCTCGACGCGCGGCGCGTCTTCGGTACTTGCCGGGGCGTTCACTCGCCGCCCGGCAACTCGACGCGTGGCGAGGCCTTCCAGCCCTTGGCGCGGTGCTCGGCGGTGACGTAGGTGCGGATGCCTCCGCGCACGAACCAGTCGGCGTGGATGCGCGCGAAGCGCGGCTGCATCGCGGCCACCAGGTCGGACAGGATCGCGTTGGTCACCTTCTCGTGGAACGCGCCCTCGTTGCGGTAGCTCCAGAAGTACTGCTTCAGGCTCTTGGTTTCGACGCAGTGCCGGTCGGCGATGTACTCGATCGTGAAGTGCGCGAAATCCGGCTGCCCGGTCAGCGGGCAGAGGCACGTGAACTCGGGCACCTCGAAGCGGATCACGTAGTCGCGTTCGGGCGCCGGGTTGGGGAACACGTCGAGCTGGCGGCTCGGGGCGGACGGGGGCGTCGCGGGCTTGGCGCGCGCGCCGACTTTGACTTTGGCTGACTTGACCATAAGGGCGGATTATCCCGCCCCGGGGTGGTGACTCAGGCGCGTGCCCAGGGCCACCAGGCGGCGCCGAACCAGCGCCGCGGCTCGGGCTGCGCGCGCACCACCGGCCGCAGCGCGGCAGCCATGTCGGCGAGGACCGGACGGGCCGCGCCGGGGGCGCGCACGACACGCCGGACTTCGGGGCCAGGCATCGGCGGCGCGGGCTGCTCGAGCGCGCTGGCCTGCGACGGTGTGCCGAGCTCCTGGCTGACCCACAGCGGATCGAGCCAATCCAGGATCGGCGCCCACTGGTCCAGGTCGGACTGCACCTTGCCGGGCTGCAGGTCGAAGATCGTCAGGCCGCGTTCGATGCAGCGCACATAGGCCTGGGTGTCGCGCAGCACGCCGAGGAAGGGCGCGCCGATCACGTCGGCCCAGGCCCGCAGCGTGGCCTCGGCACGGGTGCGGGCGTCGATGCGCATGCCCACCACCGCCACGCGGCACTTGCCGCTGGCCACGCGCGGGTGTGCGGACAGTTCGGCCCAGCAGTGCGCGGCGGCGTCGCGGTCGAAGGCCGACTCGCACACCGGCATCAGGACCGCGTCGGCACTCATCAGCACGCGGGCCAGTTCCAGCCCGTGCAGTCCGCCCGGGGTGTCGAGCACCACATGCGTCACGCCGGTGGGCGGGCGCAGCGTGCGCTGGGCGTCGACCACCCAGCTGACGATCGCCGACCTGCGCGCCAGCGGCTCGACGGAACGCCGGCGCAGCCAGACCAATGTGGACTTCTGGCGATCGACGTCGCCCAGCATCACGGGCAGGCCCCGGCTCGCGGCGTGGCCGGCCAGGTGCGTGGCCAGCGTGCTCTTGCCGCTGCCGCCCTTGGGGTTGACGATCGCGATGACAGGCATGGGTTGAGACCCTCGTGGGTTGCCAAATTGTCGGCGCCCGGCAGCCCTGGGCGCAGGGCGTAATGCACACGCGCCGCGGCGGCGTGGGGCGCCGTGGGCGGGGCGCCGCACGAGGGGGCGGGTGCTATGATCCGCGCGCCTTGCTGCCCCGCTTGGCAGCGGGATTTCCCATACAAATCAAACACTTGGCAACGCCGACGGTCCCGTCGGCGTTGCGCGTTTCAGGGCTACGGTTCCGCGATGCGCCTCACCTCGATCAAGCTCTCCGGTTTCAAGTCCTTCGCCGAGCCGACCACCTTCCAGTTGCCGGGCCAGCTCGTCGGGGTCGTCGGGCCCAACGGCTGCGGCAAGTCCAACATCATCGACGCGGTGCGCTGGGTGCTCGGCGAGAGCAAGGCCAGCGAGCTGCGCGGCGAGTCGATGCAGGACGTGATCTTCAATGGTTCCGGCCAGCGCAAGCCCGCCAGCCGCGCCAGCGTCGAACTGGTGTTCGACAACAGCGCCGCGCGCGCCGGCGGCCAGTGGAACCAGTTCACCGAGATCGCCGTCAAGCGCGTGCTGACGCGCGACGGCACGTCGAGCTACTACATCAACAACCAGCCGGTGCGCCGGCGCGACGTGCAGGACGTGTTCCTCGGCACCGGCCTGGGCCCGCGCGCCTACGCGATCATCGGCCAGGGCACGATCAGCCGCATCATCGAGAGCAAGCCCGAAGAGCTGCGCATGTTCCTCGAGGAGGCCGCGGGCGTCTCCAAGTACAAGGAGCGTCGGCGCGAGACCGAGAACCGGCTCAAGGACACGCGTGAGAACCTGGTCCGCGTCGAGGACATCCTGCGCGAGCTCACCGCCAACCTCGACAAGCTCGAGCAGCAGGCGGTGGTGGCGCAGCAGTACCGCGCGCTGCAGGACGAAGGCACGCTGAAGCTGCACCAGCTCTGGTTCCTGAAGCACCGCGACGCGGCCAAGGAAGAGGAGCGCGTCAAGAAGGCCGTGGCCGAGGCGCACACCGCGCTCGACGAGAAGATCGCGGCGCTGCGCCACGTCGAGGCGGAGCTCGACACGGTGCGCCAGGCGCATTACCAGGCTGGCGACGCGTTGCACGCGGCGCAGGGCTCGCTGGCCGAAGCGGCCCTCGAGGCCAGCCGGCTCGAGGAGCGCATCCGCTACGTGGTCGACAGCCGCCAGCGTGTCGAGCAGCGCATCGCCGAGCTCGGCGCGCAGGACGCCATGTGGCAGCAGCGCAGCGGGGAGGCGCAGGCTGAGATCGCGTCGATCGCCGACCAGATCGCCGCGGCCGACGACGAAGCCGCGACGCTCGCGGCCCAGGCCGAGGACCATGGCCTGCAACTGCCGAGCTTCGAGGACGCGCTGCGCGCGGCGCAGGCCAAGAGCAACGAGCAGCGCCAGCAGGTGGCCGAGGTGCAGCAGCAGATCCAGCTGCTGGCGGCCGACAGCCGCAATGTCGAGGAACAGTCGCGTGCGTTGAAGACGCGGCGCGACAAGCTGGCGGCCGAACGGCAGGGCCTGTCGGCGCCGGACACCGCGCGCCTGAACGAATTGAAGGCCAAGGCTGCCGACGCCGACGGGGCCAAGGACGAGGCCGAGGCGCGTCTCGCGACATTGACCGACGAGGTACCCGCGCTCGACGAGCAGCGCCGCGGCTTGCAGGAGGCCGCCAACCGCGAGGCCGCGAAACAATTCGACCTGTCCGCCCGCAGCGAGGCGCTGAAGGCGCTGCAGGCCAAGGTGCAGACCGAGGGCAAGTTGAAGCCCTGGCTTGCCAAGCATGGGCTCGAATCGCTGCAGGGCCTGTGGACCCAGGTGCATATCGAGTCGGGCTGGGAGACGGCGCTCGAAGCCGCGCTGCGCGAGCGCCTGAACGCGCTCGAGATCGGCCGTGTCGAGACCGTGCGCGCGTTCGCCGCCGACGCGCCGCCGGCCAAGCTGGCGTTCTACACGCGCCCGGCCGCAGGCATCGCGAGCACGCACCAGACGCTGCCGCGGCTGGCGGACCTGCTGCGCCTGGGCGACGCAGGCCTGAAGGCGCTGCTCGGCGACTGGCTCGAAGGCGTCTACACGGCGTCGAGCTTCGACGAGGCGCTCGCCAACCGCGCCAAGCTGACGCATGGCGAGGTGATCATGACGCGCGAAGGCCACGCGGTGTCGCAGTTCGCCGCGGCCTTCTATGCACCCGACGACGAACGCGCCGGCCTGCTGGCGCGCGCGCAGGAGATCGAGAACCTGGAGCGCCAGCAGCGCGCACAGGCCCTGATCGCCGAAGACGCCCGCTCGTCGCTCGTGCGCTGCGAGGCCGCCTACACCGAGGCTTCTCTCAAGCTCGCCAGCGTGCGCCGCGAAGCGGCCGAGGCGCAGACCCGCGCGCACCAGTTGCACGTGGAGCTGCTGCGGCTGTCGCAGCAGGCCGAGGCCGCGAGCGTGCGCAGCACCCAGCTCGACGAGGAGCTGGCCGAGGTCGATGCCCAGCTCGAGGGACTGGCCGAGCGCCGCGCCACTGGCGAGGCGCGCTTCGAAGAACTCGACATGCAGCTGGCCACCACGCAGGAGCGCCATGCCGAGCTGGACGAAGCGGTGATCGGCGCCGAGCGAAAGCTGGTCGAGGCGCGCGAGCAAGGCCGCGGCCTGGAGCGCCGCGCGCAGGAAGCGCAGTTCCAGTCGCGCACGCTGGCCGCGCGCCGCGGCGAGCTGCAACGCTCGATCGAGACCGCGGCGCAGCAGGTGGCCGCCAATGTGCAGGCGGTCGAACAACTGCGCAGCGAACTCGCGACGCTCGACGATGCGGCCGCGCAGGCCGGGCTGCAGACCGCGCTGGCGCTCAAGCTCGAACGCGAGGCTGCGCTCGCGGCGCAGCGCAGCCAGTACGACGACCTGTCGGCCA
>DATLIE010000339.1:0-13742 GCA_035539635.1 Burkholderiaceae bacterium
CGCGGTGCAGGACTTCGGCCACGACCTGGGCTCGCTGCGCAAGCTGTTCGACCTGTTCGAGCAGAAGACGCAGCTGATGCGCCTGCTCGACGTGTCCAGCCGCGCCGAGGGCGTGCGCATCTACATCGGCGGCGAGTCGGGTGTCGTGCCTTACGAGGCACTGTCGATCGTCAGCGCGCCCTACGAGGTGGACGGCCAAGTGGTCGGCACGCTGGGCGTGATCGGCCCGACGCGCATGCCTTACGAACGCATGATCCAGATCGTGGACATCACGTCCAAGCTGGTCAGCAACGCCTTAAGTGGGCCGCGCTAGAGGCAGTCAATTTGCGGGCAGGAAGCCCTCGATCGACAGGTAGCGCTCGCCGGTGTCGTAGTTGAAGCCGAGCACGCGGCTCGCGGCCGGCAGCTCGGGCAGTTTCTTCGCGATCGCCGCCAGCGTCGCGCCGCTGGAAATGCCCACCAGCATGCCTTCCTCGCGCGCGCAGCGGCGTGCCATCTCGCGCGCCTCCTCGGCATCGACCTGGATCACGCCGTCGAGCAGCGCGGTGTGCAGGTTCTTCGGGATGAAGCCGGCGCCGATGCCCTGGATCGGGTGCGGCGAGGGCTGGCCGCCGCTGATCACCGGGCTGGCGGCCGGCTCGACCGCGAACACCTTCAGCTGTGGCCAGCGCTGCTTGAGCACCATCGCGCAGCCGGTGATGTGGCCGCCGGTGCCCACGCCGGTGATCAGCGCGTCCAGGCCGTCGGGAAAGTCGCGCGCGATCTCTTCGGCCGTGGTGCGCACGTGCACCTCGATGTTGGCCTCGTTCTCGAACTGCTGCGGCATCCAGCCGCCGGGCGTCGCGGCCAGCAACTCCTGCGCGCGCGCGATCGAGCCCTTCATGCCCTTTTCGCGCGGCGTCAGCTCGAACGTTGCGCCGTAGGCCAGCATCAGGCGCCGGCGCTCGACGCTCATGCTGTCGGGCATCACGAGCACCAGCTTGTAGCCCTTCACTGCAGCCACCATCGCCAGGCCGATGCCGGTGTTGCCCGAGGTCGGCTCGATGATCGTGCCGCCCGCCTTGAGCTGGCCCGAGGCCTCGGCTGCCTCGACCATCGACAGCGCGATGCGGTCCTTGATCGACCCGCCCGGATTGCTGCGCTCGGACTTCACCCAGACCTCGCGCCCGGCGCCGAACAGGCGGTTGATGCGGATGTGCGGCGTGTCGCCGATGGTGGCGAGGATGGTGTCGGCTTTCATGGTGGCTCGATTGGGGGCGGACGGTCATCGTAAGGCAGCCCTCCCGACCGTGCTGCCTAGAATGGTCTCGCGGGCCGTTAGCTCAGTCGGTTAGAGCAGAGGACTCATAATCCTTTGGTCGTTGGTTCGATCCCAACACGGCCTACCAGACCCATCGGTTCGGGCCCCATGAACCTGCACCGCATCGACCTCGTTTCGCTGTCGCTGTTCAACCTGGTCGCGCGCTGCGGCAGCATCAGCAAGGGCGCCGAACTGGCTCACCTGGCGGTGGGTGCGGCAAGCAAGCGCATCTCCGACCTCGAGGACAGCGTGGGCGCCGCGCTGCTGGAGCGCCACTCGCGCGGCGTCGTGCTGACGCCCGCCGGCCAGGCTCTGCACCGGCACGCACAGCGCATCCTGGCCGACGTGGACCAGCTCGCGGCCGACCTGTCGGACCATGCCTTGGGCATCGTCGGCGTGGTGCGCCTGTGGGCCAACACCTCCGCGGTGACGCAGTTCCTGCCCGCCGACCTGGCGCGTTTCATCGCGGCGCACCCGGGCATCCGCATCGAGCTGCAGGAAAGGGACAGCAGCGACGCCGTGCTGGCGGTGCTCGACGGCCGCGCCGACCTGGGCATCTTTGCCGAGCGCACGGCCACGCTCGGACTGCAGACCCTGCTGTTCCGGCGCGACCGACTGGTGCTCGTCGTGCCGAAGGCGCACGCGCTGGCGGGGCAGGCGCGCATCGCGTTCGCGCAGGCCACCGAGTTCGAGTTCGTCGGCCTGTCGCAGGCCACCTCGCTGGCCCAGCGCCTGGCACTCGAAGCGCAGGCCATGGGGCGCTCGCTGCGTGTGCGCATCCATGTGCGCAGCTTCGACGCGATGTGCCAGATGGTCGCCGCGGGCCTGGGCCTGGCCGTGCTGCCGGAAGCGGCGGTGCAGCCGCACCTGAAGTCGATGGGGCTGCAGCGCATCGGGCTGACGGACGCCTGGGCCGACCGGGAGCTGCTGATCGGTGCGCGCGACCTGCGGGCGCTCGAGCGTCCGGCGCGGCTGCTGCTCGACCACCTGCGGCAACCGCCCGCACCCGTCGCAAGCTGACACCCGGGGTTTCCCGGAGTCGCTTTCGCGATCCGCGAAAGCTCGTCTCGCGACGCGGGCCTTCCGCCGTGCCACGGCCGTTCCGACAATGCGCCGATGGTCGCCTCCACCCTGTTCGACAAGCTCTGGCAACGGCATCTCGTCGACGAGACGGACGACGGCGAGGCGCTGCTGTACGTCGACCGCCACCTGGTCTACGAGGTCACCAGCCCGCAGGCCTTCGAGGGCTTGCGTCTGGCGGGCCGCCGGCCCTGGCGGCGCGAGACGGTGCTGGCCACCGCCGACCACAACGTGCCGACCGTCGCCGCCGAGCGCAGCGCCATCGACAGCATCGCCGACCCGCTGTCGCGCGCCCAGGTCAAGCAGCTCGACACCAACTGCCGTGAGTTCGGCATCACGCAGTTCACGCTCGGCGACCGGCGCCAGGGCATCATCCATGTGATCGGCCCGGAGCAAGGCGCCACGCTGCCGGGTATGACGGTCGTGGCGGGCGACTCGCACACCAGCACGCATGGTGCCTTCGCGGCGCTGGCCTTCGGTGTGGGCACCTCCGAAGTCGAGCATGTGCTGGCCACCCAATGCCTGGCGATGCGGCGCATGCGCAGCCTGCTCGTGAAGGTGGACGGCGCCTTGCCGGCCGGGGTGACGGCCAAGGACCTGATCCTCGCGATCATCGGCCGCCTGGGTACCGCCGGCGGCACCGGCCACGCGATCGAGTTCGCCGGCTCGACCATCGACGCGCTGTCGATGGAGGGCCGCATGACCCTGTGCAACATGGCCATCGAGGCGGGCGCGCGGGTCGGCCTGGTGGCCGTCGACGACAAGACGATCGACTACCTGCGCGGGCGGCCGTACGCCCCCGAAGGGACCCCGTGGGACGTCGCGGTGGCGTACTGGAAGACGCTCAAGAGCGACTCGGGCGCGGCGTTCGACCGCGTCGTCGAGATCGATGCGAACGCGCTCGAGCCGATGGTCACCTGGGGCACCTCGCCCGATCAGGTGGTGCCGGCCAGCGGCGCCGTACCCGACCCGGCGCGAGAGGCCGACCCGGTGCGGCGCGCAAGCATGCAGCGCGCGCTCGCTTACATGGGGCTCGAAGCCGGCACGCCGATGCGCGCGATCCGGCCCGACAAGGTGTTCATCGGCTCGTGCACCAATGCGCGCATCGAGGACCTGCGCGCCGCGGCCGCCGTGATCCAGGGGCGGCGCATCGCGCCGAACATCCATCAGGCGCTGGTGGTGCCCGGTTCGGGCCTGGTCAAGGCGCAGGCCGAGGCCGAGGGGCTGGACCGGCTCTTCACCGCCGCCGGCTTCGAGTGGCGCGAGCCCGGCTGCTCGATGTGCCTGGGCATGAACGCCGACCGCCTGGCGCCCGGCGAGCGCTGCGCCTCCACGTCCAACCGCAACTTCGAAGGCCGTCAGGGCGCGGGTGGGCGCAGCCACCTGGTCAGCCCGGCGATGGCCGCGGCCACCGCGATCGCCGGCCACTTCGTTGCGAGCCTCGCCTGATGGACGCCTTCACCACCCTCGAGTCGCTGGTCGTGCCGCTGGATCGCGCCAACGTCGACACCGACGCGATCATCCCCAAGCAGTTCATGAAGTCGATCCGCCGCACCGGCTTCGGCGACAACCTGTTCGACGAGTGGCGCTACCTCGACCGCGGTGCGCCCGGGCAGGACGTGACGCAGCGTCCGCGCAACCCCGACTTCCCGCTCAACCAGGCGCGCTACGCGGGCGCGCAGATCCTGCTGACGCGCGAGAACTTCGGCTGCGGCTCGAGCCGCGAGCACGCGCCCTGGGCGCTGCGCGACTGGGGCATTCGCGCGCTGGTCGCGCCGAGCTTCGCCGACATCTTCTACGGCAACTGCTTCAAGAACGGCATGCTGCCGGTGCGGCTCGACGCCGTGACGGTCGACCGGCTGTTCGACCTCGTGACGGCGACGCCGGGGTTCACGGTGCAGATCGACCTGGCCGCGCAAACGCTGACGCCGCAGGGCGGCGCGCCGATCGCGTTCAAGGTCGAGGCCTCGCGCAAGCACCGGCTCCTGAACGGCCTCGACGACATCGAACTCACGCTGCGCAAGGCCGAGCGCATCCGTGCCTACGAGACCGGGCGCCGCGCGCTGGAACCCTGGCTCTTCCCATGACAACGACCAAGGAGACGAACGAATGAAGCTGCACCTGTTCACCCGCCGCGCTGTGCTGGCCGCGCTCACCCTGGTGGCCGGCGCCGCGCTGGCGCAGGACAAGTACCCGGGCAAGCCGGTCACGATCATCGTGCCGCAGGCCCCGGGCGGTGCCAACGACACGATCGCGCGCATCCTCGCGCAGAAGCTGACCGAGCAGACCGGGCAGCAGTTCATCGTCGACAACAAGCCCGGCGCGGGCGGCAACCTCGGCACCGCCGCGGCGGCCAAGGCGAAGAACGACGGCTACACGCTGGTGCTGACCGTGAACAGCGCGCATGTCATCAACCCGGCCCTGTACAAGAGCGTGGGCTTCGATCCGGTCAAGGACTTCGAGCCGATCACCCCGGTGGCCACCGCCGGCTACGTGCTGGTGGCCAACAACGGCTTCGCGCCGAAGAACGTGAGCGAGCTGATCGCGGCGGCCAAGGCGGCGCCGGGCAAGATCACGATCGCCTCGGCCGGCAACGGCACGCTCAACCACCTGATCGGCGAGATGCTGGGCAAGGCCGCCGGCATCGACATGCTGCACGTGCCGTACAAGGGCGCGTCGGCGGCGGTGACCGACCTGGTGGGCGGCCAGGTGCAGGTGTCGGTGCAGAGCCTGCCCTCGTCGATCTCGTTCATCAAAGGCGGCAAGCTGAAGGTGCTGGGTACCGTGAACGAGAAGCGCGTCGGGGCGCTGCCCGAGGTGCCGACGATCGGCGAGACGATCAAGGGTTTCGGCTCGACCCCCTGGTACGGGCTGCTGGCGCCGGCCGGCACGCCCAAGGCCATCGTCGCGCAGCTGCACGCCGAGGTGGCCAAGGCCCTGGACACGCCCGACGCAAAGGACAAGCTCGCCGCCGTGGGCTGCGAGCCCTTCAAGAGCACGCCCGAGCAGTTCGCCGCGCTGATCAAGGACGACCTGCCTAAGTGGGCCAAGATCGTCAAGGACTCGGGCGCCACCGTCGACTGAGGAGCATCGACCATGCAAGCAGGTGCCTTGAAAGGCCTGAAGGTCATCGAGATGGGCCAGCTGATCGCCGGCCCGTTCGCCGGCAAGACGCTGGGCGAGTTCGGCGCCGACGTGATCAAGATCGAGCCGCCGGGCGCCGGCGATCCGCTGCGCAACTGGCGTCTGATCCAGGACGGCACGTCGGTGTGGTGGCAGGTGCAGTCGCGCAACAAGCGTTCGATCGCCCTCGACCTGCGGCAGAAGGACGGACAGGACATCGCCAGGAAGCTGATCCGCGAGGCCGACGTGCTGATCGAGAACTTCCGCCCCGGCACGCTCGAAGGCTGGGGCATGGGCTACGACGCGCTGGCCCAGGACAACCCGGGGCTGGTGATGCTGCGCATCTCCGGCTACGGCCAGACCGGGCCGTACCGCGACCTGCCGGGCTTCGGCGCCATCGGCGAGGCCATGGGCGGCCTGCGCCACCTGTGCGGCGAGCCCGGGCGCGTGCCGGTGCGCTGCGGCATCTCGATCGGCGACACGCTGGCCGCCCTGCACGGCACCATCGGTGTGCTGACCGCGCTCTACCACCGCAAGGTCAACGGCGGCCGCGGCCAGGTGATCGACGTGGCGCTCACGGAAGCCGTACTCAACGTGATGGAAAGCCTGATCCCCGAGTACAGCGCGTTCGGCGCGGTGCGCGAGCCGGCCGGCTCGGCGCTGCCGGGCATCGCGCCGAGCAACGCCTACCGCTGCGCCGACGGCGTGGTGCTGATCGCCGGCAACGGCGACTCGATCTTCAAGCGCCTGATGGCCACGATCGGCCGCGACGACCTCGGCAGCGATGCCGGCCTGGCCGACAACGCCGGCCGCGTGGCGCGCGTGGTCGAGCTCGACCATGCGATCGAGGCCTGGACCTCGCAGCGCTCGGTCACCGAGGTGCTGTCGCTGCTCGGCGAGGCCAAGGTGCCGGCCGGCCGCGTGTACACGGCCAAGGACATCGTCAAGGACCCGCACTTCCGGGCGCGCGAGATGATCCTGTCGCAGACCACGCGCGACGGCCACACGATGGACGTGCCCGGCATCGTGCCCAAGCTGCTCGGCACGCCGGGCACGGTGCGCACCTCGGCACCCAAACTCGGCGACGACACCGACGGTGTGTTGAACGAACTGGGCTTCTCGCAACAGGACATCGCCGCGTTGCGCGGAAAGAAGGTGGTGGCATGAAACGCATCTACATGCAGGAGGTCGGCACGCGTGACGGCCTGCAGGCCGAGGAGGCCTTCGTCGCGACGGAGGACAAGATCGCGCTCGTCAATGCGCTGTCCGACGCAGGGCTGGCCAAGATCGAGGTCACCGCCTTCGTGTCGCCGAAGGCGATCCCCGCGTTGCGCGACGCCGAGGTCGTGCTGCGCGAGATCGCGCGCAAGCCGGGCGTGGTCTACAGCGCGCTGGTGCCCAACGTGCGCGGCGCCGAGCGCGCGATCGAGTCGAAGGCCGACGAGCTGAACCTGGTGATGTCGGCCAGCGAGAGCCACAATCTGGCCAACCTGCGCATGCTGCGCGAGCAGTCGTTCGCGGCATTGATGGAAGTGGCCTCGATCGCCAAGGGCCAGGCGGCCGTCAACGTGTCGCTGTCCTGCGCCTTCGGCTGCCCGATGGAGGGCGACGTGCCGGACGTTACGGTGCTCGACTGGTGCCGGCGCTACGTCGAGGACATGGGCGCGCATGGCGTGACCCTGTGCGACACCACCGGCATGGCCTACCCGACGCAGGTGGCGTCGCTGGCGCGCGCCTTCCGCGAGCGCTGGCCCGACACCGAACTGACACTGCACTTCCACAACACGCGCGGCATGGGGCTGGCCAACGTGCTGGCCTCGATCGAGGCCGGGGCCGACCGCTTCGACGCGTCGATCGGCGGCATCGGCGGCTGCCCCTACGCGCCGGGCGCGAGCGGCAACGTCTGCAGCGAGGAGATCGTGCATGCGCTCGAACTCATGGGCTACGACACCGGCGTCGACGTGGAGCGCCTGGTCGCCGCCGCCAAACGCCTGCCGGCGCTGATCGGCCACGACATCCCGAGCCAGATCGTCAAGGCCGGGCGGCGCCTGGACCTGCACCCGCGGCCGGCCGACTTCGACGCAATCCGCACCCGCGCCCTCGAGCGCGGCTGAACACGACCTCCTGCGCACTCGCGCGCCCTTGAAGGAAGCCCCATGAAGACCGTCGCCGAAATCGTCGCCCGCTTCCTCGTCGCCCGCGGCGTGGACCGCATCTTCGGCCTGCAGGGCGGCCATATCCAGCCGATCTGGGACCACCTGGCGCAACTCGGCGTGCGCATCGTCGACGTGCGCGACGAAGGCGCCGCGGTGCACATGGCGCACGCGCACGCCGCGCTGTCGGGGCAGGTGGGCATCTGCATGGCCACCGCGGGTCCGGGGGTCACCAACTGCGTGACGGCGATGACCAACGCGCACCTGGAGCGCGTGCCGGTGCTGCTGATCGGTGGCTGCCCGCCGCGCCCGCAGGACGACCTGGGCCCGCTGCAAGGCATCGACCATGCCGCGATCCTGGCGCCGGTGACGCGCTCGTCGCGCACGCTGCGCGTGGCCGACCAGATCGCGCGCGACCTCGACAAGGCCTGGGCCATGGCCGACGGCGACGGCAACCCGCCCGGGCCGGTGTACGTCGAGATCCCGACCGACGTGCTGCGCGAGACCGTGCCCGACGCCTGCGTGCTCGACGAACACATGGCGCGGCGTCCCCGCCGCGTGCTGCGGCCCGATCCGGCCGACGTGGCGCGCGCGGCCGAGCGGCTGCGCGCCGCGCGGCGCCCGCTGGTGGTCACCGGCCGCGGCGCGCAGCGCGCCGGTGCGGCGCTCACGCGCCTGCTCGACGCCAGCGGCGCGGTCTACCTCGACACCCAGGAAAGCCGCGGCCTGGTCGACCCGGCCCATGCGTCGGTTGTCGGCGCCGTGCGCGCCCGCGCGATGCAGGAGGCCGACCTGGTGCTGGTGGTCGGCCGCAAGCTTGACTACCAGATGGGCTACGGCTCGCCCGCGGTGTTCAAGGCGGCGACCTTCCTGCGCATCGCCGACCACGCGGACGAACTGCGCGACAACCGTCGCGGCGAGGTGGAACTGCTGGCCGATGCGGGCCTGGCGCTCGATGCGCTGGCCGATGCGCTGAGCCGACCGTCACCCGCGCTCGACGCGGCGTGGACGCAGGCGCTGCGCGCCGAGCATGTGAAGCGCGCCGCCCGGTACGCGGAAGGGCTGGGGCAGGCGCCGGCCGGCAAGGACGGCCACATGCATCCGAACCGCATCTTCGCGGCGCTGCGCAAGGTGCTGAAGCCCGACGCGATCACCATCGCCGACGGCGGCGACCTGCTCAGCTTCGCGCGCATGGGCCTGGACACGCGCCACTACCTCGATGCGGGCGCCTTCGGCTGCCTGGGTGTCGGCACGCCCTACGGTGTGGCCGCGGCGCTGCTGCATCCCGAGCGGCAGGTGGTCACGATCACCGGCGACGGCGCCTTCGGCATCAACGCGATGGAGATCGACAGCGCCAAGCGCCACGGTGCCAAGGCGGTGTTCATCGTCTCCAACAACGCGGCCTGGAACATCGAGCGCCTCGACCAGGAGATGAACTACGGCGGCCGCGTGGTCGGCACCACGCTGGCGTGGAGCGACTACGCGATGATGGCGCGCGCCTTCGGCCTGCATGCCGAACGCGTGACCGACCCGGCACGGCTGGAGGGTGCGATCCGCGACGCGTTCGCCCACGCGCCGGCGCTGATCGACGTGGTGGTGACGCAGGACGCGCTCAGCTCCGACGCCGGCAAGGGCCTGGGCTGGGTGCCCGACCGCCAGGCGCTGACGGCGTGGGACGACGCCGAGCAGGCGCGTCGCAAGGCATGAGCCAGCTGTTGACGCTGTCCGAGTGCGTCGCGACGCACGCGCGCGTGAGGCCCGCCAAGGTCGGCGCGCGCGACTCGAAGCGCACCCTGAGTTACGCCGAGTGGGACGCGCGCGCGAGCCGGCTCGCCAACGCGTTGCGGGGCCTGGGTCTGGTCAAGGGCGACCGCGTGGCGCTGCTGGCCTACAACGCGGTCGAGTGGCTGGAGATCTACGTCGCGCTCGCGCGTGCCGGGCTGGTCGCGGTGCCGATCAACTTCCGCCTGATGGGACCGGAAGTGCGCTACATCGCCGAGCACAGCGAGGCGCGCGCCTTCATCGTGCAGGAGGACTTGCGCGCGGTGGTCGAGGGCATTCGCGGCGAACTGGCCATCGAGGCCCCCCGCTACGTGCTGTTCGGCGCCCGGGCGGGCGCAGGCTGGCAGGACTATGAGGCGCTGATCGGCGCCGCATCACCGAGTGCGCCCGCCGTCGAAGTTGCGCCCGATGACCTGTTCGCGCTGATGTACACCTCGGGCACGACCGGGCGCCCGAAGGGCGCGATGCGCAGCCACGAGGGCAATGCGCTGCTCGCGTTCGCGACCGCGCTCGAGTTCGGCCTCTCAGCCGAAGACACCGGCCTGCTGGTGATGCCGCTGTGCCATGCCAACTCGCTGTACTGCGGCGTCACCTTCGCGATGCTCGGCGCGACGATCGTGGTCGACGACCGCAAGCACTTCGACCCCGAGGCGCTGCTCGGCACCCTGGCGCGCGAGCGCATCACCTTCACGTCGCTGGTGCCTACGCACTACATCATGATGCTCGACCTGCCCGGGGCGGTGAAGGCCCGCCACGACGTGAGCGCGGTCGGCAAGCTGCTGGTCTCATCGGCCCCCGCGCGCAAGGACACGAAGCTCGCGATCCTCGAGCTCTTCCCCAACGGCCGGCTGTTCGAGCTCTACGGCTCCACCGAAGCCGGCTGGGTCACGATCCTGCGCCCCGACGAGCAGATCGAGCGCCTCGGCTCGGTCGGGCGCGAATGGGCCGGCAGCGGCGCGATCCGCCTGCTCGATGTCGACGGCCGGGAAGTGGCCGACGGCGAGGTCGGCGAGCTGTACTCGCGCACGGCCTACGTCTTCGACGGCTACTGGAAGAACCCGGACAAGACCGCCGAAGCGTTCAAGGGTTCGTGGTGCTCGGTGGGCGACATGGCGCGGCGCGATGCCGCCGGCTACATCCACCTGGTCGACCGCAAGAGCAACATGATCATCAGCGGCGGCGAGAACATCTACCCCTCGGAAGTCGAGGGCGTGCTCGGCGCGCACCCGGCGGTGCAGGACGTGGCGGTGATCGGCGTGCCCGATGCGAAGTGGGGCGAGGCGGTGCAGGCCGTCGTCGTGCTGCGTCCCGGCCAGGGCGCCACCGAGGCCGACCTGCTGGCCTGGTGCCGCGAGCGCATGGCCGGCTACAAGCGCCCGCGTTCGATCCTCTTCATCGCCGAGCGCGACATGCCGCGCACGGCCACCGGCAAGATCCAGCATCGCAAGCTGCGCGAGCGCATCATTCAACCCACCTGACCCCAGGAGACCCGCCATGCTCGACACCGTCAAGCGCACCTCGATCTACCAGCCGCTGCAACAGGGCCTGAAGTTCCCCGAGATCCCGAGCTTCGCCAACGTGGCCGACGAACGCCGCCACCGCCAGCAGCGCCTGGCGGCCGCGTGCCGTGCCTTCGCGGTGCACGGTCTGGACTACGGCTTCGCCGGGCACCTGACGATCCGCGACCCCGAGCATCCCGAGCTGTACTGGACCAACCCGATGGCGGTGCACTTCGCGCAGGTGAAGGTGAGCAACCTGATCCTGGCCGACCACAAGGGCCGCGTCGTGCAGGGCGAGTACGCGCTGAACCGCGCCGGCTTCGTGCTGCACGCAGCGGTGCACGAGGCGCACCCGGACATCGTGGCGATGTGCCACGCGCACACGGTCTACGGCGTGGCCTACGCGGCGCTGGGCAAGCCGCTGCCGCCGATCACGCAGGACGCCTGCGCGTTCTTCGAGGACCACATCGTCGTCACCGACGAGGGCGGCAAGGTGGCGGTGGAGGAAGACGCCGGGCACAACTTCGCGTCCGCCTTCAAGGGCGTCAAGGCCGCCATCCACCAGAACCACGGCCTCATCACCGCCAGCCGCCACAGCATCGAGGCGGCCGCGTTCTGGTTCATCGCCCTCGAGCGCTGCTGCCAGCAGCAGCTCATGGTCGAAGCCACCGGCAAGGAGCCGCTGCTGGTGCCACCCGACAAGGCGCGCTACAGCCGCGAGCATGTCGGCAGCGAGTACATCGGCTGGCTGCACTTCCAGCCGATCTTCGAACAGCTCGCGAAGACGCAGCCGGACCTGTTCGAGTGACGGCGATCCGGCCGTTCCGGCTGGAGCTTGCGCAGACGGCGATCGACGACCTGCACGCGCGGCTGGACCGTGCGCGCTGGCCCGACGAAGCGCCGGACGCGCCGTGGGCCTACGGCACCTCGCTCGGCTTCATGCGCGAGCTGGCCGGGCACTGGCGCCACCGCTTCGACTGGCGCGCGACCGAGGCGCAGCTCAACGCCTGGCCGCAGTTCAGGACCGTGATCGACGGCATCGACGTGCACTTCCTGCACGTGCCGGGCCGGCGCGCGGACGCCAAGCCGCTGCTGCTGTCGCACGGCTGGCCCGGCTCGGTGCTCGAGTTCATGAAGCTGATCCCGCTGCTGGCCGAGGACTTCACGCTGGTCGTGCCCTCGCTGCCCGGCTACACGCTGTCCTTTGCCGAAGGCCAGGCGCGCAAGAGCGGCCAGCAGATCGGCGCGATCTTCCACACGCTGATGCGCGAGCGCCTGGGCTACAGCCGCTACTTCGCGCAGGGCGGCGACTGGGGCTCGTTCATCACCGCCTGGCTGGGTGCGAACCGGCCGCAGCATGTGGCCGCGATCCACCTCAACCTGATGCCGCTCAAGCGCGACGCCGCCGCCTTCGCCAACCCGTCGGCAAACGAGCGCCGCTACCTCGAGCAGATGCAGGCCTGGCTGCGCGAGGAGACCGGCTACCAGGCGATCCAGGGCACGCGGCCGCAGACGCTGGCCTTCGCGCTGGCCGACTCGCCGCTCGGCCTGGCGGCGTGGATCGTCGAGAAGTTCCGCGCCTGGACCGACAACGCAGGCGACCCGCGCGAGGCGTTGACGATGGACGAGATGCTCGGCGACATCAGCCTGTACTGGTTCACCAACTGCATCGGTGCGTCGTTCTGGCCCTACTACGCGCGCTTGCACGGCGCCTGGCCGATCGAAGGACGCGTCGAGGTGCCCACCGGCTACTGCGAGTTCCCGCACGAGATCCTGCGCCCGCCGCGCGAGGCGGCCGAGCGCCAGTTCAACATCCAGCGCTGGACCGTGATGCCGCGCGGCGGCCATTTCGCCGCGCTCGAGCAGCCGCAGGCACTGGCGGCGGAGATCCGCGCCTTCTTCGCCGGCCGCGACTGAGAGCGCCTGGCGTCCGCCGCGCGCCGATTCCTGTTGCCGCGCCGCCAGCGCGGTGAGACGATCGTGGCCACCCAAACCCCCCCAGGAGACTTGCCATGGCCGCATCCGCCTTCGACGCCGACGCCCTGATCTCGATGTTCGAGAGCGCGAGCGCGAAGGGCAGCGCGCAACTGCAGAAGGCGGTGACGGAGGCGACCCTGGCGGCGCTGGGCGGCCGCGAGCTGACGCTGGCCAACATCCGCTCGTCGCTCGACTCGGTGGCCAAGGCGGTCACGGCCGGGGCGGCCAACAACCCGCTCGGCAGCGCCGGCGTCGAGGGCCTGCTCGACAAGGCGGTGGCCGGCATGGACCAGGCACTGGTCAAGGCGGTGCAGGCCAACCAGGCCGCGCTGCGCCAGTTCGCCGACCGCGGCGTCGACCTGCGCGAGAAGCACCTGAAGAAGGCGCTCGACGACCTGGACAAGTTCGACGACCTGCTGATCGGCGCTGTCAAGAAAGCCGGCGCGGCCGCCGGTCCGCTGGCCGCGCCCTGGCAGCAGGCGATGGAGAAGCTGCAGGCCGGCGGCTCGATGTCGGGCCTGTCGGCGGCCAAGACGGTCGAGGAGTTCGCCGAGCAGATGGGCTCGGCGATGAAGTCCACGCGCAGTGCCAGCGTGCGCGCCGCCACCGTGCTCGCGGAAAGCTATGCCGCGATGGCCAGCGGCGTGCTGGTAGGGCTGTCGGAGGCGCTGGCCGGCGGCAGCGCGGCACCCGCTTCCGCTGCGGCCCCGAAGAAGGCCGCAACAAGAAAGCGCTGAAGGGCTCGCGCGCTAGAGCCGCGACGCGCGCAGCACGAGTTCGCGCCAGAACTGGTCGCGCTTGCGGCTGAGTTCGGTGTTGCGCTCGGGC
>DATLIE010000340.1:0-3285 GCA_035539635.1 Burkholderiaceae bacterium
GTGATCGCCCGGCAGCCGGCGCTGGCGCGCCTGCGCCGCATGCTGGGGCTGTTCACCGCCTTCTACGCCACGCTGCACTTCCTTTGCTATGCGTGGCTCGACATGGGCCTGGACCCGCAGGCGATCGTCGCCGACATCCCGCAACGGCCCTTCGCGCTGGTGGGCTTCACGGCCTTCGCGCTACTGCTGCCGCTGGCGGCCACGTCGTTCAACCGCGCCATCAGGTGGCTCGGCGCGGCACGCTGGCAGGCGCTGCACCGGCTCGTCTACGCGATCGCGGTGCTTGGCGTGCTGCACTTTTTCTGGATGCGGGCGTCGAAGAACAACCTCGGCGAGGTGTGGATCTACGCGCTCGTCGTGGCCGCGCTGCTCGGCTGGCGCGTCGTGCAGCGCCTCGACCGGCCGGCGGCACGCGTCGGCGCCACCGCGCCCTGAACGCGGCGATCGCGCACAATGGGGCAATGCCCAACATTGCTTCGGTCCTGAAAGAGGAGATCGCGCGCATCGCCCGCAAGGAAGTGCGCCGCGAGACGGCCAGCCTGAAGAAGGCGGCGACCACCTACCGCAGCGACATCGCCGCGCTGAAACGGCGCACCCAGACGCTGGAGAAGGCCCTGCGCCGCGCGCTGAAGGGCCGCGCGCGCGAATCCACGGCGGCAGCCGAAGGCGGCGAGGGCGCGGGCCTGGCCCTGCGTTTCCGCCCCAAGGGCCTGGCCTCGTTGCGCGATCGCCTCGGGCTGTCGGCGCGCGAATGCGGCCTGTTGCTCGGCGTGTCGGGCCAGTCGATCTATCTGTGGGAGTCCGGGCGTGCGCGGCCGAGTGCACGGCATCTGGAAGGCATCGCCGCGCTGCGCAAGGCCGGCAAGCGCGCCGTGGCGGCCCAGCTCGAAGCCTTGGGTTGAGCCGGCCCGCTACGCGGCCGGGTAGAGGCCGCGCACGCGGCCGAAGAGCCGCGCCAGCCCGAGCAGGGCGTCGACGTTCGGCGTCGGCACGCCCACACGCTGGCCGATCTCCTGCACCGCGCCGACGATCGCGTCGAGTTCGATCGCGCGGCCGGCCTCCACGTCCTGCAGCATCGAGGTCTTGAAGGCGCCGAGCCTGGCGGTGATCGCGTGCCGGTCCTCGGGTTGCTGGTCGATCGGGCAGCCGATGCGCTCACCGACCGCCGCGGCCTCGACCATCGCGGCCGAGCAGAAAGCCCGCACCAGCGGGTCGGCCAGCACGCGGTCGACGCTGGCCCCGGTGAGCGCGCTCACCGGGTTCATCGTCAGGTTGCCCCACAGCTTGAACCAGATGTCGTGGCGCACGTCGGCCGAGTGCGTGACCTCGAAGCCCGCGCGAGCGAGCAGGTCGGCGACGCGTTGCACGCGTTCGCTGCGTCCGCCGCCAGGCTCGCCGACGATCAGGCCCTGGCCGACACGGTGCTGAACCCTCCCCGGTTCGGATGTCGACGCACTGGCATGCACCACGCAGCCGATCACGCGCTCGAGCGGGATCGCACGCGCGATCGCACCGCCCGCATCCACGCTGTGCAGCGGCGTGTCGAAACCGGGCCGACCCTGGCAGAACCACCAGGGCACGCCGTTCATCGCCGGCAGCACCAGGGTGTCGGCGCCGAGCAGCGGTGCCAAGCCCCGGGCCACGCCCGTCAGCGCCGGGCCCTTGACCGCGATCACCACGAGATCGTGCGCGCCCAGTTCGTCGGCGCGTTCGCTCGCCCGCACCGGCCCGCCCAGGCTCCCCTGCGCGGTGTCGAGGCGCCAGCCGTGCCGGCGCAACGCATCGAGCGTGGCGCCGCGCGCCAGCGCGTTGGCCTCGACGCCGGCGGCCGCGAGCCGCGAGCCGATCAGGCCGCCGATCGCGCCGGCACCGACGATGCAGACCTTCATCGGCGCGCTGCCGTCACGACGCGCTCGCCGGCACCTGCGAGCCCTCGGCGCGGATCTGGTCGGTCGTGCGGTGCTCGCGCAGCTTCTTCGCGGTGATGACCTTGTAGAACATCGGCACGAAGAAGATCGCCAGGAAGGTCGCGGCCAGCATGCCGCCCATCACGCCGGTGCCCACCGAGCGCCGCGCCGCGGCGCCGGCACCGCTGGAATAGGCCAGCGGCAGCACGCCGAGGATGAAGGCGAGCGAGGTCATGATGATCGGGCGGAAGCGCAGCCGCGCCGCCTCCAGCGCCGCGGCCGACGCCGACAGGCCCTCGTGGTGCTTCAGCGACGCGTACTCGACGATCAGGATCGCGTTCTTGGCCGCCAGGCCGAGCAGCGTCACGAGGCCGATCTGGAAGTACACGTCGTTGGTCATGTCGCGCATCCACACCGCAGCCAGCGCGCCGAAGGTGCCGAAGGGCAGGGCCAGCAGCACCGACAGCGGCAGCGACCACATCTCGTACTGCGCCGCGAGGATCAGGAACACCATCAGCGCACCGAGCGCGAGCGCGAGCGCCGAGGTGCCGGTGGCGCGCTTCTCCTGGTAACTCGCGCCGCCCCAGTCGTGGCTGAAGTCGGGCGGCAGCACCTCCTTGGCGATGCGCTCGACCTCGGCGATCGCCTGGCCCGAGCTGACGCCGGGCGCGCCCTGGCCGAACAGCTTGACCGCCGGCTGGTTGTTGAAGCGGTCGAGCGTCTCCGGGCCGGCGGCGAAGCGCACGTTGGCGATGGCCGACACCGGCACCATGTCGCCGCTGTTCGAGCGCACCCAGACGCGGCCGATGTCGTCGGGGCGCTTGCGGTAGCCAGCCTCGGCCGACATCAGCACCTGCCAGGCGCGGCCCGACTTGGTGAAGTCGTTGACGTAGTAGCTGCCGAGCGTGGCCGACAGGGTGTTGAACAACTCGTCCACCGGCACGCCCAGCGCCTTGGCGCGCTCGCGATCGACCTCGACGTACAGCTGCGGCACGGCGGGCCGCCACAGGGTCTGCACGCCGCCCAGCACCTTGCTCTGCGACAGCGCGCCCTGGAACTGCTGCTGCACTTCGGCCAGGCGCTTGGGGCCGCCGTCGCCGAGCTGCTGCAGGTAGAGCTCGAAGCCGCCCGCGGTTCCGAGGCCGAAGATCGGCGGCGGGTTGAACGCCAGCACCAGCGCCTCCTTGATGTGGCCGGTCTTCATGAAGACCTCGCCCACCAGGGCCTGCACCGGCACCGGACGCTCGTTCCAGTGCTTCTGCGTCACGAAGATCGTGGCCGCGTTGTTGCGGAAGCCCCCGCCGAGGAAGTCGAAGCCGGTGAAGGCGATCACGTCCTGGTTGGCGGGGTTGGACTTGATGATGGCGTTGACTTCGCT
>DATLIE010000341.1:0-18292 GCA_035539635.1 Burkholderiaceae bacterium
CGCGCCCGTCGCACCGGCCTCGCCGGCGGCGGTGCCGGGCGGCACGCCCAACTAGCGAGGTCGCGCCATGGGTGCACGCCATCCCCTGCCCTACGCCTTCGCCAAGGCGCACACGCTGCTGCTCGAGGACGACGGCCAGCAACTCACGCTGTGGGCCGGCGAGCACGCGTCGGTGCCCGCACTGTCGGAAGTGCTGCGTGTCTACGACGTCAAGCGCTTCGAGCGCGAGCCCGTCGGCACGCTGGCGCAACGCATCGCCGCGGCGTATGCCGGCGGCGAGTCGAGCGCGGCCGCGGTGGTCGGCGAGGTCGAGAGCGCGGTCGACCTGAGCCGCCTGATGCAGGACCTGCCGGCGGTGGAAGACCTGCTGGAGGCCGCTGACGACGCGCCGATCATCCGCATGCTGAACGCGCTGCTGACGCAGGCCGCCAAGGACGGCGCGAGCGACATCCACATCGAGCCCTACGAGCGCAGCTCGTCGGTGCGCTTTCGCGTCGACGGCACGCTGCGCGAGGTGGTGCAGCCCAACCGCGCGCTGCACGCGGCGCTGATCTCGCGCCTGAAGATCATGGCCGAGCTCGACATCGCCGAGAAGCGCCTGCCGCAGGACGGCCGCATCTCGCTGCGCATCGGCGGGCGCGCGATCGACGTGCGCGTGTCCACGCTGCCCAACGCCCACGGCGAGCGGGCGGTGCTGCGCCTGCTGGACAAGGGTGAAGCCAAGTTCTCGCTCGAGTCGCTCGGCATGAGCGGCGAGGTGCGCAAGAAGTTCGGCCAGCTGGTGCAGCAGCCGCACGGCATCGTGCTCGTCACCGGCCCCACCGGCAGCGGCAAGACCACCACGCTGTACGCCGCGCTGCAGACCCTGGAAACCTCGACGACCAACGTGCTGACGGTCGAGGACCCGATCGAGTACGAGCTGCCGGGCATCGGCCAAACGCAGATCAACACCCGCATCGACCTGACCTTCGCCAAGGCGCTGCGCTCGATCCTGCGCCAGGACCCGGACGTGATCATGATCGGCGAGATCCGCGACTTCGACACCGCGCAGATCGCGATCCAGGCCTCGCTGACCGGCCACCTGGTGCTGGCCACCGTGCACACCAACGACGCCCCGTCGTCGGTCACGCGCCTGGTCGACATGGGCGTCGAGCCGTACCTGCTGTCTTCCTCGCTGCTGGGCGTGCTCGCGCAGCGCCTGGTGCGCAAGCTGTGCACCCACTGCCGACGGCGCGACGAGCGCGGGCGCTGGCATCCCGTGGGTTGTGTCGAGTGCGGCAAGACGGGCTACAAGGGCCGCACCGGCGTCTACGAGCTGATGGTGGCCGACGACAAGGTGCGCGCGCTGATCCACAACCGCGCCGCCGAGAACCAGCTCTTCGTCGCCGCCGAGGCCGCGGGACTCAGGCCGATGCGCGAGGACGGTGAGCGCCTCGTCGCCGAAGGCATCACGTCGCCCGAGGAAGTGATGCGGGTCACGAGAGAGTAATGCCCGCCTACAAATTCGAAGCGCTCGACGCCGACGGCCGCTCGAAGACCGGCCTGGTCGAGGCCGACAACGCCCGGGCCGCGCGGGCGCAGTTGCGCGCGCAGGCCCTGGTGCCGCTGGACGTGGCGCCGGTGTCGCAGGCCGCCAACGACGCCCAGGCCGCGCGCTTCGCACGCCGCATCTTTACCAGCACGTCGCTCGCGGTCTGGACGCGCCAGATGGCCGGCCTGGTCGGCTCGGGCCTGCCACTGGAGCGCGCGCTGACCGCGCTGATGGAGGACTGCGAGGACGCGCGCCAGCGCGAGCTGATCGCCCACCTCCGCAGCGAGGTCAACGCCGGCAGCGCCTTCGCCCGCGCACTCGCCACCGTGCCGCGCGAGTTCGACGATGTCTACCGCGCGGTGGTCGCCGCCGGCGAACAAAGCGGTGCGCTCGGCCCGGTGCTCGAACGCCTGGCCGACGACCTGGAGGCGCAGCAGGCGCTCAAGGCCAAGCTGATCGGCGCCACGCTGTATCCGGTGATCGTGTCGCTGATCGCGGTGCTGATCGTCGTCTTCCTTGTCACTTACGTGGTGCCGCAGGTGGCCAGCGTGTTCGAGGGCAGCAAGCGCGCGCTGCCCTTGCTCACGGTGCTGATGTTGGGCATCAGCGCCTTCGTGCGCAGCTGGGGCTGGCTGGTGCTGCTGGCGCTGGCCGGTGCCGGCTTCGCGCTGGCCATGGCGCTGCGCAACGACGACTTCCGCGAGCGCTTCGACGCCTTCTGGCTCACGCTGCCGCTGATCGGGCGCCTGGCGCGCGGCTACAACGCGGCACGCTTCGCCGGCACGCTGGCCATGCTGGCGGGCGCCGGGGTGCCGATCCTCAAGGCCCTGCAGGCGGCTGCCGAAACGCTGTCCAACCGCGCAATGCGCGCCGACGCGATGGCCGCCCTGGTGCAGGTGCGCGAGGGCGCGCCGCTGGCCAACGCGATGGCATCGAAGAAGCGCTTCCCGGGGCTGCTCGCGATGTTCGCGCGCCTGGGCGAGCAGACCGGCACGCTGCCCAAGATGCTGCAACGCGCCGCCGACCAGCTCGGCAGCGAGGTGCAGCGCCGCGCGCTCGCGCTGGCCACCATCCTCGAGCCGCTGCTGATCGTCGGCATGGGCGGCGTGGTGATGCTGATCGTGCTGGCGGTGCTGCTGCCGATCATCCAGCTGCAGAGCTGGGTGCGCTGACGGCGAACAATCGAAACACGCGGCGGCGCGCCGCGAAGCGGCCCTGAAACGGCGCGCATCGATGCTCTCGGCTCCCCACCCCATTCCGGAGCCCCGATGACCCCGCAGCAGATCCATCACGTGCGCACCAGCTTCGCGCTCGTCGCGCCGATCGCCGACCAGGCGGCGGCCCTGTTCTACGCCAACCTGTTCGACGCCGACCCGTCGCTGCGCCCGATGTTCAAGGACGACCTCGGGCACCAGGGCGAACGCCTGATGGCGATGATCGGTGCCGCGGTCGGCCTGCTCGACCAGCCGCAGCGCCTGATGCCGGTGCTGCACGCGCTCGGCGCACGTCATGCCGGATACGGCGTGCGCGAGCCGCACTACGCCACCGTCGGCCAGGCGCTGATCAAGACCCTGAGCCAGGGCCTTGGCGACGCCTTCACGCCCGAGGTGGCCGAGGCCTGGGCCGCGATGTACGGCATCGTGTCGCGCGAGATGCAGCGCGCCGCGCAGCCGCAGGCCGCGATGGCCTGAGCGGCCCGCGCGCCGCTCAGGCGCGCGCCAGCAGGGCCGCCACCTGCGCCAGCAGGTCGGCCTTGGTGAAGGGCTTGGCCAGGCTCGGGCAGCGCGCGTCGTCGAGGAACTGGCGCACCGACGGCGACAGCGTGTCGCCGGTGACGAAGAGCATGCGCCGCGCCAGCGCCGCATCGCGCGCGCGCACCTCGCGCCACAGCGTGGCCCCATCGACGTCGGGCATGTGCAGGTCGCTGACGATGGCGTCGAAACGCGCCTCGGCCAGCATCACCAGCGCCACGGCGCCCGACTCGGCCGTCACCACCTCGTGGTCGGCACCCTCCAGCAGTTCGCGCACCAGGTCGGCGATCTCGGGCTCGTCGTCCACCACCAGCACGCGCGCCTGCTTCGGCGTGGGCAGGTCCAGCGGCACGGGCACGCTGTCACTGGCCACGGCCTGGCCGCTGACCGGCAGGCTGAGTCGAAAGCTCGCGCTCGACGCACCGGCCTCGAGCTGCAGGTCGCCGCCATGCTCGCGCACGATCGAACGCGACACCGCCAGGCCCAGGCCGGTGCCCAGGCCCTCGGCCTTGGTCGTGAAGAAGGGCTCGAAGATGCGCTCGCGCAGTGCCTCGGGCACACCCGGGCCGCTGTCGGCCACGCGCAGCCAGACGCGTGGCTCGCGGTTCTCGCGCCGCGGTTCGATGCCGCTGGCCACGCGCACGCGGCGCTCGCCTTCCACCGCGTTGAGCGCCTGCTGGGCGTTGACGAGCAGGTTCAGCACCACCTGGCCGATCTGGTCGCCGTCGGCCATCACGGCCGGCAGGTCGTCGGGCAGGTTCAGCTCGAGCGCGACGCCATGGCTGCGGTAGGTGTAGGCCAGGATGTCGGCCGCCGCCCGCACCAGGTCGTTGATGGCCACCGCCTCGCGGTGCGCCGGCTTGCTGCGCGCCATGTTCAGGAAGGTGCGCACGATGCGCCCGCAGCGCTCTGCGGCCTCGCGGATGCGGCGCGCGTCGGCGGCCAGCGCCGGGTCGTCGGCCAGCTTCTCCTCGAGCAGCGCCGCCCGCCCGAGCACGATGGCCAGCGGGTTGTTCAGTTCGTGCGCCACGCCGGCGAGCAGGCTGCCCATCGCGGTCAGCTTCTCGCTCTGGCGCAGCGCCTCGCGCTGGCGCTCGATCTCGCGCGCCGCGTCCTGGCGTGCGCTGAGGTCGAACATCGACGCCGTGTAGTAGGCCGAGCCGGCAACCTCGGTGCGCCACAGCACCATCTCGACCGGGAACTCGCGACCGTCGGCGCGCAGCGCGCTCATCTCGATGCGCCGGCCCATGATGCGCGCCGGGCCGCCGGCCGTCACGCGCTTCATGCCGGCGTCGTGCGCGGCGCGGTGGCGCGGCGGGATCAGCACGTCGCCCACCGAGCGGCCGATCAGGTCGGCGCGCCGCTGGCCGAACATCGCCTCGGCGGCGGGGTTGAACTCGACGATGCGGCCCTCGGCGTCGGTCGACACCAGCGCGGCCAGCGCATGGTCGACGATGGCCGACTTCAGCGCCTCGGTGGTCTCGAGCTGGTGCACCTTGGCCGACAGCTCGGCCTCGCGCTGCTTGAGCTCGGTGACGTCGCGGCCGAAGGTGATGATCGCGCTGACCTCGTTGCTGCCGTCCTTGACGAAGGGCAGCAGGAACTGCTCGTAGTAGCGCGCACCGCGGCCGCGGTAGTCCATCCAGCCTTCCCAGCGCAGCGCCTCGCCGCCGAACAGGCGCTCGGCCACGGGCAGGTAGGCCTCGTACATCACCTCGCCGAGCACGCTCTTGACGTGGCGGCCGATCACCTGGTCGGCCGCAAAGCCCATCGAGTCGAGGAAGGCGCGGTTGGCGTACAGGTAGCAGTGGTCGCGTCCGACCGCGGTGGCGCGCATCGGGATGTGGTCGAGCAGGGTCTGCAAGACCAGCGGGTCGAGCGCCAGCGAGGTGACGCCGTGCACCACGCGGCCGCGGCCCAGGCTCTCGAACGACAGCTTGGGCGCGCCGCTGCTCATCGCGGCACGAACACGTAGCCGACGTTGCGCACGGTCTTGAGGACCTCGGGCTTGTCGGGGTTGACCTCAATCTTGCGCCGCAACCGCATCACGCGCAGGTCGATCGAACGGTCAAACACGTCCCAGCCGCGGTTGTGCGCCTGCTCCATGATCTGGTCGCGGTTCAGCGGCCGGTTCGGATGGCGCGCGAAGAGGGCCAGCAGGTCGAACTCCGCCGCCGTGATCTCGATCTCGTTGCCGTTGCCGCCGTAGAGCTTGCGCTCGTCGAGGTCGAGCTTGCAGACGCCGAAGGCGATGCGTCGCGTCGGCGCCGCGGCAGGCGCGTCGGCGGCGGGCATAGCTGCCCGCGCCGACTGTTGCACGCGGCGCAACACCGAGCGCACGCGCGCCAGCAGCTCGCGCAGCTCGAAGGGCTTGGGCAGGTAATCGTCGGCGCCCATCTCGAGGCCGACCACGCGGTCGACCGAGTCGCCGGCGGTGGTCAGCATCACGATGCCGATCTGCGGGTGCGCCTCGCGCAGCCAGCGCGCCAGCGCCAGGCCGTTCTCGCCGGGCATGTGGACGTCCAGGATCGCCAGCGCCGGCAGGGCCTCGGCGACGAGCCGCCGCGCCACCGCGGCATCCGCCGCCTCGCGCACCGCGAATCCCTGGCGCGTGAGGTACTCGACGAGCAGGCTGCGCAGCTCGGGCTCGTCGTCCACCACCAGCACGGGCGGGGCGTCTGCGGTCGGGGCGGTCATCGCACTCGGGTCGGACGGGCGGGTCGAAGGTTGCGCCGGATCATATCGGCGCGGCCGCGCCGGGCCGGCGGCCTGCGCCGCCGCCAGGGTGCGCGCCAGCCACCGCGCCGGGTCGCGCAGCGCGTCGGTCAGCGTCTCAGCCATGGCGCAGGAACATCACCGGCTGCCAGCACCAGCCCGAGCGCGTGACCACGGCGGCCATCAGCGTCAGCAGCGACTCGGCATCGCGCCCACCGGCGTCGGCTGCCGCCAGGCCGTCCGGCGACCAGCGCAGGCGCACGCCGGCCAGGCGCTGCGGCTCGATCATGGTGGCCTGCGCGACGCGGGCCCACACGCGTCGGGCCGGCGGGCGCGCCGGGTCGAACGCCGGGTCTCCGATCGAGCGCATCGACGCCTCGTCGGCGTCGCGCGGCGCCGCGCCGCTCGCGCCCAGACGCTCACGCACCCGCACGCGGCAGGCCTGCGGATCGAGCGTCAGCAGCACGCGATGCGCGCGCGCGGCGTCGGCATCGCCCGCCAGGTCGAGCACCCACTCGTGGGCGCTGGCGCCGGGCGCCACCTGCAGCGGCAGGTCGAGCGTGGCCAGCGCACGCAGGCGCGCCACGAGTTGCCCCGGCGCGACCGGCGGCACGCCGGGCTGCGGTTCGACGCGGGTCGCGGCGGCGGCCAGCCACAGCACGGCGCCGACAAACACCACCACGTGCAGCAGCGCGAGGGCGACCAGCAAGGCCACCGGGGCCACACGCGGCGGCTCGATCGCCCACATCAGCTGCAGCAGCGGCAGCATCAGCGCGGCGGCCATGGTGCGTGCGATGTACTGGCGCCGGTCGTCCTGCGACGTGGCGGCCAGCACCAGCGTCGCCAGTGCGGGGGCGGCGCAGACCAGCGTCGCGAACGGCCCGCGGTCGCTGCCCCAGGCCCAGAGCACGCCGCCCTGCAGCGCCGGCCACAGCACGAGAGCCACGCCGGCGGCGCGCAGGCTGCCGAACGAGGAAGGCCTCAGTGCGAGCGTCGCGCTCACCGGTGCCGACCTTCGACCAGGCGATCGGGCACGATGTTGGCCACCACGAGACGCCCCTGCTCGCGCACAACATAGAGCGTGAACGGCCGCGCTGCGCCGCCGTCCTGCGGTTCGAGCCACTGGTAGAAGGCAAACCCGCTCGAGCCGGCAGCGTCGGTCGTGCGCGTCACGGTGGTGCTGCGGCCGACCTGGCGGCCGCGCTGGAAGAACGGAAGGATCTGCGCGTCCAGCACCCGTTGCGCCGCGTCGTGGCCCATGCGTGCGACGAGCGCGGGGCTCAGCAGCGCCAGCGCCGCGTCGCGCTCGCCGGCCATCGCGCGCGCCACGAAGGCCTCGGCCGTGGCGCGCATCGGCGCCGCGTCCTGCGCCATGCGCAGGTCGGCCGCGACATCGGCAGCGGGCGCCTGCGCATGCGCGGGCGCCGCAGCCACGGCCGTCGCGAAGAACGCGACCACGCCGGCGCACAGCGACAGGCTCGTCGACAGCGCGAACGCGAAGGCCACGAACGGGCTGGGGCGGCGCGGTGGCCGGGCCGGCGACGCGGGGGCGCGCTGGTTGCATTCGGTGGCCCACTCGCGCGGCAGTGCGAAGCGGAAGGGTTCGATCAGGTGCTGGGTCATGGTGTGTCGTCGCTGTGCGGGTCGTCGGTGCCGCACTGTCGGACCCGGCGGTATCAGGCCCGTTGCACCCTCGTGCGCGACGCGTTTCGTTTGTTCGCGCCCGTCAGGGCAGGTCGGCGACGAAGTCAGCCAGGCGCCAGGCCCCGTCGACCGGGCGCAGGTAGAAGCCGTAGGGCTTGCACCACAGCACCAGCGCGCCGTCCTCGGCCTCGGCCGGTGCACGCTGCAGGCAGCGCCGCACCGCAGGCGTGAACAGGCCCGGCACGGCCCGGGCGATGAACTGCGCGCGGTCGAGCGAGCGGCCTTCGTACAGGAAGGGCAGCGCGGTCAGGTCGGCCAGCGCCGGCCCGTCGCCGCGGGCGGCCGCGGCGCGCCAGGGCTGCGTCGGGTCGGGTGCCGCACGGGCCGTGAGCGGCAACGCGGCGTAGGCCAGCGTGGCGGCCAGGGTGAGCGCGAAAAGCGCGGCTCGGGGATCGGGACGGCGGGAAGGGGGCATCGGAACTCCGGCATGAACGCCCGGCCCGACGGGCCCGCGCATGGGAGCCGATGCTGGGCGGCGCGCGTATCAGCCGCGTTGCGCGGCGCGCACCGTTGCGTTTGCTTTGTTGATCAGGCCAGCGGCGGCACGACGGCGAAGGCCACGCCCGTCAGGGCCACGGCCAGCGGCGCGACGTTGACGAGCCAGCCGAGCGAACGCCGCGGCAGCGCCGGCGCCTGTTCGACGAACTCGAGGATGTCTTCGGCGAACGCCTCGCTGCGCAGCGGCATGGGCAGCGGGGCCGAGGAAGCGAAGATGGCGTTCATGGCAACTCGGGTGTCGGGTGGTCGATGTCGGGTAGCGTAGGGACCGTGCGTGTCAGCCGGGTGTCGGACTGTCGTCCGTTTGTTTCAATCGTTGCGAGGCGCCCGACGACCGCTCAGGCGCGCGGCGCTGCGGCGGCGCTGGTCAGCAGCGGTGCGTGTTCGGCGTCGGCCAGGTGGCCGATGCCCGCGAGCATCGTCAGGGTGACAACGAAGGCCGCGGCCAGGGCGTTGAAACGGGCGGCATGGGTCGGGTGGGGCAGCGAGGTGTGCATGGTGGGCTCCGTGGGCAAGGTCATGTCGGTGTCGATGGCTGCACTGTCGGCGTTCGACGGTGGCGAGGCGAGCGCCTTGCGATCGACTGCCGGCTGGCTGCGACGAAACGCCGTGTGCGATGACGAACCGGACGCGACTTGCTGCACGTTGATACGGTCTGGCGGCCCAAGCCGGGTCAATTCCGGGCTTGCGCAGGCACGCCAAGTGCTTCAATGATTTGGCCCATGGCCTTCGGAGGTCCTGCATGACGGTTGCTGCCACCCCCTCGTCACCCGCCCTCGGCATCGCGCAGATGCGCAGCGTCTACCGCTGCGCCGATGTCGAGAAGCGGCTATCCAAGCTGCCCGCGCAGGAACACGAGCCCTTGCGCCACACCTACGAGCGCATGCTCGAACGCGGACCCGAGCGCTTCCAGGTCAAGCCCAGCGGCCTGCCGGCGATGGACCGGCTGTACGAGGACCTGCCCAATTTCCACGCCGTGCTGGACGACCTGCGGCGGCAACTCGCGCTGACCCACGACAGCGGCGACGCGCTGGAGATCACGCCGATGCTGCTGCTGGGCCCGCCGGGCGTCGGCAAGACCCACTTCGCGCGCGAGATCGCGGCGCTGCTGGGCACCGGCATGGGCTTCGTCGCGATGAGCAGCCTGACCGCCGGCTGGGTGCTGTCCGGCGCGTCGAGCCAGTGGAAGGGCTCGCGCCCCGGCAAGGTGTTCGAAACGCTCGTCGACGGCAGCTACGCCAACCCGGTGATGGTGGTCGACGAGATCGACAAGGCACGTGCCGAACACGCCTACGACCCGCTGGGCGCGCTGTACAGCCTGCTCGAACACGACACCGCGGCCGATTTCACCGACGAGTTCGCCGAGGTGCCGATCGACGCCAGCCAGGTGATCTGGATCGCCACCGCCAACGACGAGCGGGCGATTCCCGAGCCGATCCTCAACCGCGTCAACATCTACGAGGTCACCGCACCGGACCGCGAGCAGGCGCGCGCGATCGCGTTGCGCCTGTATGGCCAGCTGCGTGCCGGCCACCGCTGGGGCGAGCGCTTTCCCGAAACGCCCAGCGACGCGGTGCTCGAGCGCCTGAGCGACCTGGCACCGCGCGAGATGCGCCGTGCCTGGACCACGGCCTTCGGCAACGCCCGGCTGGCAGGGCGCGACGCAATCGAGGCGGGCGACCTGCCCGCCGGCGCGAGCCCGAAGCGCGGGCCGATCGGCTTCGTGCAGTAGGGCCCACCCCTCGCGGCCGCTCGGACGGGGCCACACCCGCGGTGCGCGCCGGGTGCGCGCCTATGATCCGCCGCATGCCCGCAACGCTCGACGGCTGCCTGGTGGTGGCCATCTCATCGCGCGCGCTGTTCGACTTCGAGGAAGAGAACCGCGTGTTCGAGGCGCACGACGACCGCGCCTACATGCGGTTGCAGCTCGAGCGCCTGGAACGGCCGGCGCGGCCGGGCGTGGCGTTCTCGCTCGTCAACAAGCTGCTGGCGTTCAACGCCGGCGACAAGCGGCGCGTGGAGGTGGTGATCCTGTCGCGCAACGACCCGGTGTCGGGCATGCGCGTGTTCCGCTCCTGCCAGCACTACGGCCTGCCGGTCGAGCGCGGCGTGTTCACGCGCGGCGAGAGCCCGTGGCGCTACCTCAAGCCCCTGGCGGCCAACCTGTTCCTGTCGACCAACGAGGCCGACGTGCGCCAGGCGCTGGTCGCCGGCGTGCCGGCCGCGCGCGTGGCGGCCCACTCGGCGCGCGCCACCGACACGCACCCGACCGAGGTGCGCATCGCCTTCGACGGCGACGCGGTGCTGTTCTCCGACGAGAGCGAGCGCGTGTTCCAGAGCGACGGGCTCGCCGCTTTCCAGGCCCATGAGCGCGACCGCGCGTCGCTGCCGCTGACGCCCGGCCCGTTCAAGCCCTTCCTCGAAGCGCTGCACCGGCTGCAGCGCGAACCCGCCGGGCCGATGCGCGTGCGCACCGCGCTCGTCACCGCACGCAGCGCGCCGGCGCACGAGCGCGCGATCCGCACCCTGATGGCCTGGCAGATCGACGTCGACCAGGCGATGTTCCTCGGCGGCCTGCCCAAGGGCACGTTCCTGCGCGAGTTCGAGCCCGACTTCTTCTTCGATGACCAGACGGGCCATGTCGACAACGCCGCGCCGCATGTGCCGGCCGGGCACGTGGCCAGCGGTGTGAGCAACAGGGCATGAGCGCGAACGCAGGCCAGCGCCGGGCCGCTCCCAAGCGGCCTGCGCTCCCCTCGGGGGACGCGAGCGCAGCGAGCTAGGGGCCGTCAGTTCGGCCGCGCCTGCTGCAGCGCAGCCAGGTCCAGAACGCGCACGCCGCCGTACTCGACGCGGATCCAGCCGCGCGCCTGCAGCCGCGTCAGTGCCTCGTTGACACGCTGGCGCGAGAGGCCCACCAGATAGCCCAGTTCCTGCTGCGTGATGCGCAGCACCTCGCCGACGCCCGGGTAGAGGATCGGGTGGAACAGCGCCCCCAGGCTGCGCGCGACCTTGGTGTCGGGGTCGGCCATGCGGTCGATCTCGCGCGCCGCAATGAACTGGCTCAGGCGCTCGTTGAGCTGGTTCATCAGGTGGCGGTTGAAGGAGATGCTGCGCTCGAGCAGCCAGTCGAAGGTGGCGATCGGCAGGCCGGCCACCACGCTCGGCCGCAGCACCTCGATGTTGTAGCGGTAGACCTCGTGCTTGAGCAGCGTGCCCTCGCCGAACCAGGCGCCCGATGGCACGCCGGTAAAGGTGATGGGCGCCCCCAGCGCGCTGTCGTTGCTCATTTTCAGCAGGCCCTCGACGACGCCGAGCCACATCTTCGCCGGGCGGCCGATGCGGCACAGGTACTCGCCGGGCTCGGCGTCGGCCACCTGGATGTCGGCGGCGACACGCTCGCGTTGCGGTGCGTCGAGCACCAGCCACCAGGGCACGCGCTCCAGTTCGTCGGCCGTGGCCTCGCGCACGCGGTGGCGCAGGGATGGGGTGGAAGCTGCCGTGTCGGCGTGCATGCGCTCGGGGCTTGACGGGGTGCTGACGCAAGTGCCCCGGGAAAGTCCTTGCCGGGGCGACCCTAGGATTGTCGTCAGAACGACAGCCGGGCGTCAAACTTCTCCCTAGCATCCCGCTCTCAGATCACGGACCCCGTGACGAGGAGACCTTCCCGGTGCCCACCACCTTCCCCCGCCTGTTGCTCGAGCACGCGAACGCGCGCCCGGATGCGCCGGCGCTGCGCGAGAAGGAGTACGGCATCTGGCAGACGCTCAGCTGGAGCGAGCTGGCGGTCTTGGTCCGCCGCCTCGCCGCCGGGCTCGGCGCCGCCGGGCTGCAGCGTGGCCAGCACATCGTGGTGATCGGCGAGAACCGGCCGCGCCTGTATGCGTCGATGCTCGCGGCGCAGTCGCTCGGCGCGATTCCGGTGCCGCTGTACCAGGACGCGGCGGCGGCCGAATTCGTGTTCCCGATCGTCAACGCCGAGGTCGCGTTCGCGATCGTCGAGGACCAGGAGCAGGTCGACAAGCTGCTCGAGATCCGCCCGCAGTGCCCGGGCCTGGCGCATGTCTGGTACGACGACCCTCGCGGCCTGCGCAACTACAGCGAGCCCGGACTCGCGAGCCTGGACTCGCTGCTCGCGGCCGGCGACGCGTTTGCCGCCGCGCACCCAGGCTTCTTCGACGCCGCGGTCGACGCGACGCAGCCCGACGAGGTGGCCGCGCTGTTCTTCACCAGCGGCACCACGGGCAACCCCAAGGGCGTGATGCACACGCACTACACGCTGCTCGACCGCGCGGCGGCCGGCGCACGCTTCGACAAGCTGAGCGACCACGAGGAAGTGCTGGCGTACCTGCCGCCGGCCTGGGTCGGCCAGAACATCTTCAGCTACGCGCAGTGGCTGCACTGCGGCTACGTGGTCAACTGCCCCGAGAGTGCGGCCACCGCGGCCATCGACCTCAAGGAAGTGGGGCCGACCTACTACTTCGCGCCACCGCGCGTGTTCGAGGCGCTGCTGACCAGCGTGACGATCCGCATGGAGGACGCCGGCGCGGTCAAGAAGTGGCTCTACAAGCACTTCATGGCACTCGCGCAGCGCGTCGGGCCGGCGCGCATGGATGGCAAGGCGCTTTCCGTCGTCGACGGCCTGCACTACGCGCTCGGCAACCTGTTCATCTACGGGCCGCTGCGCAACACGCTCGGCTTCTCGCGCGTGCGCGTGGCCTACACCGCCGGCGAGGCGATCGGGCCGGACCTGTTCACCTTCTACCGCTCGATCGGCATCAACCTGAAGCAGCTCTACGGCTCGACCGAGACGGCGGTGTTCGTGTGCCTGCAGCCCGACAACGAGGTCAAGGCCGACACCGTCGGCGTGCCAATCGACGGCGTCGAGATCAAGGTCGACGACAGCGGCGAACTGCTGGTGCGCAGCCAGGGCCTGCTTAAGGGCTACTACAAGAACGAGGCCGCCACACGCGAGGTGCTCACGGCCGACGGCTGGTACCGCACCGGCGACGCCGGCTTCCTGGACGCGACCGGCCACCTGAAGATCATCGACCGCGCCAAGGACGTGGGCCGGCTGGCCGACGGTTCGATGTTCGCGCCCAAGTACATCGAGAACAAGCTTAAGTTCTTCCCGTACATCAAGGAGGCGGTGGCCTTCGGCGACAAGCGCGACAAGGTCTGCGCCTTCGTCAACATCGACTTCGAGGCGGTCGGCAACTGGGCCGAGCGGCGCAACTTGCCCTACGCCGGCTACACCGACCTGGCCGGCAAGCCCGAGGTGCTCGAGCTGGTGCGCGACTGCGTGGCCAAGGTCAACGCCGACCTCGCCGCCGATGAGCGACTGGCCGGCTCGCAGATCAGCCGCTTCCTGATCCTGCACAAGGAACTCGACGCCGACGACGGCGAGATGACGCGCACGCGCAAGGTCAAGCGCGGTGCGATCAGCGACAAGTACCAGGTGCTGGTCGACGCCCTCTACGGCGGCAAGGCCGAACAGTTCATCGAGACCGCGGTCAAGTTCGAGGACGGGCGCAGCGGCAGCGTGTCGGCCACGTTGCCGATCGTCGACGTGGCAATCGCCGCACCGATGAGGAAGGCTGCATGAACACGATGGTCGAGTCGATGACCATGACGGCGCCGGCCGCGCCAGCGCGCCGCATCGGCGAGGTGATCCTCGAAGTCAAGAACATCAGCCTCGCGTTCGGCGGCGTCAAGGCGCTGACCGACATCAGCTTCGACGTGCGCGAGCACGAGATCCGCGCCATCATCGGCCCCAACGGCGCCGGCAAGAGCTCGATGCTCAACTGCATCAACGGCGTGTACCAGCCGCAGCAGGGCTCGATCACCTTCCGGGGCCAGACCTTCGCCCACATGAACTCGCGCCAGGTGGCCGAGATGGGCGTCGCGCGCACGTTCCAGAACCTGGCCCTGTTCAAGGGCATGAACGTGATCGACAACATCATGTCGGGCCGCAACCTGAAGATGAAGTCGAACCTGTTGCAGCAGGCGATCCGCTGGGGCAAGGCCGAGCGCGAGGAGATGGAGCACCGCGCCTTCGTCGAGCGCATCATCGACTTCCTCGAGATCCAGGCTTGGCGCAAGACGCCGGTCGGACGCCTGCCCTACGGCCTGCAGAAGCGCGTCGACCTCGGCCGCGCGCTGGCGATGGAGCCGCAGGTGCTGCTGCTCGACGAGCCGATGGCCGGCATGAACGTCGAGGAGAAGCAGGACATGTGCCGCTTCGTGCTCGACGTCAACGACGAGTTCGGCACCACCATCGTGCTGATCGAGCACGACATGGGCGTGGTGATGGACATCAGCGACCGCGTCGTCGTGCTCGACTACGGCAAGAAGATCGGCGACGGCGCGCCCGACGTGGTGCGCGCCAACCCCGACGTGATCGCGGCCTACCTCGGCACCACTCACTGAGCGCGACATGGGCTTCTTCATCGAAACCACGATCGGCGGGCTGATGTCCGGGATGCTCTACAGCCTGGTCGCGCTGGGCTTCGTGCTGATCTTCAAGGCCAGCGGCGTCTTCAACTTCGCGCAGGGCGCGATGGTGCTGTTCGCGGCGCTGGCGATGGCGCGCTTTGCCGAGTGGTTCCCGGCGCTGCTGGGCTTCGACAGCAAGCTGCTGGCCAACCTGCTGGCCTTCGCAGCCGCGCTGGCGGTGATGGTGGCGGTGGCCTGGCTGATCGAGCGCCTGGTGCTCGGCAAGCTCGTCAACCAGGAGGGCATCACGCTGCTGATGGCCACGCTGGGCATCACCTACTTCCTCGACGGCTTCGGCCAGACCCTGTTCGGCAGCGACATCTACAAGATCGACATCGGCCTGCCCAAAGACCCGCTGTTCCTGCTCGAGAGCGTGTTCCAGGGTGGCGTGCTGGTCAACAAGGAGGACCTGTTCGCCGCCGCCATCGCCGCTGCGCTGGTGATCGCGCTGTCGATCTTCTTCCAGTTCACCGGCACCGGCCGCGCGCTGCGCGCGGTGGCCGACGACCACCAGGCCGCGCAGTCGATCGGCATCCCGCTGTCGCGGGTGTGGGTCATCGTCTGGAGCGTCGCGGGCTTCACCGCACTGGTGGCCGGCATCATCTGGGGCAGCAAGCTGGGCGTGCAGTTCTCGCTCTCGCTGCTGGCGCTCAAGGCGCTGCCGGTGGTCATCCTCGGCGGCCTGACCAGCGTGCCCGGCGCGATCATCGGCGGCCTGATCCTCGGCGTGGGCGAGAAGCTGTCCGAGGTCTTCCTCGGCCCGCACATCGGCGGCGGCATCGAGATCTGGTTCGGCTACGTGCTGGTGCTGTTCGTGTTGCTGGTGCGGCCGCAGGGGCTGTTCGGCGAAAAGATCATCGACCGGGTCTAGAACAAGTTCTACCGCGAGAACGGCCAGTTCAAGACTAGCTACCGGGCCGACCAGCAGATCTTCCCGATCGCGCAGGACCGCATTGCGATCCTCGCGCTGATCGCCGTCGCCTTCGTCGCCGTGCCGCTGCTGGCCGACGAGTACCTGATGCGGGCGATCTTCATCCCCTTCCTGATCCTCGCGCTCGCGGCGCTGGGCCTGAACATCCTGGTCGGCTACTGCGGCCAGATCTCGCTGGGCACCGGGGCCTTCATGGCGGTGGGCGCCTATGCGGCCTACAACTTCACGGTGCGAATCGACGGCATGCCGCTGATCGTCGCGCTGCTGCTCGGCGGCCTGTGCGCCGCGGTGGTGGGCGTACTGTTTGGCATCCCGTCGTTGCGCATCAAAGGCCTGTACCTGGCCGTGGCCACGCTGGCGGCGCAGTTCTTCTGCGACTGGGCCTTCCTGCGCATCAAGTGGTTCACCAACGACTCGGCCTCGGGTTCGGTCAACGTCTCCAACCTGTCGGTCTTCGGCTGGACCATCGACACACCGTACGACAAGTACCTGTTCTGCCTCGGCGTCGTGACCGTGTTCGCACTGTTGGCCAAGAACCTGGTGCGCAGCCACGTCGGCCGCGAGTGGATGGCCATCCGCGACATGGACGTGGCCGCTGCGGTCATCGGCATCCGCCCGGTCTACGCCAAGCTCACCGCCTTCGCGGTCAGCTCGTTCATCGTCGGCGTGGCCGGCGCGCTCTGGGGCTTCGTGCACCTGGGCGCCTGGGAGCCGGCGGCGTTCTCGATCGACCGCTCGTTCCAATTGCTGTTCATGATCATCATCGGCGGCCTGGGCTCGATCATGGGCAGCTTCTTCGGCGCCGCCTTCATCGTGGTCCTTCCGATCTTCCTGAACCAGGCGCTGCCGGCGCTCGGCAGCCTGGTCGGCCTGAACATCGGCACCGCCTTCGTCTCGCACGCTGAATTCATGATCTTCGGCGCCCTGATCGTCTTCTTCCTGATCGTCGAACCGCATGGCCTCGCACGCCTGTGGTCGATCGGCAAGGAGAAGCTGCGCCTGTGGCCCTTCCCGCATTGATATTGATTCACGCACCGCAGAGTGCGCCACCCTCGTTGATCCCACCCAGGAGACAAGCAATGAAACTCAAGTCCCTCTCGATCGCGGCGATGTTGGCCGCGGCCGGCCTGGCGAGCGTGGCGACCACCGCCTTCGCGCAGGCCAAGGAGCAGTTCTTCCCGGTACTGTCGTACCGCACCGGCGCCTACGCGCCCAACGGCGTGCCCTGGGCGAACGGCTACGTCGACTACCTCAAGCTCACCAATGCGCGCGGCGGCGTCAACGGCGTCAAGCTCAGCTTCGAGGAATGCGAGACCGGCTACGCCACCGACCGCGGCGTCGAGTGCTACGAGCGCCTGAAGGGAAAGAACGGCGGCGCCACCGTGTTCCACCCGCTGTCCACCGGCATCACCTTCGCGCTCACCGAGAAGGCGCCGGGCGACAAGATTCCCATCATCACCGCCGGTTATGGCCGCAGCGAGAGCACCGACGGCAACGTCTTCAAGTGGAACTTCCCGCTCACCGGCACCTACTGGGACGCGGCCGACATCCTGCTGCAGCACATCAGCAAGAAGGAGGGCGGCTGGGACAAGTTGAAGGGCAAGAAGATCGCCCTCATCTACCACGACAGCCCCTACGGCAAGGAACCGATCCCGCTGTTGGTCGAGCGCAGCAAGATGCACGGCTTCGACTTGGCGCAGATCCCGGTCACGCACCCGGGTGTCGAGCAGAAGGCGGCCTGGCTGCAGATCCGCCAGAACCGGCCCGACTACGTGCTGCTGTGGGGTTGGGGCGTCATGAACTCCACCTCGCTGAAGGAGGCGGTGGCCACCGGCTATCCGCGCGACAAGATGTACGGTGTGTGGTGGGCCGCGGCCGAACCCGACGTCAAGGACGTCGGTGACGGTGCCAAGGGCTACAACGGCCTGGCACTGCAGCATGGCGCCGAGCCGAACGCCGCGGTCGTCAAGGAGGTGCTGACCAAGCTGCACGGCAAGGGCCAGGGCACCGGACCGAAGGAGGAGGTTGGCAGCGTGCTCTACATGCGTGGCCTGTCGCAGGCGATGCTCGGCGTCGAAGGCGTGCGCCGCGCGCAGGAGCGCTACGGCAAGGGCAAGGTCATGACTGGCGAGCAGACCCGCTGGGGCCTGGAGAACCTCGCACTCGACCAGAAAAAGCTCGACGCGCTCGGCTTCGCTGGCGTGATGCGGCCGATCTCCACCTCCTGCGCCGACCATCGCGGCGCCACCTGGGCGCGCGTGCACACCTGGGACGGCGCGAAGTGGAACTTCTCGAGCGACTGGTACGAAGCCGACCAGGCGGTGATCAAGCCAATGATCAAGGCCGCCGCCGACAAGTACGCAGCCGAAAAGAAGATCGAGCGCCGCACGCCCGCGGACTGCCAGAGCTGAGCGACGCGAAGGCCATCACGCCATGTCCCAGGTCCTGCTCAACGTCAATGGCATCGAGGTCATCTACAACCATGTGATCCTCGTGTTGAAGGGCGTGTCGCTGCAGGTGCCCGAGGGCGGCGTGGTGGCCCTGCTCGGCGGCAACGGCGCCGGCAAGACGACCACACTGCGCGCGGTGAGCAACCTGCTCGCCGGGGAGCGCGGCGAAGTGACCAAAGGCTCGATCGAGCTGCGCGGCGAGCGCATCGAGAAGCTC
>DATLIE010000342.1:0-2588 GCA_035539635.1 Burkholderiaceae bacterium
GCGGCCGGCGTGCACTACCTCGACCTGACCGAGGACGTGGCCTCCACGCAGCGCATCCGCGCGCTGGCCGAGGGTGCCGACAGCGCCTTCATCCCGCAGTGCGGCCTCGCGCCCGGCTTCATCTCGATCGTCGCGGCCGACTTGGCCTCGCGCTTCGACCGCCTCGACAGCGTGCGCATGCGCGTCGGCGCGCTGCCGGCCTATCCGAGCAACGCGCTGAACTACAACCTCACGTGGAGCACCGAGGGCGTCATCAACGAATACATCGAGCCCTGCGAGGCCATCGTCGACGGCCGCAAGGTCACCGTGCCGGCGCTCGAGGAGCGCGAGGAGTTCGCGCTCGACGGCGTGCTCTACGAGGCCTTCAACACCAGCGGCGGCCTGGGCACGCTGTGCGAGACGCTCGAGGGCAAGGTCCGCACGCTCAACTACCGCACCATCCGCTACCCCGGCCATGCCGCGATCATGAAGGCGCTGCTGCACGACCTGCGCCTGGCGGACCGGCGCGACGTGCTGAAGGACATCCTCGAAAACGCGGTGCCGACGACGACGCAGGACGTGGTGATCGTCTTCGTCACCGTCGCCGGCTGGCGCGAAGGCCGCCTGGTGCAGGAGACCTACGCGCGCAAGGTCTACAGCGCGGTGATCGCCGGCGAACTGCGCAGCGCGATCCAGATCACCACCGCCTCCAGCCTGGCCGCGATGCTCGACCTGCTGGCCCAGGGGCAGCTGCCGCAGCGCGGCTTCGTGCGCCAGGAGCAGGTGCCGCTGGCCGCCTTCCTCGGCAACCGGTTCGGCGCGGTCTACGCGCCGGCGGCGCTCGCGCACTGAGCCGGTTCAGGCCTTCATCTTCGCCACGCCACCGACCCAGCGCTCGAAGGCCGCCATCAGGTCGGTGGCGAACTTGCGCGTCACGTCGTCGGTGCACTTGCCGGCGGCATCGAACTTGGTCTGCGCCATGCCGCAGAACACCTCGGGCTTGGCGAGCACCAGTGCATTCAAATAGAGCAGCACCTTGCGCAGGTCGTACTGCATGCGCGCGCCGCCCAGCGGGCCGCCGGAGGCGCTGGCGATCGCCACCGGCTTCATCGGCCAGGGCTGGTCGTCGCCGCGGGAGAGCCAGTCGAGCACGTTCTTCAGCCCGCCCGGCACCGAGAAGTTGTATTCCGGCGTCACGATCAGCACGCCGTCGGCGCGCGCGATGCGCGCCTTCAGCGCGGCCACCGGCGCCGGCAGGCCCTTGACGAAGACGTCGCCGTCGAACACCGGCACGTCGCGCCAGTCCAGCACCTCGACGGCCATCGCCGACGGCGCGCACTCGATGGCCAGGTTCATCAGCATGCGGTTGTGGGAGGCCGCACGCAGGCTGCCGCACAGGGCCACGATGTCGAGCTTCTTGTTCATCCCTTGGGTTCCTTGGTTGTTCAATCCACCTGCGCGCCGGAGCGCTTCACCGCCTCGGCCCAGCGCTTGATTTCCTGCGGCCCGAAGGCCAGCAGCTCGGCGGCGGCGAGCGGGCGCGACTCGACGCCGAGTTCGGTCATCTTCGCCGCCACCTCGGGCCGCGCCAGCGCGCGCTGCAGCGCGTCGCGCAGCTTGGCCACCTCGGCCGGCGGCGTGGCCGCCGGCGCGTAGACCATGAACCAGGCGACGAGGTCGAAGTCGGGCACGCCCTGCTCCTGCAGGGTCGGCACGTCCGGCGCGGCGGCACTGCGTCGCGCGCTCGACGCGCCGAGCGCGCGCAGCTTGCCGGCCTTGATGTGCGGCAGCACCGCGGCCGGGTGGTAGAACATGAACTGCGCCTGGCCACCGATCACGTCGGTGAGCGCTTGGCCGCCCTGGTTGTAGGGCACGTGGATCATCTTGCCGCCGATGCGCGCGGCCAGCAGTTCGCCGGCGAGGTGGCCCGAGGTGCCGTTGCCCGCCGACGCGAACGTCACACCGGCCGGCTTGGCGGCTTCGGCCTTCAGGTCGGCCAGGCTCTTGACCGGCGAGTTGGCGGCCACGACGAGCAGGGTCGGCGTGAATCCGACCAGCCCGATCGGCACGAAGTCCTTCTGTGCGTCGTACGGCAGTTTGCGGTACAGCGTGGGGTTGATCGCATGCGTGCCCACAGTGCCCATCAGCAGCGTGCGGCCGTCGCCGCGCGCCTTGGCCACCAGATCGCTGCCGATCGCGCCGCCCGCGCCCGCCTTGTTCTCGATCAGCAGCGGACTGTCGAGCAGGCCGGCCATCGCCTCGCCGACGTGGCGCGCCACGATGTCGGTGGTGGTGCCCGGACCGAACGGCACCACCATCTTCAGCGGCGTGGCCTGTGCGTGCGCCCCGCTCGCTGCCAACGACGCCACGCCCGCGATCCACAGGCCGATGGCCGCGGCGACGCGACGGCGGCTGCAGTGCGTGCGCGACATCATGCTTCGTGCGGCCTCGGCGCCCACAACGATGCGCCGGCGCGCAGCGCCTCATCGTGGTCGCCCAACAAGGGGGGTGCCTTCACCGCCAGGGCCCGCTGGCCGTCGAAGCTGACCGGCGAGCGCACCGTGGTCCAGCGCTTGCCGGCCTCGGCAGGATGCGGCGCATCGACGAAC
>DATLIE010000343.1:0-2185 GCA_035539635.1 Burkholderiaceae bacterium
GGTCAAGGCCTGGGATGGCTTCGGCCGGCTCGCCACCGACCTGCAGGCGAGCGGCCAGCGCGTCGTCGCGATGCCCGGGCCCGGCGAGACCGACGCCGTACGCGCCGCCGTGCCGACGGCGACGGTCCTGCCCGAGAGCGATGTCGGCACGTTCGCCGCGGTACTGGCGCAGGCGGCACTGGCGGTGGCCAACGACAGCGGCGCCGGACACGTGGCTGCGGCCGTCAACGTGCCGCTGCTCAGCATCTTCGGGGTGACCGATCCCGCGCGTACGCAACCATGGGGACCGCACGTCGTGCGCGTCGGTGGCGCCAACGGCTGGCCCGACTACGCGTCGGTCCGCGGCGCAGTGTTCGGCACGCTCGGCATCGCCTGAACCGAGGGGCGCGCGAGGAATACGCCCAGCAGCAGCGCGATCAGGTGGCCCTCGTTGAAGGTCTGGAAGTGCGAGCTGAACAGGCTCGTCACGCACCAGCCGGCCAGCAAGCCGACGGCCACCGTTCGGTACGGCGCGGCCGCCGGCTGGCGCGTGGCAGCGATCAGCCACCACGCAAACGCCGCGATTCCGAGCAGCCCGGCCTCGACCCACAGGAACAGGTACTGGTTGTGTGGATCGGTGCTGGCGATGGCGCGCCAGCCAGACTGCGACCGCGCCCGCTGCGAGTACTCGGCCGCGAAGGCGCCGAGTCCATAGCCGCGCAGCGGACGCTCGGTAATCAGTTGCACCGTGCCGCGCCACATCACCTGGCGCACGCCCATCGAGGTCAGTTCCGGCGCCCGGGCGACGTTGCGCAGTTCGGCGATGCCCTTGCCGAAGCGTGCCTGGAGCTGCGGCGACGCGGCGTACACCATGACCGCGGCAAGCGGCACGACCAGCAACGCCACCCAGCGACGCAGGCCGTGCAGCCCCAGCACGGTGCTCGCCGCGATCGCCACGAGCAGCAGGACATGGCCGCTGCGTCCCGTCTCGACGAACAACAGTCGGAGCAGCAGCACGAGCGCCGCGGCACCCAGCAGCACCTGCGCGGCGCGGCCGCTGAACTGGCGCGTCACCAGCAGCATGCACGCGAGGTAGGCGCCGACTGCGAGGAACATCGCCTGCGTGACGTTGTTGCGCAACAGGACGAGCTGCGGCGCGGTCGCGTCGCGCGTCAGTGCCACCTGGTGCTGCAGCAGCGTCAGGACGAGGACCGCAAGTACGGCGGCGGCGATCATCGCGACCGCGACCGTCCGCTGCGTCCGCTGCTCGTCGAACAGCGCCAGGGCAACGAAGCACAGCAGCAGCGAGCGCCAGCCCCACAGCGCGGCGAGCGCCTGCGGCAATGGCGCCGCGCTGAACACCGCGGCGAGCGCCAGTACCGCGAGCAGGACGACAATTGCCCGGCCGAACGGCTCGCGCCAGACGCGCCGCAATCGCGCCCCTGCATCAGGCACAGCGGCGAACGCGCACAGCATGATGGCGCCTGCCAGATTGACCAGTGGCGGCGAGATCGCCGTGCCGACCAGGGCGACCAGCGCGGCCCCGCGCGCCACGGGCAGCGCCAGGGCCCGTGCGCCGGCCGGCCCCGTGACGGCACTCATGGGACTCATCGGGGTAGTCATGCGGGCAGTCGTCGGGGCAGTCATCGCGCCAGTCGTCGGGGCAGTCATGGGACAGTCAGGCGCACTCAGCCGCACTCAGCGATGCACCGACGCCGCGTGGCGCAGGCGGCGCCACCAACCGTCGAGCCGGAATCGCCAGCGCGCGAAGCGCCGGCCGCGCCCCTGGCGCTTGGTGTCGAGCACGCTGTCGAACTGTCCGTTCATGCTGCCCTGCTCGACCAGCGGCCGTGCGAGCCAGTAATGCCGCACGCCGACCGCGGCATCGGTCTCGCGCGTCATCCAGTCCGCGGGGCGGGTGATGCGATGCTGTTCGATCCACGCCAGCCGCCGCGCGGCGGCCTCGCGATCGAACACCAGGGCGTCGGTCGCCGGCAGCAAGCCGGCGGCCACCAGCGCGGTCGCGGCGCGCGGCTGCGGCACCACGCGGTTGTCACCGCGCCCGAGGTAGACCAGCCAGCCGGGTGCGAGCGCGCCCGCCTCGGCCATGACGCGCGTGAACTGCGCGGCGAAGTCCGGCGCCAGCACCGCGTCGTCCTCGAACACCAGCACGCGTGCGAGCCCGCGCTCGAGCGCAAGTTCCCAG
>DATLIE010000344.1:0-7246 GCA_035539635.1 Burkholderiaceae bacterium
GCAGCGCCAAGTTCCTCGCCGAGCACGGCATCGATGCGAGCGCACTGCACGGCGCGGCCGAGGCGCAGCGCGCGAAGGCCGCGACTGTCATCTTCGTCGGCGTCGCCGGCCGGCTGGCGGGCTTCGTCGCGATCGCCGACCCGATCAAGGCCACGACGCCTCAAGCGCTGCAGGCCCTGAAGGCCGCGGGCATCCGCATCGTGATGCTGACCGGCGATGGGCGGACGACCGCCGAAGCGGTCGGCCGTCAGCTCGGCATCGACGAGGTGGTGGCCGAGGTGTTCCCCGAGGACAAGGCCGCGGTGGTCAAGCGCCTGCGCGACGAGGGCCGCGTGGTGGCGATGGGCGGCGACGGCGTCAACGACGCGCCGGCGTTGTCGGCCGCGGACGTCGGCATCGCGATGGGCACCGGCACCGATGTGGCGATGGAAAGCGCCGGCATCACGCTGCTCAAGGGGGACCTGATGGGCATCGTGCGCGCGCGCACGCTGTCGCAGGCCACGATGCGCAACATCCGGCAGAACCTGTTCCTGTCCTTCGCCTACAACGTGGCCGGGATTCCGCTCGCCGCCGGCGTGCTCTATCCGTTCTTCGGCCTTTTGCTGTCGCCGGTGGTGGCGGCTGCCGCGATGGCGCTGTCGTCCGTCAGCGTGATCGGCAACGCGCTGCGGCTGCGGACGCTGCGGGTCGAGTAGGCTTCGGCGCAGGCCACCGAGACACCATGACCGAACCGCCACCGATCCGCTTCGACGACGGCGCGAGCTACGAGCGCATGATGGGTCGCTGGAGTGCGCTCGTCGGCGAGCGCTTCCTGGACTGGATCGCGGTGCCCGACGGCGCGCGCTGGCTCGACGTGGGTTGCGGCAACGGCGCCTTCACCGAGCAGATCGTCCAGCGCTGCCGGCCCGCGCAGGTGCAGGCCTTCGACCCCTCGCCCGGGCAGCTCGCGTATGCACGCAGCCGGCTGCCGGCCGACGCGCCGGTCACCTGGGCCGAAGGCGACGCGATGCGGCTGCCGGTGGCCGATGCATCGAGCGACGCCGCCGTCATGGCGCTGGTGCTGTTCTTCGTGCCCGAGCCCGCCGTCGGCGTGGCCGAGATGTGCCGCGCCGTGCGCAGCGGCGGCGTGGTGGCGGCCTACCACTGGGACATCCTGGGTGGCGGTTTTCCGCTGGCCGACATCGGTGCCGAGATGCGCAAGCTGGACATTCCACCGCGCCTGCCGCCGAGCGTGGCAGCGTCGACGCTGGAAGCATCGGCCGCGCTGTGGCACGACGCCGGGCTGCAAGAGGTGCGCACCTGTGCGTTCACGGTGCAGCGCCGCTTCGAGGGCTTCGACGACTACTGGAAGAGCGCCGAGAGCAGCAACACGCTGCGCCCGATGTTCGAGGCCATGCCGCCCGAGACCCGCGCGCTGCTCGAACAGCGCGTGCGCATCCGCGTGAAGGACGACGACGGGCCGCTGACCTTGAGCGCACGCGCCAACGCGGTGTGCGGCATCAGGCCGTGAGGCGTCGGGCTGCGACGCCAGCCCGAAAGATCAGCAACACCGCGAGGATGCACACCACGATGGCCGCGACGATCGACAGCGGCGGCGTCGGCGCGTGGATCAGCCCGAACAGCGCGCCCAGTTCCTGGAACACCCAGGCCGTGGCGGGAGAGAACGCCATCATCGCGGTGAGGTTCTCGGTCGTGATCTTCACCACCGACACGAAGTTCAGATACATCATCAGCGTGTAGACCGCGCCGCCGAGCAGGCCGCCGAGCAGCAAGGTCGGTGCGTGCAGCATCTGCGCGGCGGTCGGTACGAGCGGCGTGCCGGGCAGGAGGCCCGCCGCCACTGCCGCCGCAGCCGTCGCGGTCAGGGCCAGGCTGAGGATCGAGGTCACGAGCAGCACGAGGCCGGTGACGCGCAGCTTGTCCTGCACCGTCCTCGCGCTGCGGTTCCACGGATGAAACTCGGCCGCGAACCCGCGCACCACCATGCACGCCGCGGCCAGGGTGCCGACGATGGCCATCGGCCAGCGCACGTCGGGCGCGGTGACGCCGACCAGGAACACGATCGTGCCCACGATCACCAGCGCACCGGCGATGGCCAATGGCGCGGACCGGCGACGCAGCAGCAGCCAGCCGGCGATCATCGAAATCGGGATGCCGATGCGCAGCATCACGTTGCCGTGTGCCGGCGTGACGTAGGTCAGCGTCTGGTAGTAGAGGATCTCGAGCAGGATCATCGCCAGGCCGACGACCCAGCTCATCGGATGGCGCACGATGGCCGCGGCTTGCGTGCCGACGCCGACCACGAGCAGCGTCGCGATGGCCGAAGCCAGCAGCGCGTACAGGATGAACGCGATCGGGTGCGCGCCCCTTGTGTGCCCGATCGCGTAGAGCAGGCTGAGGGCCCCGATGGCCGTGACGCAGCCGGCGGCCTCGAGCCAGCCGCTCGCGCTGCTGCCGGGCGACGGCGTGGCGCGCGGACCGTTCATCGAGAGGGCTGGCCCGCCTCAATCACGGAACTGGGGTCGTTCGCGCGCCTGGGCGGCGGTCATCGCCTTCATCAGGTCCTCGGACATCAGCATCGCCGCGTTCCACGTCGCGACGTGGTTCAGCCCGTCGGCCACGCTGTGATCGCGCGCGTAGTTCAGCATCTCCTTGATGCCGCGGATGGCCAGCGGCGACTTCGCCGCGATGGTGGCCGCGATCTCGCGCACGCCGGTGTGCAGTGCGTCGCGCGGGTCGTAGACGCGATTGACGAGGCCGATCGCGCGCGCCTCGGCGGCGTCGACGGCGCGGCCGGTGTAGGCCAGCTCGCGCACCAAGCCCTGCGAGCCGATGAGCCGCGGCAGGCGCTGCAGCGTGCCCACGTCGGCCACCATGCCGATGTCCACTTCCTTGATCGTGAACTGCGCGTCGGTCGCCGCGTAGCGCATGTCGGCGCAGCAGATCAGGTCCACCGCGCCGCCGACGCAGGCGCCGTGGATGGCGGCCAGCACGGGCTTGCGGCAGCGCTCCAGACTGGTCAGCGTGTCCTGCAGGTCGAGGATCACGCGGCGCAGCTTCTCGCGCGCACGGCCGTCGCAGTCGTCGTGCACCTGGGGCATCAGCCCGGCCATCATCTGCAGGTCGATGCCCGAGCTGAAGTGCCTGCCCTCGCCTTCGAGTGGGTCGACCAGACGCCTGCGGCGCGTGTGGCCATCCTCGAAGGCGCGGCGGATGTCCTGCCACATGGCGGCGTTCATCGCGTTGGCCTTGTCGGGCCGGTTCAGGCGCACGACGGCGACCGGGCCGTCGAGCGTGACGGCAAGGGTTTCGAAGTCCATGGGGCGGCGTGAAGGGTTCCTGGAACCCCATCATGCACGCGCGCGCACCCCACCCGTCGCGGAGCGGGGCTAGGCCCGCGCCGCGACCGCGGTCAGAAGCTGTGGCGCACGCCGGCGACGAAGCCGTTCTGCCCTTCGCCGGCCGGAGGCGCGCTGCCGGGTGCACCGCCGCTGACCGACACCGCCAGCGTGCCGCTGTTGTCGATCTGGCCGACGGCCGCGTAGACCGACGTGCGCCGCGACAGCGCATAGTTGCCTCGCAGCACGAACAGGTTGGCCTTGTTCGCCGAGTCCTTGAACTTGAGCTGCGCGACCTGGGCGTCGGCGCTGAAAGCCGCGCTGACCGGCCAGTTCACGCCAACGAATGTGAGGTCGCTGCGCGGCGTGGCGGCGCTGCCTTCATTGTCGCGGCGGATGACGCCGCCCCCGAGCTTCACGCCGGCGAACTTGACGTAGCCATTGAGCGTGGTGCGGGTGTCGGTGAGGCCGCTGGACGTCAGCCCGGCGGCGGCCCACGAGCCCACGCCACCGCGCTGCGTGTCGGTGGACAGCGCCACACCCCAGGTCGGCTGGTCGTACTTGAGCAACGCCGACCACGCGCGGCAAGACTTCGTGTCGCCGGCCACCGTGCCGGGGCAGTTGGTGCCGGCCGGGTTGTTGGGGGTGGGGTTGGCCGCGTCTCGGCCCAGGCTGTAGGTGGCACCGACGGTCAGGCCCGAGAAGGTGCCGCGATAGCTCAACGCGTTGTCGACGCGGGCGTTGGGGATGTACGGGTCGAGCGATCCGATGGCGAACACCAACGGCCCGATGACGTCGGCGTCGAGCAGCGACCAGAAGGTCATCGTGTACTGGCGCCCGAGCGCGGCCGTGCCCCACGGGCCGCTCAAACCGACGAAGGCCTGGCGGCCGAACATGCGGCTTGCCTGGCCCAGCGCGCCGGTGCCGGGCGCGAAGCCGCTCTCCAGCGTGAAGACCGCCTTCAGTCCGTTGCCAAGGTCTTCGCTGCCACGCAGACCCCACCGCGAAGGCACCGAGCCGGTGTTGGCAGGCACGCGCCAGTTGGTCACGCCGGCGGCCGTGGTGTTGCTGATGCGCTCGACCGCCACGTCCACGATGCCGTAGATCGTGACCGTCTGCGCCGCGGCGGCACCGCACAGCAGGGACAGGCCGGCCAGGGCCAGGGCCTGGCGGGATCCGGGGGAAGGCTTCATCGCGTCGGTCTCCGAAGGAATGGTTTGCGTGGCCATCTGCTCGCCTGCCTATCTGTTAGCCAGGCAAACAATCAGCGACCGGATGCTAGAGTCGTCCGCCTCCCCGCTGCACCCGGACTTTCCCTTGAGCACCCCGCCCTCGAAACTTCCGAAGCCCTCGTCACCCGCGGCGGCCCGCCCGCGCCGCGCCGCCGCGCGCGATGACGCTGCGAGCCCGCCCGAGCCGGTGCCCTTCGACGAACTCGCCGACTCGCTCGGCTACGCGATCCGGCGCGCCCAGGTCCGCAGCTACGCGCTGCTGTTTCGCAGCTTCGCCGCCAACAGCCTGACGCCGGGCCGCATGACGGCCTTGTGGATCGTCGCCAGCGAGCCGGGCGTGAGCCAGTCGGAGCTCGCCGATCGCTTGTCGATCACGCGCGCCAGCGTGGTGAAGGTGGTCGATTCGCTCGAGGCGCTGGACCTGGTGCAGCGCCAGCCGGTGCCGCAGGACCGGCGCAGCTACGCCCTCACTCTGACGACCCAGGGCCGGCGCGAACTGGAGCGCCATCGCGACATGCACGCGCTCTACGAGGTCGAGCTGGCTGCCGGCCTCAGCCGCGCTGAGCGGCGCCAGCTGATGGCGCTGCTGGAGAAGGTGGCCGCCTCCTAGCGCAGCGACTGCGCCAGGAACATCGCGCAGTGGCGTTGCGCGGAGCGCGCGGCGTCGATGGCGCCGGCCATGCTGACGAAGCCATGCGCCAGGCCGTGGTACTCGACCGCCTCCACCGCCGTGCCGGCTGACGCCAGCGCCTGCCCGTAGGCCAGCGCCTCGTCGCGCAGCGGATCGTGCGAGGCCACCAGCAGCAGGGCCGGCGGCAGACCGGCCAGGCTCGGGGCACGCAGCGGCGCACCGCGCCAGTCGGGCGCCACGCCTTCAGGGCCGAAGGCATAACGGCTGAAGTAGTCCATGGTCGCGCGCGTCAGCGTCGGCCCGGCGGCATGCTGCTCGCGCGACGGATAGGGGCCTGGGTGGCCCCCCGCCGCGGGCGGGTAGTACAGCGCCTGCGCGGCGATGCGCGGTCGGCCGCCGGCGTCGCGCGCCAGCATCGTCGTCACGGTGGCCAGCACGGCGCCGGCACTGTCGCCGGCCACCGCGAGGCGCTGCGTGTCCACCGACGGGCCGAGCGTGTCCGCGCCCTGCGCGCTGCCGATCCACGCGAGCGCGGCCCAGGCGTCGTCGAACGCGGCCGGGTATGGATGCTCGGGCGCGAGCCGGTAGTCCACCGACACCACCGCCGCCTGCGTGTCGGCGCACAGCTGGCGCGCGACGCGGTCGTAGGCGTCGACGTCGCCGAGCGCGTAGCCGCCGCCGTGGAAGTACACGACCACCGGGTGCGGGCCGTCGGCGCGCGGCGTGTACACGCGCAGGCCCACCGTGTGCCGGGCACCGGCCGGGCCGCCGGGGATGCGCAGGTCGCGCGCGGCCACATCAGCCGGCGGCAGGTCGGCGGCGGCGCAGATCTCGCGGTACAGGCCACGCGCGGCCAGCGGCGGTAGCTCGCACAGGTCGGGAACGCCGGCGGCGCGCGCGTGCGCCATCATGGCTTCGAGTTGCGCGTTCAGCATGCAAGCACCTTCGGGGTTTCGGGGGCGCGCGCGGCGGGCACGGTCGTGGCCGCCGGCCGCAGCAGGAAGTGGGCGAGCGCCGGCAGCAGCACCAGCGCGCCGAGCATGTTCAGCACGAACATGAACGCGAGCAGGATGCCCATGTCGGCCTGGAACTTGATCGGCGAGAAGGCCCAGGTGCCCACCGCGAGCGCGAGCGTGACGCCGGTCAGCATCACGACGCGGCCGGTGAAGCGCAGCGCGTGGTGGTAGGCGTCGGACAGCGAGTCGCCGGCGCGCAGGCGCGCCAGCATCACGGACAGCACGTACAGCGCGTAGTCGACGCCGATGCCCACGCCGAGCGCGATCACCGGCAACGTGGCCACCTTGACGCCCATGCCCAGCGCCACCATCAGCGCCTCGCACAGGATCGAGGTCAGCATCAGCGGCAGCACGGCGGCCACCACCGCGCGCCACGAGCGGAAGGTGATCCAGCAAAGCAGCAGCACCGCGCCGTAGACCCACAGCAGCATCTCGCGCATCGCCTGCTGCACCACGATGTTGGTGGCCGCGTCGATGCCGGCACTGCCGGCGGCGAGCATGAAGCGCACGTCCGGGTCGCCGGGCCGCTGCGCCGGGCCGCCCCAAGCAAGGCCCGATCCCCCCGGGGGATCGCCCTGCGTACCCGCGGGGCGAGGGGCGCCATTCTGTTCGGCGATGAAGGCCTCGACCTCGTTGACGACGCGATCCAGCGTCGCGGCCTTGTGGTCCTTCAGGTAGACGTACAGCAACAGGAACGAGCAGCCCTGGTTGAACAGCTCGCGTGGCGCGCGCGTCTGCACGCCCCCGAGCGCACTGTCGTTGGGCAGCAGGTCGTACCACTTCAGCTGCCCTTCGTTGTAGCCCACCATCGCCAGCTTGGACAACGCGGCCATCGAGTTGGTGGACTCCACGCCCGGCAGCTGCTCAAGACGCCAGGCCAGGCGATCGACCTTCTCGAGCGTGCGGTAACGCGTGCACTGGTCCTCGGGCGTGGCCACCATCACCGTCAGGATGTCGGTGCTGGCGGCGTACTCGCGCGCGATGAAGGCGGTGTCGCGGTTGTAGCGCGAGTCGGCGCGCAGCTCGGGC
>DATLIE010000345.1:0-12982 GCA_035539635.1 Burkholderiaceae bacterium
GCCAGCACCAGCGCGAGCAAGGTCAGCGTGTTGATGGTGAAGCCGGCCAGGGCGATCAGCGCGAACGAGCCGACCAGGCTGACCGGGATGGTGACGAGCGGGATGATCGACGCGCGCAGCGTGCGCAGGAACACGAACACCACCAGCGCCACCAGCACCACCGCCTCGGCGACCGTCTCGTAGACCGACTGGATCGAGCGGTCGATGAAGACAGAGTTGTCGTTGGCCTGCACCACCGTCACCGACGGCGGCAGGTCGCGCTGGATCAATGGCATCACGGCGCGCACGCCGGCCGACACCTCGAGCGGATTGGCCGTGGCGTTGCGGATCACGCCGGTGGAGATCGACGGCACGCCGTTCAAGCGCACGCGCGAACGCTCGCTGGCCGCCGCCTCCTCGACGCGCGCCACGTCGCGCAGGCGCACCGTGTAGCCGTTGGCCTGGCGCAGCGCGATGTCGGCGAACTGCGGCACCGTGTTGAGGTCAGTTCGCGCCGTGACGTTGAACTCGCGCTGCGCGCTCTCGATGCGCCCCGAGGGCACCTCGAGGTTCTGCTTGCGCAGCGCGTCCTCGACGTCCTGCACCGTCACGCCGTGCGCGGCCATCTTGTCCGGGTCGAGCCAGATGCGCATCGCGTACTTGCGGTCGCCGCCCACCTGCACGTCGGCGACCCCCGGCACGGTCTGCAGGCGCGGCTTGACGATGCGGTTGATCAGGTCGGTGACCTCGAGCGGGCTCAAGGTCTCGCTCGTGTACGCGAGCCAGATCGTCGGCGTGGCGTCGGCCTCCACCTTGGCGATCACCGGCTCGTCGATCGCGTCGGGCAGGCGCCCGCGCACGCGCGACACACGGTCGCGCGTGTCGGCGGCGGCGTTGTCCGGGTTCTTCTCCAGCTTGAAGCGCACCGTGATCTGGCTCTGCTCGGCGCGCGAGATCGAGGTGATGATGTCCACGCCGTCGATGCCGGCGATCGAGTCCTCGAGCGGCTTGGTGACCTGCGACTCGATCACCTCCGACGAGGCACCGATCAGGCGCGTGTTCACCGTGACCACCGGTTCGTCGATGCGCGGGTACTCGCGCACGGTGAGCCGGTTGAACGACACCAGGCCGACCAGCACGATCAGCAGCGACATCACGCTGGCCAGCACCGGCCGGCGGATCGAGGTCTCCGAGATGCGCATGACGGGGTGGCTCCTGCGTCAGGTCGGCGCTGTGGCGCGCGGCGCCGAGGCACCGGCAGCGGGCTTGGCCGCGCCGCCCGGTGCGCCCTTCGGCGCCGCCTCGCCGGCCTTGGCCAGGTCGACGATGCGCAGCGGCAGCGCGTCACCGCGCACGAGCCGCTGGTGGCCGGCGGTGACCACAAGGTCACCCGGCGCCACGCCTTCGAGGATCTCCACCTTGCCGGCCTGGCGCACGCCGAGCTTGGCCTCCAGGCGTTGCGACACCTTGGTCGGCGGGCGGGCCAGGTCGGCGGCACCGGTGGCCGGGCCATCGACCGCCTTGAACAGGTACTGCTTGCCGCCCAGCGGCACCAGCGCCTCTTCTGGCACCACGACGGCGCGCTCGCGCACCGCGAACAGGATGCGGGCGCGCGCGAACATGCCCGAGGTCAGCACCGGCGACGGCTTGTCGATGCGCGCGCGCGCCAGCAGCGAGCGGCCGTTGGCGTCGATCAGCGAGTCCAGCGCCTCGACCTTGCCGTCGAAGCTCTGCCCCGGCAGCGCGTCGAGCGTGAACTTGACGGTCAGGCCCGGCTTCGTCATGCCGATGTAGCGCTCGGGCAGGCGGAAGTCCACCCACAGGTGCGAGCGGTCCTCGAGGCTGACGATGTCGGCGCCGTCCTTCAGGTAGTCCCCGACGTCGACCGTGCCGATGCCGGCCACGCCGTCGAAGGGCGCCAGAATGGTCAGGCGCGCCAGCTGCGCCTTGGCCAGCGCCACCTGGGCCATCGCCACGTCGAGCGCCGCGCCGTTCTGGTCCACCGCGCTCTGGCTGACGAAGTTCTGCGCCAGCAGCTCACGACTGCGCTGCAGGTTGGTGCGCGCGATCGAGGCCTGGGCCTCGGCCTGCTGCAACTGGGCGCGCTGCAGCAGGTCGTCCAGTTGCACCAGCAACTGGCCGCGCTTGACGCGCTGGCCGTCCTTGAATCCGATGCGCACCACGCGGCCGCTGACCTCAGGGCGCAGCATCACGGTCTGCGCCGCGCGCACCGTTCCCACGGCCACGGCATCGTCCTCGATACGCAAGGCCTCGGCGCGGCCGACCTCGACCGCAGCCGGCCCGCCGCCGCCCGCAGCACCACCACCAGCTGCCGGCGTGGCCGGTGCACTGGCACCCGGCGTCGCTGTAGCGCTCGGCGCCGACACTGTCTTGGGCTTGTTCTGGAACCACCAAGCCGCGGCCGCCACGATGGCAATGCCGATCACCGCGACCCAGGTATGCATCTTCTTGAGCGCCATCGAACGACTGTAGCCCTTTGTGTTTGCCCTCGGATCGGGTCAGCTACTGCTTTTGCCCGTCGACGCCTCGGTTGGCCAGCGCATCGGCCCGCTCGTTCCCGGGGTCCCCGGCATGGCCCTTGACCCAGCGCCAATCCACATGGTGGGCCGCGGCCACGGCATCGAGGCGCTGCCACAGGTCCATGTTCTTGACCGGCTTCTTGTCGGCCGTGGTCCAGCCGCGCCGCTTCCACTGATGGATCCAGGTCGTGATGCCCTGGCGCACGTACTGGCTGTCGGTATGCAGCTCGACGCGGCTCGCGCGCTTCAGCGCCGACAGGGCTTCGATGACCGCAGTCAACTCCATCCGGTTGTTGGTGGTCAGCGCCTCGCCGCCCCACAGTTCCTTCTCGTGCGTGCCCCAGCGCAGCCAGGCACCCCAGCCGCCGGGGCCTGGGTTGCCGCGGCAGGCACCGTCGGTGTAGATGGTGATGATGGTCTCGCTCATGTTTCGTGTTCGTGTCTGGGCCGTTGCCGGTGGGTCAACACCGCCGGTGCGGTGGGAGCCGCGAGGCGCTCCTGTCGAGCCAGGCCGACGAGCCGCATGCCGCGCACGCGCTTGACGGCCACGACCATGTAGACGGCACCGAACACCGGCCACCAGCGGTCGCCGACGCGATCCATCCACGCGAAGCGCTCGAGCCAGCGCTCGGAGGACAGTGCCGGACGGTAGGCACCGAAGCGTCCCCCCTCGACCTCGAAGCTCAGCAGGCGCAACCAGTCGCGCAGGCGCCAGTAACCGATGAAGTCGCCCGGCCGCGGCAGGAAGAGCCCGCCCTTGCCACCCAGCGCCTGGCGCAGGCGGCCCACTCGCTGGCGCAGCCCCCACAGGCTGGCCGCATTGAAGCCGAGGATGACGACGCGGCCCTCGGGCATGAGCACCCGCTCCACCTCGGCCAGCGTCTGGTGCGGGTCGAGCGCCAGCTCCAAGGTGTGCGGCAGCACCACCAGGTCGAGGCTGCGCTCGGGAAACGGCAACGCGTCGCCATGCGCCAGCAGCGCCACCGCGCGCGGTGGCGTCGCCGCGTGGTCGAGCGAGACCCAGCGGTGCGGCATGCGGTTGGCGCGCAGCGCGTCGAGCTCGGTCAGGCCCACCTGCAGCGCATGGAAGCCGAACAGGTCCGCCACCACGCGATCGAGCTGCGCCTGCTCCCAGGCGAGCAGGTACTGGCCGGGTGGCGTGGCAAGCCATTCGGCCAGCGCATCGGTGCTCGAGGGCTGATCGTTCATGCGGTATGTCGACAGGCGCGATAATCCTCGCGCCGATGGAACTGCTTGCCCTGCCCGCCTTCACGGACAACTACATCTGGCTGCTGCACGATGGATCGCAGGCCCTTGTGGTCGATCCCGGCGAAGCCGGCCCGGTGCACGCGGCGCTCGATGCCCACGGCCTCGCGCTGGCGGCGATTCTAGTGACGCACCACCACTCCGATCACGTCGGCGGCGTCGACGCATTGCGCGCCCGGCTCACCGGGCCGGTGTACGGGCCTGCGCGCGAACGCATCCCAGCGCCCTTCGTCCCGCTGCAGGCCGGCGACCATGTCACCGTGCTCGGCCTCGACTTCGAGGTCTTCGACGTGCCCGGCCACACCGCGGGCCACATCGCCTACCTGCACCGCCCGGCCGGCGAGGCCCCGCTGCTGTTCTGTGGCGACACCCTGTTCTCGGCCGGCTGCGGCCGCCTGTTCGAGGGCACGCCGGCGCAGATGCACGACTCGCTGTCGCAACTGGCTGGCCTGCCCGCCGAAACGCGGGTGTGCTGCACGCACGAATACACCTTGTCCAACCTGCGCTTCGCGGCGGCCGTCGAGCCCGCCAACCGTGACATCCGCTCGCATGTGGCGCGCTGCGAGGCCCGCCGTGCGCAGAACCTGCCAACCTTGCCCTCGACAATCGGCAACGAGTTGCGTATCAACCCATTCCTGAGGTGTGGCGTTGCAGAGGTCGCCGCCAGCGCTCGGGCCCACGGGGCCGCGAGCGACGAGCCGGTGGTCGTGTTTGCCGCACTGCGCGAATGGAAGAACCAGTTCCGATGACCCTTCTCCAACGACCGCACCGAGCCGTCCTCGCACTCGCCGCCGCCCTGTGGCTCGGTGCCTGCGCGACGGCGCCAGACGCCCCGCCGGTCGTTGCCGAAGCGCCACCTGCCGCGCCACCGAGCGCCCCTGAGCTGCCGCTGGCATCGGTGGTGGCCGTGGCTGCCGCCGAGGCCGCCAAGGAGGAGGACGCCGGCCCTGCCGCCACGGCCCCGGTCGACGACCTGCGGCCCGAGGCGCGCATCGACCTCAACGACCGCAGCGCGCGCATCAGCCTGTGGGGCCGCGTGCGGGGTGGCTTCGCGATGCCCGAACTCGACGGCGCCTTGGTGCGCAAGTGGGAGCGCTACTACGCCGAGCGGCCCGACTACGTGCAACGCATGACCGAGCGCGGTGGCCGCTACCTGTTCCACATCACGGAAGAGGTGGAGCGCCGCGGCCTGCCCAGCGAGCTGGCCTTGCTGCCCTTCATCGAGAGTGCATTCAACCCGGAGGCGATGTCGCACGCGCGCGCCTCGGGCATGTGGCAGTTCATGCCGGCGACCGGGCGCCACTTCGACCTGACGCAGAACGTGTTCCGCGACGACCGGCGCAGCGTGCTCGACTCGACGCGCGCGGCGCTCGATTACCTGACCCGCCTGCACGAGATGTTCGGCGACTGGCACCTCGCATTGGCCGCCTACAACTGGGGCGAGGGCAACGTGCAGCGCGCGGTGCGTGCCAACGAGCGCGCGCGACGCGGTACCGATTATCCGAGCCTGCGCATGCCGCTCGAAACCCGCGACTACGTGCCGAAGCTGCAGGCGGTGAAGAACATCGTCGCCGACCCCGCGAAGTTCGGCCTCGCGCTGCCGCCGCTGGAAAACCACCCGTATTTCCTGGCCGTGCCCATCGCGCGCGACATCGATGTCGAGCTCGCGGCGCGCCTGGCCGAGTTGCCGCTGGACGAGTTCCGCTCGCTGAACCCGCAGATGAACAAGCCGGTGATCGTCGCGGCCGGCACGCCGAAGGTGCTGCTGCCGTACGACAACGCCAACAGCTTCGTGAAGGCGGTGGCGCAGCACAAGGGGCCGCTGGCGAGCTGGACCGCCTGGGTCGCCCCGCGCACCATGAAGACCGTCGAGGCCGCCAAGCTGACCGGCATGAACGAAGACGACCTGCGCGACGTGAACAACATCCCGCCGCGCATGCTGGTCAAGGCCGGGTCCACGCTGCTCGTGCCACGCAACCGGCACCGCGAGCACGACGATGTGTCCGAGCGCCTGGCCGACAGCGCGATGCTGTCGCTGACGTCCGACGGGCCGACGCTGCGGCGCGTGGCGCACCGGGTCGGCAAGAAGGGCGACAACGTGCAGGGCGTCGCGCGCCGTTTCGGTGTGCCGGCGCAGAGCGTCGCCCACTGGAACAACGTGCGCGCGACCGCCCAGTTTGCGGCAGGCACCACGGTGGTCGTCTACGTGCCGCAGAAGGCCAAGGCGCGCGCCGCGAAGCCCATGCGCGCGGCCACCAAGCCGGCACGCACCGCCGCCCGCAAACGCTGAACCGCCCGTTCAGCGGCGGTCGCTCAGTGCGTGGGCGATGGTCGACAGGTCCACGTACTCGAGTTCGCTGCCCACCGGCACGCCGCGCGCCAGTCGCGTGACCGCCTTGCCCCGCGCGCGCAGGGCCTGCGCCAGCGCATGCGCGGTGGCTTCGCCCTCGGCCGAAAAGCCGAGCGCGAGGATCACTTCCTCCACCGCAGGGTCCGCGGCACGTTCGAGCAGCTGTGCCACGCCGATGTCGCGCACGCCGACGCCGTCGAGCGGCGACAGGCGCCCCATCAGCACGAAGTAGTAGCCCCGATAGCTGCCGGTGCGCTCGAGTGCGGCCTGGTCGGCGGGCGTCTCGACGACCGCCAGCTTGCCGGCATCGCGCCGCGGGTCGGCGCAGACGTCGCACAGCGCGCGCTCGCTGAAGGTGTGGCAGCGCTCGCAGTGGTGCACGTTGGCCACCGCGCCCGACAGCGCGTTGGCGAGCTTCAGCGCACCCTCGCGGTCGTGCTGCAGCAGGTGGAAAGCGATGCGCTGCGCCGACTTGATGCCCACCCCGGGCAGCCGGCGCAGGGCCTCGGTCAGCGCGTGGAGGCTGGGCTCGCTCAAACGGGGATCGACCAGCTCAGAACGGGAACTTCATGCCCGGCGGCAGCGGCATGCCGGACGTCAGCTTGCCCATCTTCTCCTGGCTCACGGCCTCCGCGCGGCGCACGCCGTCGTTGAAGGCGGCGGCCACCAGGTCCTCGAGCATGTCCTTGTCGTCGGCCAGCAGGCTGGGGTCGATCGTGATGCGCTTGACGTCGTGCTTGCAGGTCATCACGACCTTCACCAGCCCCGCACCCGACACGCCCTCGACCTCCAGCAGCGCCAGTTCGTCCTGGGCGCGCTTGAGGTTGTCCTGCATCTGCTGCGCCTGCTTCATCAGGCCGGCAAGCTGCTGCTTCATCATGGTCTTCGACTCCTAATGGGGTTTGATCGAACCGGGCACGATGCGCGCCGACGGGAACTGCGCAAGCATCTCCTGCACCAGCGGGTCGTTGCGGATCAGGTCCTCGGCCTCGCGCTGGCGCCGCTCGCGCTCGGCGGCCTCGCGCCGCACGGGGCTGTCGACCACAGCACCGGCCTCGACTTCCAGCTTCAGTGGCCCGATGCCGAGCACCTCGGCCAGCGCACCACGCAGCTTGTCGACCAGCGCCGCCGCGCGAAGGGACTCGCGCTCCACACGCAATCGCCACAGCGGCTCGGCGCCGTCGCGCTGCTCGACCAGTTGCGCCTGCATCGCCAGCTCGCGCGCCAAGGCCGTGATCGCCTGGCGCTGGTTCAGCATCGCCACCACGGCCACCCAGCGATCGCCGAGCGGCGTCGGCTCGAGCGCGGCCGCGGCAGGCACCGGCGCCACGACCGGTGCCGGTGTTGCGGGCTCGAAGCCATCATCGGGCGGCGCATCGTCGAGCCAGGGCGGCGGCACGGGCTGGCGCGTCGGCGTCGGTCCGGGCGTGGCCACCGGCGCGACGCTGGCACGCGCCGGCACCGGCTTGGCCAGCGCCGCACTCGCCGCCACGGGCCGCGGCGCGGCGGAGCGCGGGGTGGATCCCCCCGATTCCACCGACGACGACGCGGCGCCGGCGGAGCCGGCCGGTGCGAAGGCGAGCAGGCGCAACAGCACCATGGACAGGCCGGCGTAGGCATCGGGCGCCAGCGTCAGCTCCTGCCGTCCGTGCAGCGCAAAGCTGTAGAGCAACTGCGTCTCGTCGGCCGGCAACAACGCCGCCAGCTCGCGCGTGACCGGCGTGTCGGGGTCGGTGTCGGGCAAGGCACCGGGCACGGCCTGCTCGATGGCCATCTGCTGCAGCAGCCCCGTCAGCTCCTCCAGCGTCCCCGAAGCCGACAGGCCATGCTCGCGCAGTGCGTCGACACCGGCCAGCACCGCACGTCCGTCACGCAGCGCCAGCGCGCGCACGAAGCGCTCGGCATGGCCGCGGTCGACGCTGCCGAGCATCGCGCGAACCGCCTCGGCGTTCAGCGTGCCGCCGGCGTAGGCGATTGCCTGGTCGGTGAGCGACAGGGCATCGCGCATCGAGCCGCGCGCGGCACGCGACAGCAGGCGGATCGATGCGTCGTCGAAAGCCACGCTCTCGGCCTTGAGCACATGCTCGAGGTGCTCGGCGACCACCTCCGGGGGCATCGGCCGCAGGTTGAACTGCAGGCAGCGCGACAACACGGTCGGCAGCATCTTCTCGGGGTCTGTCGTCGCCAGCACGAACTTCAGGTACTCGGGCGGCTCCTCGAGCGTCTTCAGCAACGCGTTGAATGAGTCCTTGGTTAGCTGGTGCGCCTCGTCGATCATGAAGATCTTGAACCGTCCGACGCTGGGCTTGTAGGCCGCGCGCTCGAGCAGGTCGCGGATCTCGTCGATACCGCGGTTGCTCGCCGCGTCGAGTTCGATGTAGTCGATGTAGCGGTCGGCGTCGATCTCGGTGCAGGCGGTGCACACGCCGCAGGGCGAGGCCGTGATGCCGCCCTGCCCGTCCGGCCCGGTGCAGTTCAGGCTCTTGGCCAGGATGCGCGAGACCGTGGTCTTGCCGATGCCGCGCGTGCCGGTGAAGAGATAGGCATGGTGCAGGCGCCGCTGCTCGAGCGCGTGCGTCAACGCGGTGACCACCGCGTCCTGCCCCACCATCTCCGAGAATCGCCGCGGCCGGTACTTGCGCGCGAGCACCACATAGCTCATGCGGACCATTCTAGAGGGGTGGCTACGGGATAATCGCGCCCATGACCACGAGCTCGCTCACATACGACCAGGCCGGTGTCGACTACGACAAGATCGACCCGCTGAAGGTGGCCGCCCAGCGCGCCGCGGCGTCCACCGCCACGCAACTGGCCGCGCATGGGTTCGAAGAAGTGAAGGCCTCGCGCGGCGAGTCGGCCTATGTGGTCGACGTGGGGCCGTTCTACCTGGCCAGCATCGTCGAATGCCTGGGCAGCAAGGCCCTGGTGGCCGACGAGATGGCGCGCCTGACCGGCAGGAGCTACTACGCCAGCATCGCGCAGGACACGATCGCGATGGCGGTCAACGACCTGATCACGGTCGGCGCCACGCCGCTCGTCGTGCAGGCCTACTGGGCCGCCGGCGGCAGCGAGTGGTTCGGCGACGCGCAACGCGCGCAGGCGCTCGTCGAAGGCTGGAAGCGCGCCTGCGAAACCTGCGGCGTGGCCTGGGGCGGCGGCGAGACGCCTGCGCTGGCGGGCATCGTCGAGGCCGGACGCATCGACCTCGCGGCCAGTTGCACCGGCCTGATCAACCCGAAGCAGCGCCTTTCGGTCGGCGACAAGCTCGGCGACGGTGACGCGATCGTGCTGCTCGCGTCATCCGGCATCCATGCCAACGGCGTCAGCCTGGCACGCAAGCTGGTCGAGCGCCTGCCGCAGGGCTGGCTGACGCCGATCGACGCCAGCGGCACCCCCTACGGCGATGCGCTGCTCGCGCCGACGACGCTGTACTCACCAGTCACCGAAGCGCTGTGGAAGGCCGGCATCGCGCCGCACTATTGCGCCAACATCACCGGCCACGGCTGGCGCAAGCTGCTGCGGCATCCGGGCCGCTTCACCTACCGCATCACGCGGGTGCCGCCGGTGCCGCCCATTCTCGAGTTCATTGCCAGGCATGCAGGCCACGATGCGCAGGAGGCCTACTCCACCTTCAACATGGGTGCCGGCTTCGCACTCTTCGTCGCGGCCGAGCAGGCCGAGCGCACGATCGAGGTGGCGCGCGCGCAGGGCATCGACGCCTGGGTGGCCGGCCGCATCGAAGCCGGAGACAAGCAACTGGTGATCGAGCCGCTGGGCCTGCGCTACGGCGACGATGCGCTGCAACTGCGCTGAAACCGGGCGGCCACTACAATCACACCCGACGGGCCTCCCCGCATGGAAGCGCGCCCAACCGGGTCAGGTGGGGAACCAAGCAGCCCTTAGCGTTGCAACCAGTGCCGGGGTCAGGCTCGTCACCCTAACTGCCTGAAAGCCATCACGCCCTGATTGCGCAGGGTGCGCAGCAGGGCCAGTGCCTTCTCGTCGAGTTCGATGCCACCGGCCTTGGCCTGGTCGGCATAGATCAGCGCAAACGGCGCCCCCTTGAGCAGCAGCGGCAGCAGCAGGAACGAAGGCGCCTTCACCTTCTGCGTGAACCAGGCCGGCAACCGCCCTGCGATCGCGGGCATCGTCGCGTCGGCGATCAGCGTGTCGGCTCCCTTGGCGCAGACCGCCGCGAACAGGTCGGGCAGCACGCCGGGCGCCAGCCGCAGCGGCACCTGGATGGCCGCGGCCACCTCCCCCGCGCTGTCGCCAAGGCCGAAGCGGCCGGTCAGCATGTTGGTCCTCGGATCGCGCAGGCAGAACACCACGCGGCGAAAGCCCAGCGCGCGCATCATCGTCTCCAGGATCATGCGCAGCACCTCGTTGAGCTTGAAGCTCTCGCCGACCATGTGCTGGGTGATGTCCTGCACGCCCTGCGCCAGCATGTCGGCCACCTGCGCTGCGTCGCGCTTGGGCGCCTGCACCAGCGACTTGTCGACCTCGTCGAGCGGGGCCACGTCGTTGGCACGCAGCGTGTGGCGGTCGAGCGTGTCGGCATCGGCCGCAGACGCCGGCGTGGCGAGCAGGCGCCGTGCGCGCGACTTGGCGCCGAGCCGGATCTGCATCGCCTGCGCGAGCTGCGCCAGGCGTTCCTGCGCCGCCTGCGACGCCGCCTGCACCTGCTCGGGGGCGATGCCCAGCGCGCGGCCGTAGCGCTCGGCGATGGCCTCGATGCGGCGCGGCGCGTTGGCGCCATCCGCCAGCATCGCGTCGGCCACTTCGGTGGCCATGCGCCCGAGCCAGCGCTGGCGGTCCAGGCCTGCCGACCCGACGGAGCGGCCGGGTGCGTCGCCGTCGGGCACCCGCATCGCGCGTTGAAGCGGATCCGGCAGGCCCCAGGCCCGGGCCACGCCCTGGCCGATGTCGCCGAAGCCCAGGCCTAGCACACGCTGTGTCGCCGTGCCCTCGTCCAGTGCGGCCGCGCTCTTCGCGGTGGCAGGCTGCGCCAGCTCGCGGATCTGGCGCGCCTCCTCCGGGAAGTAGAAGCCCACGAGCAGGCGCCCGAGGTTCTGGAACATCGTCGCGAGGAAGCTCTCCTCGGCCTCGCGAGCCGCCGGCGTCAGCTCGTTGGCGAGCGTGGCGGCCATCAGCGCGCGCAGGAACTCCTCCTTCAGCTGTTCGGCGTGGCGCTTGTCCTGCATGTGCTCGAGCAGCACCAGCGACAACGCCATGTTGCGGATGCCGGCGAAGCCCACCAGCGCCACCGCGCGCGACACCGTGCTCACGGCGCCGCCGGCCGCCGTGTACTGGGCTGAGTTGACCAGGCGCAGCAGCTTGTTCGTCAGCGCCACGTCCTTGAGGATCTCGTCGGCCAGGGTCGAGAGGTTCTCGTTCTCCGAATTGGCCACGCGCTGGATGCGCCCCACCGCGTCGGACAGCGCGGGGAAGTCGGCCCGCGTCTTCATGCGGCGCAGCAGGAAGTCCAGCGTCGCGTGGCCCGGCGTGCTGTCGGCCGCCGCTTCCTCGGCTACGGCGCCGCCCTGCAGCCATTGCTCCAGCGCCTGCCGCATGGCCACCGCACTGCGCGTGCGCAGCGCCGGGTCGCGTGTCAGCGCGCGCTGCACGATGGCGCGCAAGGCCTCGTCGATCGCCTCGCCAGCGACGTTGGCCGACGGCGCCAGCAGGTCCTCGCGCTGCACGCGATCCAGCGCGCGCATCGGATCTCGCTCGACCAGCAGGCGGCGCCCGCCGAGCAGTTCGGCCAGCATCACCCCGGCCGCGAACAGGTCCATCGCCGGCTGCGGTGCCGCGCCGCGCGCCGCCTCGGGAGAGATGTAGCCCGGCGTGCCGCAGATCGTGCCGGCGTCGCGCGGGTCCTTGACACGCGCCGCGATGCCGAAGTCCATCACCCGCGCACGGCCCTCGCCGTCGACCAGCACGTTCGACGGCTTGAGGTCGCGGTGCACGATGCCGCGCTCGTGCGCCGCCGCCAGCGCGTCGAGCACGCCCAGCATCAGGCCGACCGCCTCGCGCGCCGGCAGCGCGCCGCCCCGCTCGCGCGCATGCGCGGCCAGCGTCGGACCGGCCACGTACTCGAACACCAGGTAGGGTCGGCCGCCGGCCTCGTCGGCCTCGAACACCGGGACCAGGTGCGGGTGCGACAGGCGGCTGACCGCACGCGCCTCGTGCAGCCACTGGTCGATCGTCAGCTCGTCCGAGCTGGTGTCGAGCAGCTTGAGCGCGACCTCGCGGTCGAGCCGGTCGTCGTAGGCCAGCCAGACCGTCGCCTGCGCGCCGCGACCGAGCTCGCGCAGCAGGGCAAAGCGGCCGATGCGCTGCGATCCGACTCGCGCGTTCATGCCGCGTCCCGTGCGCTGGTCGCGTCGGTGGCGGCCGCCGCGCCGCCGGCACTGGCCTGCAGCGCCGCAGCCAGGTCGCGCGGCGTGAGTTCGAGCACACGCGCATAGCGCTGGGCCACGCGCTCGAGCATGGCGCCCTGCCGCGACGCCGGCAGGGCCAGCCCATCGACCGCCTCGTTGGCGGCCGAGGCCACCACGCGCAGCATCTCGTCGTCGTTGTCGGGCTGCCGCACCGGCGACGCGGGCGACAGGCGCCGGATCATGTGCAACACCGCGTCGTCCATGCCCCACCAGCGCGCCACCGCAGCCCCCATCGCCTCGATGTCGGCGCCCAGCACGGCGAAGGCCGCGGCCTGTTCGTTCAGGCCCGGCAACTCGGGTTCGCCGTCTTTCGCCGCGGGTCCGGGCTGCATCAGGCGCCGCACCTGGCGCATCTCTTCGGGGTAGTGGTACTGCACGACCAGGCGGCCCAGGTTCTGCATCAG
>DATLIE010000346.1:0-3575 GCA_035539635.1 Burkholderiaceae bacterium
GCGCGCCCAGCGCCGCGTAGGCCGGGTGGTCGCCGTCCATCATCGCGTCAAAGGCCATTACGTCCATGCCCAGCCCGCGAGCCAGTCGCGCCGTGAGCTGGCCGATCGAACCGAAGCCGACCAGCCCCATCGTCTTGCCGCCGATCTCGCGCCCATTGGACAGCGCAGCGCGTGGCCACTGGCCGGCCGCCACCGCCGCCGTGCTCTGGTAGACGCCACGCAGCAGCAGCATCGCGCTGGCGATCACGTACTCGGCCACCGACAGCGCGTTGGCACCGGTGGCAGGGATCACCGTCATGCCACGTGCCTCGCAGCCCGCCACGTCGATGTTGTCCAGCCCCACCCCCAGGCGGCCGACCACGCGGCACCGGCCCAGCGCCGCGAGCAGGTCGCCGCGCACCTGGGTGCGGTTGCGCACGATCAGCGCTTCGGCGCCTGCGGCCTCCCGCAGCAACCGCGCCGGATCGTCGACGAGCTTGGCGTCGTAGACGACGTCGTGCGCCGCCCGCAGCGCGGGCAGCACCCGCTCGTCGATGAACTCGGTGACGACGATCCGGGCCATCAGGCGGATTCGTACAGCCGCGTCAGCACGAACTCGCGGTGCCCCAGCGCCTCCGCGGCGGTCAGGCGCCCGTTGGCCGTGCGCAGCATGCACTCGAGCAGCTTGTCTCCGGCCTGGTCAAGCGTGATCTCGCGCTGCAGCAGGCCCGAGGTGTCGACGTCGACATGCTCGCTCATCAGGCGCACCGTGCGCGGGTTGGCGCAGATCTTGATGACCGGCAGGATCGGGTTGCCGATCACGTTGCCCTGCCCCGTCGGGAAGAAGTGCACCGCGTAGCCCGAGGCGGCGCACAGCGTCACCATCTCGGCCGCCGCCGACGACGAGTCCATGAACCACAGGCCGGGGTGGGTCGGGATCTCGGCCTTGTCGATCACGCCGTCGACCGTGCACTTCTTGCCGATCTTCTGGATGTTGCCGAGCGCCTTCTCCTCGATCGTCGTCAGGCCGCCGGCGATGTTGCCCTTGGTCGGCTGGCTCTCGGAGAGGTCGGTCGTCTTGTGGCGGTTGATCACGTCCTGGTAGCGGTCGAACATGAACATGAACTTCTCGCGCACCGCGTCGTTGGCGCAGCGCGCGGCCACGATCTGCTCGCCGCCGGTCAGCTCGGTGGTCTCGCCGAAGCACAGGTAGTTGCCGAGCGGGTGCAGCTTGTCGAAGGCGTTGCCCACCGTCGGGTTGGCGCCGCAGCCGCTGGTGGTGTCGCTCTCGCCGCACTTGGTGCTGACCCACAGCTCGTGGATCGGGCAAACCTCGCGCTGCTTTTCGCTCGCCCACTGCACGTACTCGCGCGCCGCCTTGCTGGCCTTCATGATCGTCGCGTGGTCGCCATGGCCCTCGATGCCGAAGCCGGTGACCGGCTTGCCGGTGGCGGCGATGCCGTCGACCACCTTCTTGGTCCAGCCGTCCTCGATGCCGATCACGACCACGGCCGCCACGTTCGGGTTGCAGCCGGTGCCGATCAGGGTGCGGAAGTGCAACTCGAGGTCGGCGCCGAACTGAAGGCGGCCATAGGGGTGCGGGATCGCCATGCAGCCCTTGATGTTGTGCGCTACCGCCTCCGCCGCCGCGTTGCTCAGGTCGTCCAGCGGCAGCACGATGACGTGGTTGCGCACGCCCACGCGCCCGTTCTCGCGCCGGTAGCCGAGGAAGGTGGTGTCCTTGGAAATCACAGCCATCTCGTGCTCCTTACCAGCGCTTTGTCTTGATGTTCTGCACATGGGCGTGCTCGCCGGCCTTGATCGGCGCGACCACCTTGCCCATGTCGATGCCGTACTTCCACACCGTGTCGCCAACGGACATGTCCTTGAGCGCGACCTTGTGGCCGATCGGGATGTCGGACTTGGCGACCACGTTGGTCATCTTGTCCTCGTCCATGATCCAGCCGGACAGCTCCATGCCGGCCCTCACGCCTTCCACCACCACGACGGCCACCGTGTCCTTGGCGTCGTGCAGCACGAAATGAATCATGCGCAACTCCTCATTGATCCAGGGGATTCGGGTCAGTGTAGTGGGCCGGCCTCCTCTGTCAACCAAGTCATTTGAATGACTTGAATGAATCTTGGCCGGCCGCTAGCATGCGTGCCGTGCCCGCCGCCTTCCGCTCGATCGCATCCGACCACGGTGGCACCCCGCTGTACCGCCAGGCCAAGCGCGCGCTGCTGGAGGCGATCGAGGACGGGCGCTGCCCACCCGGCCGGGCGCTGCCCGCCGAACCGGCGCTGGCGGCCTCGCTCGGCGTGTCGGTGGGCACGCTGCGCCACGCGGTGGACGAGCTGGTGGCCGACCACGTGCTGGTGCGGCAGCAGGGCCGCGGCACCTTCGTCGCGACGCATTCGTCGGACCGTTTCCTGTTCCAGTTCTTCCACGTCGAGGACCGCGACGGCCGACGCGCGCTGCCGCAGGTCGAGCTGCTGAGCTTCGAGCGGGCCCGCCTCGGCGACGAGGCCGCCGCCGCACTCGCGCTGCGCCCGGGCACGCCGTCGGTGTGCATCGAGAACCTGCTGCGGCTGCAAGGCCGGCCGGTGGTGCACGACCGGCTGGAACTGCCGGCCGCGCTGTTCAGGGGCCTGACCGAGAAGCGCCTGCGCGACCGGCCCGGCACCATCTACCAGCTCTATCAGGCCGACCACGGAATCACCGTGCTGCGGGCGAGCGAGCGCGCGCGCGCGGTGGCGGCCGACCGGGCGACCGCGCGTGCGCTCGGCCTGGCACCGGGCACGCCGGTGATGCAGGTGCGGCGCGTGGCCCAGACCTTCGGCGACCGCCCGGTCGAGTACCGCGTCTCGACCATCGACACCTCGCGCCACGACTACGTGCACCTGCTGTCGCGCCCGGGCGGGACCTCATGACGCGCGCCTGCGTGCGCTGGGCATGATCGCCCACGCGAAGCGCCTCTGGGCCGGCAGCGCACTGGCCGTGATGATCGCGCTCGCCGCCACCGCGGTGAGCACGCTGCACGGCGGGCCGCAGCTGCTGTACGCCCTGTTCTTCGGCATCTCGTTCCACTACCTCAGCCAGGAGCCCCGGACCAAGGCCGGCGTCGAGTTCTGCGCGCGCACGGTGCTGCGCCTGGGGGTCGGGCTGCTCGGTGCGCGCATCACGCTGGCGCAGCTCGGCGACCTGGGCGTGGCGAGCGCCGGCGCGGTGGCCGCGGGTGTGGCCGCCACCATCGCGTTCGGCTGGTGGCTCGCGCCGCGCCTGGCACTGACTCGCCACCAGGGCCTGCTGTCGGGTGGCTCGGTCGCGATCTGCGGCGCCTCGGCGGCGCTGGCCATCGCCGCGGTGCTGCCGCGCGAGAAGGACGGCGAACGCTTCACGCTGATCGTGGTGATCAGTGTCACGGCCCTGTCGACGCTGGCGATGGTGCTGTACCCGCTGCTGGCGCGCGCGCTGGACCTCTCGCCTCACTGGGCCGGCATGTTCCTCGGCGGCACGATCCACGACGTAGCCCAGGTGGTCGGCGCCGGCTACACGCTCGGCCCGGCCACTGGCGACATCGCGACCATCTTCAAGC
>DATLIE010000347.1:0-10848 GCA_035539635.1 Burkholderiaceae bacterium
CGATTTCCGCTACCTGCTCGGCCTGCAGGAGTCGGTGGTGCTCGGCATGGCCGACGGCTATGCGCAGGCCACGCGCAACGCGGCCTTCGTCAATCTGCACTCGGCGGCCGGCGTCGGCCACGCGATGGGCAACCTGTTCACCTCGTTCAAGAACCGCACGCCGCTGGTGGTCACCGCCGGCCAGCAGGCGCGCTCGATCCTGCCCTTCGACCCCTTTCTGCATTCGGCGCAGGCCACCGAACTGCCGAAGCCCTACGTCAAGTGGAGCGTCGAACCGGCGCGCGCCGAGGACGTGCCGCTGGCGCTGGCGCGCGCCTACCACGTGGCGATGACGCCGCCGCGCGGCCCCGTGCTGGTGTCGATTCCCGCCGACGACTGGCTCGTGCACACCGAGCCGGTCGCGCCGCACCGCGTCAGCCAGCACCTGCGACCCGACCCGACGCTGCTGGCCGAGTTGGGCCATGCACTCGACGCCTGCCAGCGCCCGGCCTTCGTGATCGGCTCGGCGGTCGATCGCGACGCCGCCTGGGACCAGGCGGTGCAACTTGCCGAACGCCACAACGCGCGCGTGTGGGTCGCGCCTATGAGCGGACGCTGCGGCTTCCCGGAGAACCATCGCCTGTTCGCCGGCTTCCTGCCCGCGATGCGCGAACGCATCGTCGAGCGCCTGGCCGGCCACGACCTGGTGTTCGCGCTCGGCGCCCCGGCCTTCACCTACCACGTCGAAGGCCGCGGCCCGCATGTACCCGAGGGCGCGGCGCTGGTGCAGTTGATCGACGACCCGGCGACCGCGGCGTGGACGCCGCAAGGCCTGTCGGTGATCGGCAGCATCCGGCTCGGGCTGCTGGACCTGCTGGCGCGGCCGGCACCGCGCCCGCGTGCGTTGCCGGCGCCGCGCGAGCCGGTGCCGCGCGCGCGGCCACCGTCGACGGGCGAGCGCATGTCGGTCGCATTTGCGTTGCAGACACTGGCCGAACTCCGCGCGCCCGACAGCATCGTGGTCGAGGAGGCGCCGAGTGCGCGCCCGGTGTTGCAGGCGCACCTGGCGATCCTGCGCCGCGAAACCTTCTACACGATGGACAGCGGCGGCCTCGGCTGGGGCCTGCCGGCCGCGGTGGGTGTGGCGCTCGGCAAGCCCGGCGCGCGCGTGATCGCGCTGGTGGGCGACGGGTCGGCGATGTATTCGATCCAGGCGCTGTGGAGCGCGGCGCAACTCAAGCTGCCGATCGCCTTCGTGATCCTGAAGAACCGGCGCTACGCCGCGCTGCAAGACTTCGCGCCGGTGTTTGGCTACGCGCCCGGCGATCCGGTGGCCGGCACCGAGCTGCCCGACCTGGACTTCGTCGCGCTGGCGGCGGGGCAGGGCGTGGCTGGCGTGCATGTCGAACGAGCCGACCATCTGCAGGACGCATTGGCCGAAGCGCTGCAAGCGGACGCGCCCCGACTGGTGGAAATCGAGGTGGCCTGAGCCGCCCGCCAAGCACAGGAGACAAGCCCATGGTCCGAACCCTTCTTCGCGCCAGCGCCCTGGCGCTGGCCTGCCTGGCCACCCCGTTCGCGCAGGCCCAGGCCTGGCCGTCCAAACCCGTCAAGGTGGTCGTCAACTTCCCGCCCGGCGGCGCGGCCGACCAGCTTGCGCGCGCGATCGCGCAGCCGCTGCAGGAGTCGCTCGGCCAGCCGGTGGTGGTGGAGAACCGCGGCGGTTCGGGCGGCAACGTCGGCGGCGACGCGGTGGCCAAGTCGCCGCCCGACGGCTACACGCTGCTGATGAGTTCGGGCGGCATGGTGTCGGTCAACCCGCACATCTACTCGAGGATGCCCTTCGACCCGACGAAGGACATCGTGCCGGTGGCGGCCGCGGCGCGCGTGCTGGTCTTCCTGGTCGTGCGCAGAGAGAACCCGTCCACCGACTTCAAGAGCTTCCTCGCCGACCTGAAGGCGAGCCCCGGCAAGCGCAGCTTCGGCACGCCGGGCAACGGCAGCTCGCCGCACCTGGCCACCGAGATGATGAAGAGCCAGACCGGCACGTTTGCCGTGCACGTGCCCTACCGCGGCGCCGCGCCGGCGCTGACCGACCTGCTCGGCGGCCAACTCGACTTCGTGTTCGACCCCGGCATCGCGATCCCGCACATCCGCGCCGGCAAGCTGCGCCTGCTCGCGGTGGGCAGCCCGAAACGTTCGCCATTGTTTCCCGACGTGCCCACGCTCGACGAGCAAGGCCTGAAGGGCTTCGACGCCGACACCGTGTTCGGCTTCTACGCGCCGGCCGGCACGCCCGCACCAGTGATCGCGCGCCTGAACGCCGAGATCAACAAGGCGCTCGCAACGACTGCAGTGCGCGATCGCATCGCCGCCATCGGGGGTGTGCCCGCGCCGATGACGCCGGCCGAGTTCGGCGCCAAGGCCGCAGAGGACTCCAAGCGCTTCGGCGCGATCGTCAAGGAACGCAAGATCGTCGGCGACTGATCACCCACCCCCGAGCGCCTTCGGCGCTCCCCCTCAAGGGGGCGCCGCCAGCGGACCGGCCGAGCCGGATCCGCGGCGGCTGCTGGGCGGCGATACTCGCCGGCGCTCATGGGTTCGTTCCTGCTCCAGCGCCTCGCCAGCTTCGCGGCCACGCTCGCGGTGGCCTCATTGGTCGTGTTTGCGGTGCTCGAGCTGCTGCCCGGTCGTCCGGCCGAGGTGATGCTCGGCGAGACGGCGACGCCGGAGTCGATCGCTGCGCTCGAAGCGAGGCTGGGCCTCGACCGGCCGGCACCCGTGCGCTATCTGAGGTGGGTCGGCGGCCTGGTGCGCGGCGAGAGTGCGACGAGCTATGCCTACGACACGCCGACCTTCGAGCTGATCGCCGAGCGTCTGCAGGTCAGCCTGCCTCTCGCGCTGCTGGCGATGGCGCTGACCGTCGTCGTCGCGCTGGCGGCTGGCGTGTACGCGGCCGCGCACCACCGCCGCGCGGGCGACACCGGCGTGATGCTGCTGTCCCAACTCGGCCTGTCGATCCCGAATTTCTGGCTCGCGATCCTGCTGATCCTGCTGTTCGCGGTGCAGTTGCAGTGGGTGGGGGCCGGCGGCTTCCCCGGCTGGACCGAGGACGATGGCGGCGGCCTCGGCGCCGGGTTCGCCGCGCTGCTGCTGCCCGCGCTGTCGCTCGCCGCGGTGCAGGCCGCCATCCTGGCGCGCGTGACGCGCTCGTCGGTGCTGGAAGCCCTGCGCGAAGACTACGTGCGCACTGCGCGCGCCAAGGGCCTGTCGCGCAACCAGGTGCTGTGGGGCCACGTGCTGCGCAACGCGATGATCCCGGTGCTGACGATCATGGGCCTGCAGTTCGCCAACCTGATCACCGGCGCGATCATCGTCGAGAACGTGTTCGTGCTGCCGGGCATCGGGCGGCTCGTGTTCCAGGCCATCGCCAACCGCGACCTGGTGCTGGTACGGGACGTGGTGATGCTGCTGGCCGCGGTCGTCGTCCTGGTCAACTTTGTCGTCGACGTGCTGTACGCGGTGGTCGACCCGCGGCTGCGCCGGGCGACGTCATGAGGCCTTCCAGGCTCACTCCGTTCGTGGCCCCCGAGGGGGCGCGCGCGCCCTTCGGGCGGCCGGGCGGGCGCGCATGAAGCGCGCACTGCAGCACCCGAGCTTTGCCGGCGGTGCGCTGCTGGTGCTGCTGTTGCTGCTCGCGGCGCTGCTCTCGCTCGTCTGGAGCCCCTACCCGCCGGCCGAGATCGACATCGCCAACAAGCTCGCGCCGCCGTCGTGGGCGCATTGGCTCGGCACCGACAGCCTGGGCCGCGACATCGCGTCCCAGCTGCTGGTGGGCAGCCAGAACTCGATCGCGGTCGGTGTCGTCGCGGTGGGTATCGGTGTACTGGCGGGCGTCGCGCTCGGCTGCCTGGCCGCGGCGCGGCGCGGCTGGATCGAGGAGATCGTGATGCGCGCCAGCGACTTCACCTTCGCCTTCCCGGCGCTGCTGACGGCGATCATGCTGACCGCGATCTACGGACCCGGCCTCGTGACCAGCATCGTCGCGATCGGCATCTTCAACATCCCGGTGTTCGCGCGCCTGGCGCGCGCGCAGGCGCACGCGGTGTGGGCGCGCGACTACGTGCTCGCCGCGCGCGCGGCTGGCAAGGGCGCCTGGCGCATCACCTCCGACCATGTGCTGCCCAACATCGCCAACGTGCTGATCGTGCAGGCGACGATCCAGTTCGCGCTCGCGATCCTGGCCGAGGCCGCGCTGTCCTACCTGGGCCTGGGCACGCAGCCGCCGCAGCCGAGCTGGGGCCGCATGCTCAACGAGGCACAAACCCTGCTGTTCCAGGCGCCTTTGTTGGCGGTCTACCCTGGCGTCGCGATCGCGCTGTCGGTGCTGGGCCTGAACCTGCTCGGCGACGGCCTGCGTGACCTGCTCGACCCCCGCCTTGCACGACAACGCTGACCCTCTCATGACCCCCACGCCCACCTTGCGCATCGATTTCGTCTCCGACGTGGCCTGCCCCTGGTGCGCCATCGGCCTGAACGCGCTCGAACGCGCGCTCGAACGCATCGGCGGCGACATCGCTGTCGAGATCCACTTCCAGCCTTTCGAACTCAACCCGACGATGCCGCCCGAGGGCGCGAATTCGGCGCAGTACCTCAAGTCCAAGTACGGCCTGAGCGATGCGCAGCTCGCGGCCAACCGCGAACGCATCGTCGCACTGGGCGCGGCCGCAGGCTTCGCCTTCGGCGCCCGCGAACACGTGTGGAACACCTTCGACGCGCACCGCCTGCTGCATTGGGCCGGCGTCGAGGGCGCGCCGGGTACGCAGCGTGCGCTCAAGCACGCGCTGCTCAAGGCCTATCACGGCCAGGGGCGCAACCCGAGCGCGCGCGACGTGCTGCTCGAACTTGCAGGCGAGGTCGGCCTGCCGGTCGAGCGCGCGCGCGAGGTGCTCGACAGCGGCGCATTCACCGACGAAGTGCGGGCGGCCGAGCGGTTCTGGCAGGAGGCGGGCATCCAGTCGGTGCCGGCCACCGTCATCGACCGCCGGCACCTCATCTCCGGCGGCCAGCCGAGCGAGGCGTTCGAGCAGGCGCTGCGGCAACTCGCCGCGCAGTCCGCGGCCTGACCCCGATGGCGCGCAACGTCGAAGTCAAGGCGCGCATCGACCGTGTCGAGGCCTTGCTGCCGCGTGCGCGCGCGCTGGCCGACGGCCCCGAGGAGCGCATCGAACAGGACGACACTTTCTTCGCCTGTGCCGAGGGCCGTCTGAAGCTGCGCGACTTCGGCGACGGCCGCGGCGAGCTGATCCACTACCACCGCGCCGACGCCGAAGGTCCGAAGGTGTCCGACTACGTGCGCGCTGCGACCTCGGACCCGGCGGCACTGCGCGAGGCCCTGTCGCGTGCGCACGGCGCATCCTCGGTGTTGGGCCGCGTGCGCAAGGTCCGCTGGCTGCTGCGGGTCGGCGCCACGCGCGTGCACCTCGACCGCGTCGAGGGCCTGGGCGACTTCATGGAGATCGAGGTCGTGCTGCGCGACGACCAGGGCGTGGCGGACGGCGAGGCGATCGCCGGGGCGCTGCTGGCGCAGCTCGGCATTCGCGACGACCAGCGCCTGGCCGGCGCCTACCTCGATCTGCTGCACGCGCGATGAGTGCCACGGCCTTGCTCGAGGTGCGCGACCTCGCCGTCACGCTGCCCACGACCCACGGCCGACACGCGGCCTTGCGCGGCGTGAGCTTCGGGCTCGAGCGCGGGGCCACGTTCGGCCTGGTCGGCGAGTCGGGCTGCGGCAAGTCGCTGACCGCGCTGGCGCTGATGGGCCTGCTGCCCGACGGTGCTGAAGTCAGCGGCTCGGTCCGCTTCGAGGGGCGCGAGCTGAGTGCGCTCGACGACACCGCCTACGCGGCGCTGCGCGGCGACCGCCTGGGCATGGTGTTCCAGGAGCCGATGACGGCGCTCAACCCGGTGCACCGCATCGGCCACCAGATCGCCGAGTCGCTGCGCCTGCACAAGCGGCTCGACGCCGCCGCCGCGCGCGCCGAGGCCCTGCGCCTGCTCGAACGCGTGCACCTGCCGCGCGCGCGCGAACGCCTCGACGCCTGGCCGCACGAGCTGTCGGGCGGCCAGCGCCAGCGTGTCGTGATCGCGATCGCGCTGGCTTGCGGGCCCGACCTGCTGATCGCCGACGAGCCCACCACCGCGCTCGACGCGACGCTGCAGCGCGAGGTGCTCGACCTGCTGGCCGAACTGCGCCGCGACACCGGCATGGCGCTGCTGCTGATCAGCCACAACCTGGACGTGATGGCCGCGACCGTGGACACGCTGGCGGTGATGTACGGCGGCCGCATCGTCGAGCAGGGGCCGACGCACGAAGTGTTCGAGCGCCGCGCGCATCCGTACACACGCGGCCTGTTCGCCGCGCGGCCGCGCTTGGGGCTGGCGCGCGGCACGCGGCTGGCCACGATCCCCGGCCGGGTGCCGGCGCTGCACGAGATGCCGACCGGCTGCGCGTTCGCCGCGCGCTGCGCATTGGCCCTCGACGCCTGCCGCGCCGCGCCGCCGCAGGCGCTGGCCGTCGACCCGCAGCACTCGGTGCGCTGCCTGCGCTGGCAGGAGGCGCTGCCGGCATGAGCACCGCTCCGCTGCTGCAGGTCGAGTCGCTCTGCAAGCGCTACCCGCTGCCGCGCGCGCATCCGTTTGCTGCGCATGCCCAGGCGACGGCCCTCGACGGCGTGAGCTTCACGCTGCACGCCGGCCGCACGCTGGGGGTCGTCGGTGAATCGGGTTCGGGCAAGAGCACGCTGGCGCGCCTGGTGATGGCGCTCGAAGCGCCGAGCGCGGGCCATGTGCGCTTCGACGGGCGCGACCTGCACGCGCTGGCGCCGGACGCGCTGCGCGCGGCGCGGCGCGACTTCCAGATGGTGTTCCAGGACCCGTACAGCTCGCTCGACCCGCGCATGCCGATCGGCCGCACGGTCGCCGAGCCGCTGGAACAGCTGGCGCACCTGTCGCGCGCCGAGCGGCGCGAGCGCGCTGGTGCGATGCTGGACGCGGTGGGGCTGAACCCGGCGACCGACCTCGACAAGGTGCCGCACGAGTTCAGCGGCGGCCAGCGCCAGCGCATCGCGATCGCGCGCGCGCTGGTCACGCAGCCGAAGCTGATCGTTGCCGACGAGCCGGTCAGCGCGCTCGACGTCAGCGTGCAGGCCCAGGTGCTGAACCTGATGCAGGACCTGCAGGAGCGCTTCGGCCTGGCCTACCTGTTCATCAGCCACGACCTCGCGGTGGTGGACCTGGTGTGCGACGAACTGCTGGTGCTGCAGCACGGACGCGAGGTCGAGCAGGGGCCGACCGACGCGGTGCTCGGCTCGCCCGCCGCCGCCTACACCCGGCGCCTGATCGACGCGGTGCCGCGCCCGTTGTGGTCGGCGTCCGATGTGGCAGCATCCGCGCTGACACCGGAGGACCGACCATGAGAACCCCTGCTCTGCTTGCCATCGCCACCTGCGCCGCCCTGGTTGCCGCCGGCCCGGCGTTGGCCCAAGGCACCAAGAAGAACAGCGTCACGCTCGCGATGGTGCTCGAACCGCCCGGCATGGACCCGACGGTGGCGCCAGCGGCGGCGATCGGCGAGATCGTCCACTACAACGTGCTGGAAGGGCTCACCAAGATCAACGTCGACGGCTCGGTGGTGCCGCTGCTGGCCGAGAGTTGGGCCATGGACCCCGACGGCAAGAGCTACACCTTCAAGCTGAAGAAGGGCGTGAAGTTCCAGGACGGCGAGGCCTTCGACGCCAGCGACGTGAAGTTCAGCTTCGAGCGCGCCAAGGACGACAAGAGCACCAACAAGGCCAAGAAGGCGGTGTTCGACAACATCCGCCGCATCGACGCGCCCGATGCGCACACCGTGATACTGACGCTCGACAACGCGGACCCGAACTTCCTGTTCCGCATGGGCGAGAACACGGCCGTGATTCTCGACCCGAAGAGCGCCGCCGGCACGGCCACCAAGCCGGTGGGCACCGGGCCCTTCACCTTCGACGACTGGAAGAAGGGCAACGCGGTGACGCTGAAGAAGTGGGCCGGCTATCGCGACGCGAAAGCGGTCAAGCTCGAGCGCGTGACCTTCCGCTTCATCAACGACCCGGCGGCGCGCGTGGCGGCCCTGCTGGCCGGCGACATCGACGGCGTGCCGCGCCTGGACGCGCCGCAGGCGGTGAAGCAACTGCAGTCCGACAAGCGCTTCGAGGTGGTGGTCGGCAACACGGCGGGCAAGGGCATCGTCGCGATCAACAACAAGAAGAAGCCTTTCGACGATGTGCGCGTGCGGCGCGCGGTCATGCACGCGATCGACCGCAAGGCCTTCATCGACGGCGTGCTCGAGGGTTTGGGCAAGCCGATCGGCAGCCACTTCGCGCCGACCGACGCGGGCTATGTCGACCTCACGGGCGCGACGCCCTACGACCCCGAGAAGGCCAAGGCGCTGCTGAAGGAAGCCGGCGTCGCAACGCCGCTGAACGTCACGCTGACCCTGCCGCCGCCGCAGTACGCACGCAAGGGCGGCGAGGTGGTGGCCGCGCAGCTGGCCAAGGTGGGCATCGTCGCCAAGATCGAGAACGTCGAGTGGGCCCAATGGCTCGGCGGCACCTTCAAGGGCAACTTCGACCTGACGATCATCAACCACGTCGAGCCGCTCGACTACATGCAGTACACCAACACCGGCTACTACTGGGGCTACGACAACAAGGCCTTTCGCGACCTGACCGCCAAGTACGCCGCCACCGGCAACGCCAAGGACCGCGCGAAGCTCTTCGCCGACATCCAGAAACAGATTGCCGCCGACCAGGTCAATGCCTTCGTGTTCAATCCGGCCCAGGTGGCGGTGGCCCGCAAGGGCTTGAAGGGCCTGTGGGCCAGCTCACCGATATTCGCCAACGACATGGCCGCCGTGTCGTGGCAATGAGGGAGAGGACCCGATGAGCCGCCAGACGATCGAACGTTTCTACAAGGCCTTCGCCGAACTCGACTCGAAGACCATGGCGGCCTGCTATGCGCCCGATGCCAGCTTCGAGGACCCGGTGTTCCAGCTGCGTGGCCGCACCCATGTCGGCGGCATGTGGGCCATGCTGTGCGCGGCGGTCAAGAAGAACGGGCGCAACGACTGGAAGCTCGAGGTGCGCGACATCACCGATCGCAGCGCGCATTGGGAGCCGACCTACCGCTTCTCGGCCACCGGCCGCCTGGTGCACAACGTGATCGACGCCGAGTTCGACATCGACGACAGCGGTCTGATCCGGCGCCACCGCGACCACTTCGACTTCTGGCGCTGGTCGCGCCAGGCCCTGGGCGTGTCGGGCTGGCTGTTCGGCTGGACCGGCTGGCTGCGCAGCAAGGTGCAGCGCACCGCGACGCGCAACCTGGCCAAGCACATCGAGACGATGGCGGGTCGCTACACGGTCTGATGGACCTGCACCAGCGCAGCGCCGTCGAGCTGCTCGCGCTGTATGCGCGTGGTGACTGTTCGCCGGTCGAGGTGGCGCGCGACCTGATCGTGCACATCGAACGCTGCGAGCCGGTGCTGCATGCGTTGTGGGCCTTCGATGCCGAGACCCTGCGGGCGCAGGCGCGCGACAGCGAGGCGCGCTGGCGCAGCGGCCAGGCGCGCGCGCTCGACGGCGTGCCGGTCACGGTCAAGGAGAACATCGCCACGCGCGGCACGCCGGTGCCGCTCGGCTGCGCGGCCACCGCGCTGGAGCCGGCGGTCGCCGACGCCCCGCCCGCCGCCCGCCTGCGCGAGGCCGGTGCGCTGATCGTCGCCAAGACCACGATGCCGGACCTGGGCATGCTGTCCTCGGGCCTGTCGAGTTTTCATGCGCTGGCCCGCAACCCATGGAACCCGGCGCTGAACCCGGGCGGCAGCAGTGCCGGGGCCGGTGCCGCCTGCGCGGGCGGCTACGGCCCGCTGCACCTGGGCACAGACATCGGCGGCTCGATCCGCCTGCCCGCGGGTTGGTGCGGCATCGTCGGCGTCAAGCCCAGCCTCGGACGCATTCCGATCGACCCGCCGTATGCCGGGCGCGTGGCCGGGCCGATGACGCGCAGCGTCGACGACGCGGCGCTCGCAATGAGGGTGCTGTCGCGGCCGGACCCGCGCGACGCGATGAGCCTGCCCTGGCAGGACCTCGCGTGGCACGAGCTCGACCTCGACCTGCGCGGCGTGAAGCTCGGCCTCTGGCTCGACGCCGGCTGGGGCCTGCCCGTCGACCCGCAGGCGCGCGCGGTGGTCGAGGGCGCGGCGCGTGCCTTCGAGGCGGCCGGCGCGATCGTCGAGCCGCTCGCGCCATTCACGACGCGCGCGATGGTCGAGGGCCTGGACCGCTTCTGGCGCCAGCGCGCGTGGCTCGACATCGCCGCCTGGCCGCCCGAGCGGCGGGTCCGGGCGCTGCCGTACATCGTCGAGTGGGCCGAGGGGGGCGCGCAGCTGAGCGGCGAGCAGGTCTTCCGCGGCTACAGCCAGATGGGCGCGATCCGCGACGCCACGGTGGCCGCGACGCGGCGCTTCGACGCGGTCCTGTCGCCGGTGAGCCCGGTGCGTCACTTTCCGGCCGAGTGGCCCGGCCCGACCAACGATCCGGCGCGTCCCTTCGAGCACATCGCGTTCACGCTGCCGTTCAACTTCAGCGAGCAACCCGCGGTCGCGCTCAACGGCGGCTACGACGCCGACGGATTCCCGATCGGCGTGCAGCTCGCGACAGCGCGCCACGACGACGTCGGCGCGTTGCGCTGGGCACGCGCGTGGGAGCGTTTGCGGCCGACGCAACGCCCCTGGCCGGTCGTCGGCTGAAGGACCCGCCCCAAGCTACATTC
>DATLIE010000348.1:0-5902 GCA_035539635.1 Burkholderiaceae bacterium
GGCTTGAAGTTCTCGGCCACCACGTCAGCCGTGGCGCACAGCCTGCGCGCGGCGGCCGCGCCTTCGGGCTTGTGCAGGTCGATCTGGATGCTCTTCTTGTTGCGGTTGAACATCGGGAAGAAGCCCGCCCCGGCACCGAGCAGCGTGCGCGTGCGGTCGCCGTCGATCGGCTCGACCTTGATCACCTCGGCGCCCAGGTCGGCCAGCACCATGCCGCAGGTCGGGCCCATCACCATGTGGGTGAACTCGACGACCTTCAGGCCGACGAGCGGCTGATGTGCGGCGCTCATGCGGCGATTGTCTTCGGCAGGCCGGCGCGCCAGATCGCGCCGTGCAGCGGCTCGCCCTCGAGCCACTGGCCCACCTGCGCGCGCAGCGCCATCAGCCGGCCGAAGTCGAGCCCCGTGGGCACGCCCATGCTCGCGAACAGGTAGGCCACGTCCTCGGTGGCCACGTTGCCGCTCGCGCCGGGCGCGTGCGGGCAGCCGCCGATGCCGCCGGTGCAGGCGTCGAAGCGCCGCACACCGGCCTGCCAGGCCGCGAACACGTTGGCCGCGCCGAGCCCGCGCGTGTCGTGGAAATGGCCGCAGGACAGCTTGTCGCCGGCGACCTCCAGGCACTGCTCGAACAAGGTCTTCACCTGCAATGGGTCGGCGTAGCCCACCGTGTCGGCCAGACCGATGCAGTCGCTGCCGGTGGCGAGCGCGGCGCGCACGAGGCGCAGCACTTCGGCCGGCTCGACGCGGCCCTGGATCGTGCAGCCGAACGCGGTGGACATGCCGACCTCGACCAGGCAGTCCGAGCCCTTGCTGTCGCGCAGGTCGACGATGCGTTGCAGATCCTCCACCGCCTCGTCGGGCGTGCGCTTCAGGTTCGCCAGGCTGTGCGCGTGGCTGGCCGACAGCGGCAGCAGCATCGCGTGCGCACCCACCTCGATCGCCCGCTCGGCGCCCTTCAGGTTGGGCACCAGCACCGACGGCCTGCAGCCGGGCAGCGTCTTGGCGAACGCCACCAGCTCGGCGGTGTCGGCCAGTTGCGGCATCAGCCTGGCTGGCACGAAGGAGCCGACCTCGATCTCGCGCAGGCCGGCGCCGTGCGCCGCACGCAGCCACTCGAGCTTGTGCGCCGTGGGCAGCACGCGCGGCAGGATCTGAAGGCCGTCGCGCAGGCCGACCTCGCGCACGGTGACAGGGCCATGGGCAGGGTTCATCAGCGCACTGTAGCCATGCCGTGAGGCATCATCAACGGTATTTCGGAACCCCTACCGTTCCCGACCGGCATGGCAGAACGCAACACTTTCGACCCCGTCACGCTGCGCCTGTTCGTCGCCGTGTGCGAGGAGCGCAACATCGCCCGCGCCGCCGAGCGCGAGGCCATCGTGGCCTCGGCGGTCAGCAAGCGCATCGCGGCCATCGAGGCCGAGGTCGGCGCGCCGCTGCTGGTGCGCGGGCGGCGCGGCATCGAGCCCACGGCGGCCGGCCAGGCCCTGCTGCGCCAGGCGCGCGAGGTGCTGTCGACGATGGCGCGCATGCACGCCGAGTTGTCGGACTTCGCGACCGGTGCGCAAGGCAGCGTGCTGGTGCTGGCCGCACCCTCGGTGCTGGCCGAGGACCTGGCCGACGACATCGGCGCCTTCCTGACGCAGCACCCCAGGGTGCGCATCAGCCTGGACGAGCGCGTCAGCCCCGACATCGTCAAGAGCGTGCGCGAGGGCACCGCAGACCTCGGCGTGCTGTGGGACCTGTCGGACATGGGCGGCCTGCACACCGTGCCCTACCGGCGCGACCGCCTGTGCCTAGCGGCGCCGCTCGGTCACCCGCTGGCCCGGCGCAAGCGCATCGCGTTCACCGAGGCACTGCCGCATGTCAACGTGGCCGTCGCCCCCGGCGGCATGATGGACCGCCTGCTGCAGCGCGAGGCGGCCCGCCTCGGTCAGCCGCTGGTCAAGCGCATCCAGGTCTCGAGCATGGATGCGGCCGCGCGCATCGTGGCCGCCGGCCTGGGGCCGGCGATCCTGCCGCGCGAGGCGGTGCAGATGCACTCGGCCTCGCACCACCTGGCCCTCGTGCCGCTGACCGACGCCTGGGCCAAGCGCCAGTTCGTGATCTGCCTGCGCGCCGACGGCAGCACGTCCGCCGCGACGCGGCTGCTGGTCGAGGCGCTGCGTGCCGCCGCGGCCGGCGGCTGACGCTCAGACCCGGCTGTCCCAGGGCGCCGACAGGCGCATCGCGCAATTTACGATGCCCACCATCGAGTAGGTCTGCGGGAAGTTGCCCCACTGCTCGCCGGTGGATGCCAGCGTGTCCTCGGCCAGCAGCCCGAGCGGGTTGCGCACCGCGAGCAGGGCCTCGAAGATCTCGCGCGCCTGGGCCTGGCGCCCGATGCGTCCGAGCGCATCGATGCGCCAGAAGGCGCAGATGTTGAAGGCCGTCTCCGGGCGACCGAAATCGTCGGGCGCCTCGTAGCGCCGCATGTGGGGCCCGTCGCCGAGCACGGATTCGAGCGCGTCCACCGTCGCCACGAAGCGCGGGTCGCGCGGGTCGATGAAACCCACCTCGGCCATCAGCAGCACGCTGGCATCAAGTTCGCGCCCGCCGAAGCTCTCGACGAAGGCCTGGCGCTGCTCGTTCCACGCGCGCGCCAGGATCTCGGCACGGATCAGTTCGGCACGCTCGCGCCACATCGATGCGCGCTCGGGCAGGCCCAGCGCGATGGCGATCTTGGCCAGCCGGTCGCACGCCGCCCAGTTCATCAGCACCGACGAGGTGTGGATGCGTGCGCGCGTGCGCAGCTCCCACATGCCGGCGTCGGGCTGGTCGCGCAGCGCGTAGGCACGCTCGCCGACGTGCTCGAGGCGCTCGAAGTCCTCGAGGTTGCCTGGTCGCCGCAGCCGACGGTCGTGGAAGGCCTGCGCCGCACCGAGCACGATGTTGCCGTAGACGTCGTGCTGGAAGTGCTCGGCCGCCTGGTTGCCCACGCGCACCGGTCCCATGCCGCGGTAGCCGCGCAGGTGGCCGATCATGCGCTCGGGCAGGTCGCGCTCCAGGCCGATGCCGAACAGCGGCTGCACGTGGCCGCCGTTGACGCCGCCGGCCACGTTGCGCAACCAGCGCAGGTAATCCTCCATCGTGCCGAGCTCGCTCAGGCTGTTGAGCGCGCGCACGACGAAGAACGCGTCGCGCAGCCAGCAGTAGCGGTAGTCCCAGGTGCGCCGCGTGCCCGGCGCCTCGGGGATGCTGGTGGTCATCGCGGCGACGATCGCGCCGGTGTCCTCGTATAGGCACAGCTTGAGCGTGATCGCGGCGCGGATCACTGCGTCCTGCCACTCGAGCGGCAGTGCCAGGCGCTGCGTCCACTCGCGCCAGTAATCGAGCGTGCCCTCCTCCAGGGCCCGTGCGGTTTCCTCGATCGCGCCCTCGAGCGTCTCGTCGGGCCCGAGCAGCAGGCTGACCGGCGCGTCGAGCGCGAACCAGGTCTCTTCGATCACGTAGGTCAGCGGCGCATTGGTCGTCATGCGCAGCGTGAAGTCGGGCCCGACGAAGCGCAGGTGATTGCTGCCGCGCGTGCGCTGGGGTTCCTCTTCGCCCCAGCGCACGCGCGGCCTGAGCACGATGCGCACGCGCGGCCGCCCTTGCAACGGACGCACCCGCCGCACCAGCTGCATCGGCCGCAGCGGGCGGCCGAACTTGAAGAAGCGCGGCGCGAAGTCACTGATCTCGATGGCGCCGCCGCGGTCGTCGAACAGCCGCGTGCGCAGCACGGCCGTGCCGGGGTCGTAGGCCTGCTCCTGACGCTGCAGGCCCTCGAGCTCGATCTGCCAGGTGCCGTCCTGGCCGAGGCCGTCGGGCGAGTCGAGCAGCGCATGGAACACTGGGTCGCCGTCGAAGCGCGGGACGCAGAACCAGACGATGCGGCCGACAGAGTCGATCAGCGCGCTCACCGAGCAGTTGCCGATGAGGCCGAGGTTGAGCGAGGCCGCGGTCGTCACCACCGGTCCTCCGGGGCCTCGAGCCCCTTGGCACAGGCCATCAGCCAGCGCCGGACCGCGCGCGTGTCGGCGAGCCGGTAGCGCGCCGCGGACTGACCCGGCCCCACCCGCACGCCGAAGCCGCCGGCGAGCTGGGCTTCGACGATCGCCGACTCGTCGCCGACGTCGTCGCCCACCACCACGGGCCGGCGGCCGGTGAAGCGCTCCTCGCCGAGAAACGCGCACAGCGCCGAGCCCTTGCAGACGCCGCGGGGCTTGACTTCGATCACCTCGTGGCCCGGCAGCAGCTCCCACTCGTCGTCGCGGCCGAGCGCCGCGCGCAAGGTGTCGGCGCACAGCTCGCCCAGCGCCGGGGCCGCCCTGAAGTGCACTGCGAGGGCTCCTGGCTTGTCTTCGAGCAGCAGGTCCCGATGGGTCGTCACCAGTTGCCGCGCGGCGCCGCGCACCGCCTCCGGCAGCGCCGGGTCGCGCCGGCGCACGCGGCCGTCGGCCATGCGGCGCTCGACGCCGTGCACACCGGCGGCCGGCAGCTTCAACGGGCTGAGGAAGGCGTCGATCTGCGCCAGCGGACGACCGCTCAGCAGCGCCAGCGCGCCGCCGAGCGACGCCTGCAGGCGGCGCAGGGTGGGCACCACCCACGCCGGCGTCTGCACGTCCTGCGGTCGCGGCGCGATCGGCGCGAGCGTGCCGTCGAAGTCGAGGAACAGCGCCGTCAGGCCGTCCAGCACCGGGGGCCGCTGCGCACTCATCGCCCGCCCGTCCGCTGTGTCGGTGCGGTCCCACACGCCGGCACGCACCCGTCCGACGGCCCGACGTCGCCCCAACTTCTAAGGTTCAAGCGTGATGGTCTCGGCATCGCTCGCTGGCTCCCTTCGCGTGGTGTCCCAGGGACCATGCACTCAACCCGCCGCAGTCGCGGCCTGTCAGGAGATTCGAGATGAAACAGACACGTCAATTTGGATTCCCTTTGTGGATCGCGGCCGCGGCCATCGGCCTGGCGGCGTGCGGTGAACGCATGGAATCGGGTCAGGCGCCGGAGGGGATGCAGTCGCCTTCGCGAGCCGCGCAGAACGAGCGGCCAATGGATTCGACGCGGGACCCGGGCGCGGCGCCCATGATGCCGGGCGGCGCCCAGGCCGATGCCGCGCTCGGCGAGGCCGTGAAGAGCCAGCTGGCCCGCGACCCGCAACTGGGCACCGCGCCGATCCAGGTAGAGGTGGCCGGCGACGGCAAGGTGGCACTCAAGGGCTCGGCCCCGACGGCCGCCGCACGCGAGCGCGCGGCGCAGTTGGTGATGGCCGTGCGCGGCGTGACCAAGGTCGACAACCAGCTCACCGTGGTCGGCTCCTGAGTCCGGGCAGCCGCAGCGGTCACGCATGGCTCAACTGCGGCTGCGCGTGATCGCTCGGCGCCTCGACGAGTGCCTGCAGGAAGGCGCGGCGCCACGCGTGCACGTCGTCGCGCCGTATCGCGTGCATCAGCGCCGCATGGCGTTCGCGCCGTTCGGCCAGCGGCATCGACAGCGCTCGCTGCAGCGCCTGTGCGGTGCCGTGGATATCGTACGGGTTCACGAGCAGGGCCGCGCCCAGCGACTCGGCGGCACCGGCGAAGCGCGACAGCACCAGCACCCCGGGGTCTTCCGGGTCCTGCACCACCACGTACTCCATCGCTACCAGGTTCATGCCGTCGCGCAGCGGCGTGACCAGGCCGACGCAGGCGCTTCGGTACAGCCCCGGCACCTTGCGGCGTGCCCAGTCGCGGTAGATGTAGCGGACCGGCATCCAGTCGGTCTCGCCGTAGTTGCCGTTGATCTCGCCGGACAGTGACTCGAGCTCGTGGCGGATGTCCTCGTAGGCGTGCAGGGTCTCGCGCGAAGGCGCCGCGATCTGGATCAGCGTGGCGCTCATCTGATGC
>DATLIE010000349.1:0-1642 GCA_035539635.1 Burkholderiaceae bacterium
GCCACGGCGATGCAGCAGGAGCTGTGGGACGAGTGGGCGGCCCGCTGGGCCGGCAGCGCACGGCTGGACGACTGAGGCGGCCATGCAGCACGCCGTCTGGGGTTACACGATGTCCGCCCGCCTGCGCCCGACCGAAGCCGCCCAGGAGCGCCTGACGCAACGCGCCCGTCAACTCGAACAGCTGGTCTCTGGCGCACGACCTCGGCGCGAAATCGAGCACGAGGTGACCGACCTGAAGGACGGCGCGGCGGAAGAGGCACAGGCCGAGATCGACAGTGCCGACATGCAACGCCACCTGGCTGAGTTGCGCCTGATCGAACACGCGCGCCAGCGCCTGGTCGACGGCACCTACGGCGAGTGCATCGATTGCGGCGAATCCATCTCACCGGCGAGGCTGCTCGCACAGCCGACCGCAATGCGCTGCACGGCGTGCCAACGAAACGCCGAGCACCAAGGCAGGCATTGAGCCACGCCAGCGCTGATAACCTTGGCTGATCCCAAGGTATCGCCGGCTACCGTGACCGTCCCTCAACACATCGCTGTCCTCGACGACGAAATCGACATCACCCAGTTGCTGGCAGGCTACCTGCAGCAGCAGGGCTTCCGCGTCTCGCAGACCCACCGCGGCGCCGAGCTGCTGACCCTGATGGCCTCGGACACACCGGCGCTGGTGCTGCTGGATCTCGGCCTGCCGGGTGAAGACGGTTTCTCGATCGCCCGCCAGCTGCGCGAGCACTGGCGTTGCGGCCTGATCATCGTGACCGGCCGCGGCGACGCGATCGACAAGATCGTCGGCCTCGAGGTCGGCGCCGACGACTACGTCACCAAACCGTTCGACCTGCGCGAGCTGCTGGCGCGCATCAAGGCCGTGATGCGCCGGCTCGCACCGGTCGAACCCGCACCCGCCACGGTCAGCAGCGTGCCGACAGCCGCAGCCGTGCCGGCCCGCGAGGCGCTGGTCTTCGACGGCTGGACGCTGGACCTCGCGGCCCGCCGCCTCACCGACCCGGCCGGCATCGACGTGGCGCTGACGGGCGGCGAGTTCGACCTGCTGTGCGCGTTCGCCAGGCACCCAGGTCGCGTGCTGTCACGCGACTTCCTGCTCGAGCAGACGCGCGGCCGCGAGGCGGGCCCCTTCGACCGCACGATCGACGTGCAGGTCGGCCGGCTGCGCAAGAAGATCGAGGCCAACGCCGACGATCCGCAGCTCATCAAGTCGGTGCGCGGCGCGGGCTACATCCTGGTGCCGCCGGTCACCCATGGCTGACGGCAACGCCCCCTCGATTCCCGGCCTGCCCTCGGGCGTCGAGGAAGGCAGCGTGTTCCGCTCGCTGTTCGCCGCGTATCCCGATTCGCTGCTGGTGGTGGACCAGTCGGGCCGCATCGTGCTGGCCAACCCCTCGGCCGCCGCCATGCTCGGCTACGCGGCCGACGAGCTCGTGGGCCTGAGCGTGGAAGCGCTGGTGCCCGACAGCATCCGCCCGCGCCACGCGGCGTTTCGCGAAGCCTACGGCCGCGCGCCGCGCCCGCGCCCGATGGGCACCGACATGGAGCTGGTCGCCAAGCGCAAGGACGGCAGCGAGGTGATGGTCGAGATCGCGCTGAGCCCGCTGCAGAACCAGGGCCTGCCCTTCGTGGTGGC
>DATLIE010000350.1:0-3753 GCA_035539635.1 Burkholderiaceae bacterium
CTCGATGGCCGGTACCGCGTAGGCCGAGCAGATGATGATCACCTCGCTCGCCGGCACGGCCACGATGGCCTGCGTCCAGGCCCAGCCGCGCGAGCCGTCGAAGATCATCTGCGCTTCGTCGATCACGGCCACGTCGATGACCGTGTTGGTGCCCACCATCTCGATCGTGCTGCTGACCACGCGCGCGCCGGGCGCGGGCACGTTCTCCTCGCCGGTGAGCAGCGAGCAGGGCACGCCGCGCGCCACCAGCCGGTCGCGCCCTTCGAGCGCGAGCAGCCGCAGCGGCGCCAGGTAGGCGCCGCTGGCCGCCTGCGCCAGCCGCTCGAAGGCGGCGTGCGTCTTGCCGCTGTTGGGCGGGCCCACGTACAGCGTCACCTTGCGCTGCAGTTGGCGTGCCTTGGCGAAGGTGTCGGGGTAGCCCTGGAAGGCGAGGTCGGAGTTCAGGCCCGCCAGCGCGTCGAGCTCGCTGGTCTGGTGCTCCCAGCGGTCCTGCGCGCGCGAACACGCGGCCTTGAGCTCGGGCAGCGCCAGCGGCGTGCTGCACTCGGCCTGCAGGCGCGGCAGCAGCGACGCCAGGTGCTGCGCCGACAAGGCGCGGCTGCGTTCGAGCAGCGACTCCAGGTGCGCGCGGATCGCTGCTGCCTCCGGGTGCTGCGGCGCGGGCCCCAGCGCGGCCTGCAGCGCGGGCGCGTCGCCGTTGCGGAAGAAGGCCCACACCGCATCGGCCGGCACCGGCACGCGAAACAGCACCGGCACCGCCCAGCCCGGCTCCGACAACGTGAGCGTGTGGCGGATCAGGCGCGTCCACACGCCGGCTCGGCGCGACACGCCCATCTGCTCGAGCGCGGTTCTGCGCTCCATCATCAGCGGCCGCGCCTTCGGACCGCTGCCCACCGCGTCGAGGTGGGCCAGCGCAGCGTCGATCAGCGCCGGGTCGATCCAGCGGCTCGGGCGCTGCCCGGGCACGGGCTTTTGCAGCAGCACGAGGCCCAGCGTGTCGAGGTGGGTCTCGAAGTCGGCATGCGTGTCGGCCAGGTAGTCGGCGGGCTTGACCACCTGCGGCAGGTGGTGCACGGCATGGCGGATGCGTGCCAGCTGCGCTTCGCCGATGTGCGGCGGCAGGCGTTGCGTGTGGCTGGGGATGGGCAGGAGGGTTTGCGGCACGGCCCCGATGATCGCCCATGAACACGAGCGCGCCGCCCGCAGCGGAGAAAACTTCGGACTTCGCCAGCCTTCCGCTGCCGCCGGCCACCCTCGACAACCCGACCTACGTGGCGGTCGAGCGCGGCGTGGCCAAGGAGATGCAGCGCAAGCTGTCGGGCGCCAAGGTCAAGGGACGTTCGGTGAAGGACTGCTTGCTCGAAGGGTGAGGCGCCGTCACGCGATCGACCACGCTCAACCCGCGGCTTTGAGCGCCTTGCGCAGCCCTGGCAAGAGGCGTTGCTTCATGGCGTCATCACCCTGCTCCTGCACCGTAACGTACAGAGCAGACAGGAACGCGCTCAGATTGTGCCGCTGCGCCAGCGTCGTTTCCGTTGCGGGGCTGCCTGGTGCGCGGCGCGCGAGGAGGGCATCAAACCACGCCTGCCAATCCTCAACCTGCCACCAGCCGCGGCGGCCGAGGTAGAAGACCGGGGCCATCAGGCGCTGCGGTTCGCCATAGCGGTAGAAGTGGTCGCCGGCCGGCATGACCTGGCTCGCGATCGCCTTGAGCAACGCCTCGCCCTGTGCACGCTCTAGCTGCGGGTTCAAAGACAGTTGCAACATCAGGTCGGCCCCGTGGGCAACGCCATGGCGCCAGCCGTCGCGGGCATCGTGTCCACGGTAGTCGCGCACGCCGCTCAGGTAGCGCGTGCCCTGCTCGATCAGTGACGCGCGTTCGTCGGCGCTCAGGAACAGCCCGAGGCGATCGACGCGCGCGATCTCGGCCAGCGTGAGGGCGGCGAACGCCTGCCGAAAGCCGGCGCCATCGGCCGGCTCGGCGAGCATGGACTGCAGGAGCGTACGCATCGCCTGCAGCGTGGCCGCCGGCAGGGCCTTGGCTCGCATCCAGGTCGACAGCGCCTCGAACGCGATCTCGTCGCGCAACACCGGGTCGGCGTCCGCCAGGCAGTCGAGCAATTCGAGCGCCAGCATCTGCCGCGCGGTCTCGGCGTCGCTGCTGGCAACGCGCCACTGGGCCGCCTTCAACGCCTGTAGCGAGTCCTTCGACTGTCCCGCCGGAGGGCAGGCGGCGTGCGCCCAGCCAACCGCCACCAGCACGAGCACGAGCAGGAAGCGCTTCGCGGACATCAGGCGCACGTACTCACACATCGTCCGCAAACTCCCCCGTCGTCGTGGCCGGCGCATCGAGCCCGAGCTCGGACTCGAGCACCCCCCAGGCCTCATCGGCGGTTTCGACGATGTGGAACAGCTTCAGGTCCTCGGCGGCGATCATGCCGGTGTCCACCAGCCACTGCCAGTTGATTAGCTTGCTCCAGAACTCGCGCCCGACCAGCACGATCGGGCGCCGCCGCACCTTGCCGGTCTGCGTCAGCGTCAGCACCTCGAACATCTCGTCGAGCGTGCCGAAGCCGCCGGGGAAGCACACCAGCCCCGCCGAGCGCATCAGGAAGTGCATCTTGCGCAGCGCGAAGTAGTGGAACTGGAAGCACAGGCGCGGCGTGATGTAGGCGTTGGGCTCCTGTTCGTGTGGCAGCACGATATTCAGGCCGATGCTCGGGCCACCCGCCTCGGCGGCGCCGCGGTTGCCGGCCTCCATGACCCCGGGGCCGCCGCCGGTGACGACGACGATCTTCTCGTCGAGCGCCTTGCTGGCGCGCGTGATCAGGCGCGCCAGCTCGCGCGCCTCCTCGTAGTAGCGCGACATCGTGAGCGCCATGCGCGCGCGTGCGGTCGCCGCGGTGTCGTCGCCGCGCTCGGCCTGCGCAAGGCGTTCCTCGGCCACGTCGCGCGGCAGCAGGCGCGCGCTGCCGAAGATCACGATCGTCGCGACGATGTGCTCCTCGCGCAGGATGATCTCGGGCTTGAGCAGCTCGAGCTGCATGCGCACCGGGCGCAGGTCCTCGCGCAGCAGGAACTGCTCGTCGGTGAAGGCCAGGCGGTAGCTGCTGTCCGGCCCGTCGTAGCGCGAGGTCGGGGCCGGCTTCGCCTGGGCGGCCTCTTCTTCGGCGGAGGGGAAGTTGCGGACGGCGAGGTCGGGGTGCGTCGGACTCATCCGGGCGATTGTGCTCGCAGCCATGCGATGGCCGCCAGCACCAGCAGGGCGAGGAACAGGGTCTCGGCGACGATCAGCACGAAGGGGCGCCAGCCGGCGCGCGCGAGCTGCATGAACGAGGTCTTCATGCCCAACGCGGCGATCGCCACCACCAGGCAGGCACGCGAGGTGTGGCCGAGCGCGGCCTGCAGGTCGGGTGCGATGGCACCGGCAGAGTTCAGCAGCACCGCGCCGACGAAGACCCACAGGAACCAGGGCACCAGCGCCGCCCGTTCGGCCGCCGGCGGGGCTTCTGGAGCGTGATGCGACTGCAGCGCCGCGTCGCGTGCGCGGCGAAAGGCCACCGACAGCGCCAGCACCACCACCGCGAGCAGCGACACGCGCAGCAGCTTGAAGATGGTCGCGATGTCGCCGGTGGCCGGGCCGAGCGTGTAGCCGGCGCCGACCACCTGGGCCACGTCGTGGATCGTCGCGCCCAGGAACTTGCCCGCCAGCAGCGGCGTATAGCCGAGCGCCTGCACCACCATGGGATAGAG
>DATLIE010000351.1:0-3636 GCA_035539635.1 Burkholderiaceae bacterium
ACGGCTACGCGGTCGCGGGCGGGCTCGAGCTGGCGCTGCTGGCCGACCTGCGCGTGGCCGACGACGACGCGGTGTTCGGCGTGTTCTGCCGCCGCTGGGGCGTGCCGCTGATCGACGGCGGCACCGTGCGGCTGCCGCGCCCCATGCCCACGAGGCGCGGCAGATCGCCGCCTTTCCGCAGCAATGCATGCTGGCCGACCGCCGCTCCGCCTTCGAACAGTGGGACCTGCCGCTGGCCGAGGCGCTGCGCCGCGAAGGCGCGCAGGGCGTGCCGATCGTCGCGGCCGAGGGCGAGGCCGGCGCCGCGCGCTTTGCCGGCGGCGCCGGGCGCCACGGCGAGTTCAAGCGCTGAACGTCCTGCTCTTTCGATTTCACCTAGAACCTCCTGGAGACACGCCTTGCCTTCCCCCTCGCCCGCCCGTGGCCCGACCTACCTTGAACTGATCCGCCGCGGCGCCCTGCAGCACGGCCCGCGCACCGCCATCGTCTACGGCGACCGGTCGATGACCTTCACCGAGGTCGACCAGCTCAGCAGCCGGCTTGCCCATGCGCTGCATGCCGCCGGTGCCGCGCCGCGCACGCGCGTGGCGCTGCTGCTGAACAACGGCCTGCACAGCGTGCCGCTGGACTTCGCCTGCGTGAAGGCCGGCATCAACCGCGTGCCGCTGAACGCGCGGCTCTCGCTGGCCGAGCATGCGCGCATGGTGGCCGACACCGGCTGCACGCACCTCGTGTTCGGCCCCGACCTCGCCGAGCGCGCGGCGGCCCTGCGCGACACGGTGCCGGGCCTGGCCTGCATGGGCCTGGGCGCGGCCCTCGAGGGCAGTGCCGACCTGCTCGCGCAGGCCGCCTCGTGCCCCGCGACGGCGCCCGCCTTCGAACCCGCGCCCGACGACGTGGTGCTCACGCTCTTCACCTCGGGCACCACCGGCACGCTGAAGGCCGCGCAGCACACGAAGGCCTCGTACGCGGCGATCTGCCGCAACGTGCTGCTCAACCTGCTGCCCGCCACGCCCGACGACGCGATGCTGCACGCGGCCTCGCTGATCCACGCGAGCGGCGTGTTCGTGCTGCCCTTCTGGCTGCGCGGCGGCCGCACGGTGATCCTGCCGGGCTTCGAGCCGGGCGCCTTCCTGCGCACGCTGCAGGCCGAGCGCATCACCGCGATCAACCTGGTGCCGACGATGCTGCAGATGCTGTTCGAGCACCCCGACATCGCGCACACCGACGTGGCCGCGCTGCGCTACGTGATCTACGGCGCATCGCCGATGCCGCGCGCGGTGATCCGGCGCGCCATGGCGGCCTGGGGCCAGCACCGCTTCTGGCAGTACTACGGCCAGACCGAGGTGCCGCTGTGCCTGGCGGTGCTGCGCCCCGAAGACCACACCGACGACCTGCTCGACGCCTGCGGCCAGCCGGCGATCGACGTCGAGCTGCGGCTGGTCGACGAGGCCGGCAACGACGTGCCGCCCGGCACGCCCGGCGAGATCGCGGTGCGCACGCCCTCGGCGGTGTCGGGGTACCACAACGCGGCCGGGCTCAATGCCGAGACCTTCGTCGACGGCGGCTGGGTGCGCACGCGCGACGTGGGCCAGTTCGACGCGCGCGGCTTCCTGCACCTGAAGGACCGCACCTCCGACATGATCATCAGCGGCGGCTACAACGTCTACCCGCGCGAGGTCGAGAACGCGCTCATGACGCACCCCGCCGTGCGCGAGTGCGCGGTCATCGGCCTGCCGCACGAGAAGTGGGTGGAGATCGTCACCGCCGTGGTGGTACTGCGCGAAGGCCAGCAGGCCGATGAAGCCACATTGATCGCGCACGTGGCGGACCAGCTCGCCTCGTACAAGAAGCCGCAGCGCGTGCTGTTCGCCCGCGAGATTCCGAAGACGGCGGTGGGCAAGCTCAACCGCCGGCAGCTGCGCGAACTGCACCGCGGCTGACAGCCCGCCGGCCGGTCAGCCTGCGCGCCGCCGCAACGCGGTGCGCAGCGCCTTCGCAAAGCGCGGGTCGGCCATGGCGCCCACATTGAAGCGCGACCAGCGCGAGACCTGCGTCGAGTCGACGCTGAAGATGCGCCCCGGCGCCATCACGATCTTGCGCGGCAGCAGCTCTTTCGCGAAGGCCAGCGAGTCGTCCACGCCGGGCAGCGCGGCCCAGATGTAGAGCGACTGCGGGCTGCGCGCGAAGACCTCGGCGTCCACCGCGTCGAACAGTTTCAGCGCGTCGCGCGTGGCCTCGCCCAGCCGCTGCTGCAGCCGCTTGAGGTGCCGCTGGTAGTGGCCCTCGCTCAGGATGACGTCGACCGTGCGCTCGCTGTACTCCGAGCTGCTCACGTGGATCAGCGCCTTCAGGTCGGCCAGGTCGCTCGCCAGGTCGGCGCCGCAGGCGATGAAGCCCACGCGCAGCGCGGCCGAGAACGATTTCGAAAAGCTGCCGATGTAGATGGTGCGCTCGAGCTGGTCGAGCGCCGAAAGGCGCGGCAGCGCCGTCGGCTTGAAGTCGGCCAGCGGGTCGTTCTCGACGATCAGCAGATCGTACTTCTGCGCCAGCTGCAGCACGCGGAAGGCCTTGGCCGGCGAGATGTCGGAGCCCGTGGGGTTGTGCGCGAGTGACTGCGTGAAGAACAGGCGCGGCCGTTCGGCGATGAGCAGCTGCTCCAGCACCTCGAGGTCGGGCCCGTCGGCCAGGCGCGGTACCGCCAGCATCTGCGCGCCCGCGAGCTTGAGCTTGCCGAACAGCGGGTAATAGCCCGGGTCGTCGACCAGCACCTTGCCGCCGGGCGGCACGAAATAACGGATGACGATGTCCATCGCCTCGTTGGCGCCGTGCGTGAGCACGATCTGCCGCGGCTCGGCGCCGATGCCGAAGTCCGCGAGCTTGCGCACGAGGTGGTCGCGCAGCGGCGCGTAGCCGAAGCGGCTGCCATAGCGGAACAGCGCGCCGAGCCCCGTGCGCACGACCTTCGGGTGGTACTTGTCCAGCCGCACATCGGCCAGCCATTCGACGGGCGGAAAGCCGTCGCCCACCGCCACTGCATCGGGCTGCGTCTTGAGCTGCTCGCGCATGAGCCACACGATGTCCATCGCGCGGCCGAGGCTGCCCGCGTCGTCCTCGGCGGGCTTGGGCGTGGCCGTGGCCTGCGCGAGCACGTAGTAGCCCGAACCGCGCCGCGGCTCGACGAGGCCGCGCGACACCAGCAGCTCGAAGGCGGCCACCACGGTGTTCTTGGCGTAGCCATGCAGCTGTGCGAGTTCGCGCAGCGAGGGCAGTTTGTCGCCGGCTTTGTAGGCGCCGCTCGCGATCTGGCGCGCGAGGGTGTCGGCAAGCGAATCGGCGATCGTGGTCATGGGCTTGGACTGTGACACAGCGAGGCGTGGCGGCGTACCACTGTCCGCACTGTCCCGCCAAACTGTGCCTTCCGCCGGCGGTACAGCCGACCTAAATTGCCTGCTCCCGAATTCATCTTCCGAAGAGACAAGCAACGATGGTCGCCGACTCCCGCATTCCCAATTTCCGCGCACTCACGCCCGCCCAACGCCTGGCCCACATCGCACAGGCCGCCGCGCTCACCGACGACGAGGTGGCGCTGCTCGCGCAACCCGGCGCGCTGGGCGTGGAGCGCGCCAACGGCAT
>DATLIE010000352.1:0-2061 GCA_035539635.1 Burkholderiaceae bacterium
TGGCCGAACGATGGCAGGCCGCCCTGCCCGAGCAGCAGGTTGTGCCCGAGCGCGAACATCATCCAGATCGTCACCTCGAGCGCCAGGTAAGGGTACAGGCCCACGCGCGACACCCACCACGGCGACGTGGCGAGCAAGGCGAGCGTCAGCAGCATCGGTGCAGTGACGAGCGGGGCGGTCGCGACAGTGGGGGAGGCGGTGGAATTGGGCACGGGTTGGCGAGCACTGGACAGGCAGGAATGTATGTTCTATTCTGATGTCACGCAAGAATGTTTGTTCTCTCAGAACCTAGGACATGCCCCAGGCCACCGACTTCGAGCAACTGCAAGCGACCATCGCCGCGGCCTATCCGCGCCTGTCGCCGCAGCAGCAGCAACTCGGCCGCTTTGCGCTCGAGCGTCCGGACGAGATGGCACTGGGCACGGTGGCCGCCGTGGCTGAGGCCGCGGGCGTGCAGCCTTCGGCGCTGATCCGCTTCGCCAATGCGCTCGGCTTCGGCGGCTTCAGCGAACTGCAACAGCCGCTGCGCGCGCGCCTGCTGCACCGGTCTGCCAGTTATCGCGAGCGCATCGACGCCTTGCACCGAGAGGCAGCGCCGCGCGCCGTGGCGCAGGGCGAAGCGGGTGTGCTGCAACGCTTCGTCGCCGAGGCCGGTGCAGAACTGGCCCAGCTTGAAGACCACGTGCCCCGCGCCACCTTGGCCGCCGGCGCCGCGCTGCTGGCCGGCGCCGCCCGCGTGCACGTGCTGGCCCAGCGACGCGCCTTTCCGGTCGCCGCCTACCTCGCCTACGCGCTCGGCCAGCTTGAGATTCCGACCCAGCTGCTCGACGGCATGGGCGGCATGCTGGCCGACACCCTGCGCCGCATCGGCAAGCGCGAGCTGCTGCTGGTGGCGAGCTTTCGCCCCTATTCGCCCGAAGTGGTGGCCGCCGCGGCCGACGCGCAGCAACGCGGCGTGCCGGTGGTGGCGATCACCGACACCGCCCTGTCGCCGCTCAAGCCGCCGGCGCGGGTGTGCTTCGAGCTCGGCCACCAGGCCAACCCGGCGTTCCAGTCCCTGGTGGCACCGATGTGCCTGGCCCAGGTGCTGGTGGTGTGCACCGGCCAGCGCCTGGCCGAGATCGACAGCAAGAAGCGGCCGCGCAAAGGAGAGTCGAAATGACCCAGCCCACCACCGTCGGCATGATCGGCCTCGGCCTGATGGGCCACGGCATCGCGAAGAATCTGCTCGCCAAGGGGTTTGCACTGCGCTTCGTCGTGCACCGCGACCGCAGCCGGCTGGCGGATCTGCTGGAGGCCGGCGCGGTGGAGTGCGTCACGCGTGCCGCGCTGGCGCATGGAGCGCAGGCGATCCTGCTGTGCGTGACCGGCACGCCCCAGGTGGAGTCGATCGTCTACGGCGACGATGGGCTGCTCGCCAACGCGAACGAAGGCACGCTGGTGATCGACGCCTCGACCGCGGAGCCGGCATCGACCGCGCGCATGCGCGCCGACTTCGCCGCACGCGGCGTCAGCTTCATCGACGCCCCGCTCGCGCGCACGCCGAAGGAGGCCGAGGAGGGCCGGCTCAACACGATGGTCGGTGCCAGCGAGGCCGACTTCGAGCGCGTGCGGCCGATCCTGGCCGCGTACTGCGAGAACGTGATCCACGTCGGGCCGCCGGGCCACGGGCACACGCTCAAGCTGATCAACAACATGCTGTCGATGACCACCGCGGCGGCGATCGCCGAAGCGGTGGCTGCGGCGGCCAAGGCCGGCCTGTCGCTGCCCAAAGTGTTCCAGCTGTTGTCGGCCGGCGCGGTGAACTCCGGCATCCTGCAGCTGATGCTCGGCCGCACGCTCGAAGGAGACCTCGGCGGCTTGAAGTTCGCGATCGCCAATGCGCAGAAGGACCTGCGCTACTACACCCACCTGACCGAGATGCTGGCCACCACCAGCCCTCTGGCCGAAGCCACGCACCAGACGCTGGTGCAGGCGACCAACCTGGGCCTCGGCGAGCGCTATGTCGCGTCGCTGTTCGAAGCCCAGGAGCAACTCAACGGCGTGCGCATCGTGCCGCGC
>DATLIE010000353.1:0-5262 GCA_035539635.1 Burkholderiaceae bacterium
GCCGATCTGGTCGCGCACGGCGGCCGCCTGCTCGTACTCCAGCGCCTCGGCGTGGCCCGCCATGCGCCGCTGCAGGTCGTCGAGCACCTCCTGCGTGTCGCCGCGCAGGAAGCGCTCGGTGTCGGCCACGTCGCGCGCATAGGCGTCGGTGCCGACGAGGCCGACGCAAGGCCCCGAGCAGCGGCGGATCTGGTACAGCAGGCAGGGTCGCGAACGGTTCGCGAACACGGTGTCCTCGCAGGTGCGCAGGCGAAACACCTTCTGGATCAGCTGGATCGACTCCTTCACCGCCCAGGCGCTCGGGTACGGCCCGAAGTAGCGGTGCTTCTTGTCGACCGCGCCGCGGTAGTAAGCCACGCGCGGGAAAGCGCCGCTGACGAGCTTCAGGTACGGATAGCTCTTGTCGTCGCGGAACAGGATGTTGAACTTCGGGTTCAACGCCTTGATCAGGTTGTTCTCGAGCAGCAGGGCCTCGGCCTCGCTGCGCACCACGGTCGTTTCCAGGCGCGCGATGCGATCGACCATCAGGCCGATGCGCGTGCCGCCATGGTCCTTCTGGAAGTAGCTCGAGACGCGCTTCTTCAGGCTGCGCGCCTTGCCGACGTAGAGAACCGCGTCGTTCGCATCGAAGAAGCGGTACACGCCCGGCCGCTGCGACAGCGCGGCCACCTCGCCCAGCAGGCGTTCGCGTGGAGAGGGGCTCGGATCGGCGTCGCTCATCGTCGGGCGCGATTATCGATGTCGATAATCCGCCCATGCGCTGGGACATCTTCTGCCGCGTGATCGACAACCATGGCGACCTCGGGGTGTGCTGGCGTCTCGCGGCCGACCTCGCGGCACGGGGCGAAAGCGTGCGCCTGTGGGTCGACGACCCACTCGCGCTGTCCTGGATGGCCCCGTCGGGCGCGCGCGGCGTCAGCGTCGTGCGCTGGGTCGAGCCCTTGCCCGAGTTCGAGCCGGGCGACGTGGTCGTCGAGGCCTTCGGATGCGACCCGCCGCCACGCTTCGTCGAGCGCATGGCCGCGCGCCGGCCGGTGTGGGTCAACCTCGAATACCTGAGCGCCGAGGACTATGTCGAACGCAGCCATCGCCTGCCCTCGCCGCGGCCCCAGGGCGTGAAGTGGTTCTACTACCCCGGCTTCACGCCCGCCACCGGCGGGCTGCTGCGCGAGCCGCACGCGCTCGACGCGGGCAACGACCCGCCATGGCACGAACTGGACGTGGCGCCGTCGCGCGGCGAACGCTGTGTCAGCCTGTTCGCCTACGCCGACGCGCCTTTCGAGGCCTTGTTCGACCGCCTCGACGACCGGCCCACGCTGCTGCTGCTGGCCGCGGGGGCGAGCCAGACGCCCGCGCTGGCAGCGCTGAGAGGCCGCCCACAGCGCCACCTGCGCGCCCACGCCCTGCCCTGGCTGACGCAGCGTGACTACGACCGGCTGCTCTTCGCCTGCGACCTGAACTTCGCGCGCGGCGAGGACTCGATCGTGCGCGCGATGTGGGCCGGCTCGCCCTTCGTCTGGCAGATCTACCGCCAGCGCGACGACGCCCATGAACGCAAGCTCGCGGCGCTGCTGCGGCGCATGGCCGCGCCGCCCGATGTCGATGCACTCTGGCACGCCTGGAACGGCCTGGCGGCGTGGCCGGCGGCCCTGCCCGAGGTGGCCGCCTGGCGGCAGGCCTGCCAGCAGTGGCGCGAGCGCCTGCTGGCGCAGGCCGACCTGACGACCCAGCTGCTTCAATTTGTCGCAGCGAAACGGTAGAATCGAGGGCTTCGCGCCGCCGGGCAGGCTCCCGTGGCGCCCCGATTCCCACTACCAGACTCCAGCCATGAAACTCGCCCAGGAAATCCGCGCCGGCAACGTGATCATGCAGGGCAAGGACCCGATGGTCGTCCTGAAGACCGAATACAGCCGCGGCGGCCGCAACGCCGCCACCGTGCGCATCAAGATGAAGAACCTGCTCAACGGCGGCGGCGCCGAGGTGGTGTTCAAGGCCGACGACAAGATGGATCCCATCGTCCTCGACAAGAAGGACTGCACCTACACCTACTTCGCCGACCCGATGTACGTGTTCATGGACTCCGAGTACAACCAGTTCGAGGTCGAGGCCGAGAACATGGGCGACGCGATCCAGTACCTCGAGGACAACATGGCCGTCGAGGTGGTGTTCTACGACGGCAAGGCGATCTCGGTCGAACTGCCCACCACGGTGGTGCGCGAAATCGAGACCGAGCCGGCCGTCAAGGGTGACACCTCGGGCAAGGTCATGAAGCCGGCCAAGCTGGTCGGCACCGGTTTCGAGATCGCGGTGCCGCTGTTCGTCGAGAACGGCGACAAGGTCGAGATCGACACCCGCACGCACGAGTACCGCAAGAGAGTCTGAGCCTTCGGCACCGTGAACAGGGCGCCCCAGGGCGCCCTGTCCGCTTTGGGGGGTCAGAACAGGTACGCCGCGACGAAGGCGCCGACCATCACGAACACCAGGGCCAGCTTCACGGCGGTGCCGATCAGCATGCCGAGCCAGGTCGCCATGCCCACCGTCAGCGCGCGCTGACCGTTGGCCGTGACGGTGGCCCCGGGCTGGTGGCGCAACGCCCACCACTCGCCCGCCATCGCGCCCAGCAGTGGCATGAAGAGCAGCCCGACGAAGCCGGTGAAGACGCCGGCCACGGTGCCCGCGGCCGCACCGGCAAGGGCCCAGCCGCTCGCGCGCACGCGCCGGGCGCCCATCATCGCGGCCACATAGTCGGTGGCCCAGGCCAGGGCTGCGAGCACCGCGCAAAGCACCACCACCCACACCGGCACGCGCACGAAGTCGTCGAGCCAGGCGCCCCACACGATGCCGGCCAGCACGAGCACCGTGCCCGGCAGGGCCGGCAGCACCGTGCCGGCGATGCCGGCCGCGATCAGCGTCGCCACACCCGCCCACGCCAGCCAGGAAGGATCGAAGGACAAGGCACACTCCCGTTCGATGGACCGACCGATGATGCCGGCGAAACGCCTCGCTTCAAGCGCCGCCTGACGATGAGTTTCGACTTCGACGCTGCGGTGCAGGCGCCGTTTCGCATGCAGCCGGGCCTGCGCCGCCTCGCGCCGGGCGTGCCGCAACTCACGCCGCTGGCGCCCGGGTCGCGCCACCAGCGCGAGAAGCTGGCCGTGCTGTCGGCCTATGCGGGCGAGGCCTTCGTGCGCGAGCCGGGCTTCGACGACGCGCCGGCGCTGCAGGCACTGGCCGAGCACGCGGCGTGCGAGCACCCGCAGGCGTGGCAGTGGGACGGCCGCCGCGCCTGCGCGCTGCACCTCGGCGTCGCGGTCGAACGGGACCGGGTGCAGCAACTGGCCGAAGGCGTGTTCGGCCTCGGCGACGAGCTGTCGCGCTGCCTCGACGGCCTGCCCGACGGCTGGCGCCTCGCCGGCTTGCTCAGCCTGGCCTTCGCCGAAGACTTCGCCATCGTCGACGGCGAACGCGCGTCGATTCCGTGGATCGCCGCCTGCCTGCCGTCGCACTGGGCGCCGGCCGACAAGGTGGGCCGGCCCTTCGCCGAGGTGCACGGGCCGGTGGCCGACGCCGCGCTGATCGTGCGCGCCGCCGAACACCTGACGCGCATGGTCTGCGGCCCCGAGCGCTGGGAGCGCTTCGTCTGGACCGTGTCGCGCCAGCCGCGGCTGAATGCGCATCCGGCACTGGCCGACGAATCGCCCTGGCCCGCCGACGCCTTCGCCGATGCGACGTCCGCGCGCGCCTGGTTCCGCAGCGAGCGCCAGACCTTCATTCCGTTGCCCGCACTGCGCCAGGCCGTGTTCACGATCGGCATCGACAGCGTGCCTCTGGCGCAGGCCATCGACCCGCCCGGCCGGGCACGGCGCCTGCACGACGCCATCGCCTCGATGAGCGACGCCGTGCTCGCCTACCGCAACCTTCATGCGGTGCGCGAACCGCTGCTGGCCTGGCTCGCGGCGCGCGCGCAAGACGCGTGACCCTCGCTTGAAGACCGAGCCGATCGTCCCGGCCGAGGTCGACTTCGCCAGCGACCCGGCGGCCCCGCGTGCGCCGGCGTTCGGCGACGTCTATCACCCGCGCGAGGGCGCCCTCGCCCAGGCCCGCGAAGTCTTCCTCGCCGGCAACGGCCTGCCGCAGCGCTGGCAGGGCCGCACGCGCTTCGTGATCCTCGAAACCGGCTTCGGCCTCGGCCACAACTTCCTTGCCGCCTGGGCCGCCTGGCGCGACGACCCCGCACGCTGCGGGCAACTGCACTTCGTGTCGCTCGAGAAGCATCCGCTGACGCACGACGACCTGCAGCGCGCCCTCGCGCGTGCGCCGTGGCCCGAACTCGCGCGCCAGTTGACCGACGCCTGGCCGCCGCTGACGCCGAACCTGCACCGGCTCGACTTCGAGTCGGGCCGGGTGCGCCTGCAACTCGCCTTCGGCGAGGCAACGGTCCTGGCGCGCGAGCTGGTGGCCGACGTCGATGCCTTCTTCCTGGACGGCTTCGCACCGGCGCGCAACGCCGACATGTGGTCGCCGCCGCTCTTCGCTGCGCTCGCACGCCTGGCCGCGCGCGACGCCACGGCCGCAACCTGGAGCGCCGCGCGCGCGGTGCGCGACGGCCTGGCGGCCGCCGGCTTCGAGGTGCGGGCCGCACCCGGTCCGGGCTTCAAGCGCGACATCACGCTGGCGCGCTACGCGCCGCGCTTCGTGCCCGTGCGTCCGCCCGGCCGCGCGCTGCCGGCGGCACCACCGGCGCACGCCCTCGTCGTCGGCGCGGGTCTGGCGGGCGCCGCGACGGCCCGCGCACTCGCGCGCCTGGGGGTGCCGTGCACCGTGCTTGACCGCCACGACCAGCCCGCGTCGCAGGCCTCGGGCAACCCGGCGGGCCTGTTCCACGGCACGGTCGGGCGCGACGACGGCCCGCACATGCGCTGGCACCGCGCGGCCAGCTTCGTCGCGGCGCGCTGGGTGCGCGAAGCGCGCGCGGCCGGCGTGGTCTGCGCCGCAGATGGCCTGTTGCGCATCAACGCCGGCCTTCGCATCGATGACATGCAGGCACTGCTGCACGCGCAACGCCTGCCGACGGCGTACGTGACCGCGCTCGATGCCGGGCAGGCGTCCGCGCTGGCCGGCGTGCCGCTGCACCAGCCGGCGTGGCACTTCACCGAAGGCGGCTGGGCCGACCCGGCCGCCCTCGGTGAAATGCCACGCCGGCTGGTGCAGCGGCACGCCGGCCAGCGCGGACGCGTGCCCGGCGTCGAGCGCGGTCACGTA
>DATLIE010000354.1:0-8370 GCA_035539635.1 Burkholderiaceae bacterium
CCCGTGACCACGCTGGCCGAGATCGAGGCCAGCGTGGTCCCGGGAGCGCTCTTGGCCAGGGCTTGAAAGCGGTGCCGGCCGGCCGATTCGGCCACGCCCTCGACCAGCGTGTTCCAGGCGCCGCAGCCCGGGCACTTGCCAAGCCACTTCGGGCTCGTCGCACCACCCTCGCTGCAGCTGAACTCCGACTTCTCGCGTGCCATGGAGCGCATTGTCACCGCCCGAACCCAGGCCGCTCAGCCGTCGCCGCCGCGTCCCGAGCGCAGGGCTTTGACCTGGGCGCGTTGCGACTTGCCTTCGAGGCGGCGCAGCTTGGAGCCGAACGTCGGGCGTGTGGGCTTGCGCTTGCGCGGCGGCACGGCCACCGACTGCACCAGCGCGTCCAGGCGCGCCAGCGCGTCGGTCCGGTTCATCTCCAGGCTGCGGTGCTCCTGCGCCTTGATCACGAGCACGCCCTCGGTCGTGAGACGCGTGTCGGCCAACGCCAGCAAGCGTGCCTTCACGTCATCGGGGAGCGATGAAGCGCGGATGTCGAAGCGCAGGTGCACCGCATTCGACACCTTGTTGACGTTCTGCCCGCCCGCACCCTGGGCGCGGATTGCCGTCAGCGTGACCTCGGCGGGGTCGACGGCGATGCGTGCGGGCTTCACCGCCAGTTGGACATCACTGCGTGTGGGTGCGGCTGCGCAGCTTTCCGACGACGAAAAGCAGCACCAGCGCACCGACCACCGACGCGATCCAGCCTGCGGGCTGCCCGACCGCGTACATGCCCATCAGCTGACCTGCGTAACCGGCCAGCAGCGACCCGCCGATGCCCAGCAGGCAGGTCATGATCCAGCCCATCCGCTGGTCGCCCGGCATGATGAAGCGTGCGATGGCGCCGACGATCAGTCCGACCACGATGGTGATGATGAGCCCCATGCGAACCTCCGCTGTGATGCGCCGATGATCGCATGCCACCCCAGGGGGTCGGCGGGTCAGACGGCGTGGACGGGCACCCGCAACGCCAACGCACACATCAGCTCGTAGCCGATGGTGCCGGCGGCCTGCGCCACCGCGTCGATCGGCAGTTGCGCGCCACGCGGGCCTTCGCCCCAGAGCGTCACCTCGCTGCCCGGACCCGCTGCGGGCACGGGGGTCAGGTCCACGGTCAGCATGTCCATGCTGACGCGGCCGACGCTGCGCGTGGGCACGCCGTCCACCAGCACGGGCGTGCCGCTCGGTGCGTGGCGCGGGTAGCCGTCGGCATAGCCGCAGGCGACGACGCCGATCGTCATCGGCGCCTCGGCCGTGAAGCTGCTGCCATAGCCGACGCGGTCGCCGGGTGCGAGGCGCTGGGTGGCGATCAGCTTCGAGCGCAGCGTCATCGTCGGGCGCAGGCCCCAGTGGGCGATGTCGTGCTGGGGGAAGTCGGGTGCGCTGCCGTAGCCCATGATGCCGGCGCGCACCCAGTCGGCCGTCACGGCAGCGCCGCGATGGCGCAGCGTCGCGGCGCTGTTGGCCAATGTTCGCTCGCCTGGCAGATCGCGCGTCGCCGTGTCGAACAAAGCCAAGGCATCGCCGATACCACGCCCACTCGCGGGGTCGGCGTCCGCATCGGCGAAGTGCGTCATCAGCGAGATCTCGCCCACCTGCGGCAGCGCGTTCAGCCGCGTCCAGGCGCTGCGAAACGCCTCCGGCCGGAAGCCGAGCCGGTTCATCCCGCTGTTGAGCTTGAGGAACACGCGCTGCGGCGCGTGCGTCTTGTGCGCCGCCAGCCAGTCGATCTGCTCGCTGCAGTGCACGGTGTGCCACAGGTCCAGGCGCGAGCACAGCTCCAGGTCGCGCGGCTCGAACACACCCTCGAGCAGCAGCACCGGCCCGCGCCAGCCGAGCGCGCGCACCCGTTCGGCCTCGGCCAGATCGAGCAGCGCGAAGCCGTCGGCGCCGCGCAGCCCGGCGTACACGCGCTCGATGCCGTGGCCATAGGCGTTGGCCTTGACGACGGCCCAGACCTTGGCGTCCGGCGCGCACTCGCGCACCCGTGCAAGGTTGTGCACCAGGGCGTCGACATGGATCAGGGCTTCGATCGGGCGCGGCATCGTGCCATTCTGCCGTGAGGGGCGCGTGCTATAACGCGGCGCCCTCGTACCGCCGGGGCAGCGGCCCGCCAGAGGCCGCTCAGTTGCTCACGGAGACACGTCGTTGCGCCGCGCATGAAACGAGGCTTCTACACCATCATGTCGGCGCAGTTCTTCAGCTCGCTGGCCGACAACGCCTTGTTCGTCGCCGCGGTGGAGCTGCTGCGCACGAGCGGCGCGCCCGAGTGGCAGCGCGCGGCGCTGGTGCCGATGTTCGCGCTGTTCTACGTTGTGCTGGCGCCCTTCGTCGGCGCCTTCGCCGATGCGTTGCCGAAGGGCAAGGTGATGCTGGTGTCCAACGGCATCAAGGTGGTGGGCTGCCTGATGATGCTGTTCGGTTCGCACCCGCTGCTGGCCTACGCGGTGGTGGGCCTGGGCGCGGCGGCCTACTCGCCGGCCAAGTACGGCATCCTCACCGAGCTGCTGCCGCCCTCGCAGCTGGTCAAGGCCAACGGCTGGATCGAAGGCCTGACCATCGCCTCCATCATCCTCGGCGTGCTGCTCGGCGGCCAGCTGATCGGCCCCCAGGTCGCGCCGATGCTGCTGGGCTTCGACCTGCCGCTGGTCGACACCGGCATCGACAGCGGTCCCGAGGCGGCGATCGCCTCGATGGTGCTGTTCTACCTGATCGCTGCGGTGTTCAACCTGCACATCCCGCGCACCGACGCCGCGCTGCTGCCCATGGAGCGGCCGGTCGCGCTGGTGCGCGACTTCTCTCAGTGCAACGCACGGCTGTGGGCCGACAAGCTGGGCCAGATCTCGCTGGCCACGACGACGCTGTTCTGGGGCGTGTCGGGCAATCTGCGCTATATCGTGCTGGCCTGGGCCGCGGCGGCGCTGCACTACAACACGACGCAGGCCTCGAGTCTCGTCGGCGTGGTGGCGGTCGGCACGGCGGTGGGCGCCATCGTCGCGTCGATGTTCATGAAGCTCGATCGCGCCACCGGCGTCATCCCGCTGGGCATCAGCATGGGGCTGCTGGTGATCGGCATGAACTTCATCACCAACGTCTGGGTGGCGGCGCCATTCCTGATCCTGCTGGGTGCGATCGGCGGCTATCTCGTGGTGCCGATGAATGCGTTGTTGCAGCACCGCGGCCACAACCTGATGGGCGCCGGCCGTTCGATCGCCGTGCAGAACTTCAACGAGCAGGCCTGCATCCTGGGCCTCGGCGCGTTCTACACCGCGATGACCAAGTTCGGCCTCTCGGCGTTCGGCGCGATCACGATCTTCGGCCTGGTCGTCGCCGGCACGATGGAGCTGATCCGGCGTTGGCACCGCCACAACACGGTCGAGCACCGCGACGAGGTCGAACGCCTGCTGGCGATCGCGCGTTCCGACCCGCACTGAGCCCTGCGCCGTGCGGCACCCCGCGTCGCTGGGCCCGGCCCTGGCCCTGATGTTCAACGCCTTCGTCTGGGGCGTCAGCTGGTGGCCCTTTCGCCAGCTCGAACACGCCGGCCTGCACCCGCTGGCGGCGACGACGCTGATCTACCTGCTGGCCGTTGTGGCCATCGCCTGCTGGCAGCCGCGGGCCTGGCGCGAGGTGCTCGCGCACCCGGCGCTGTGGGTGCTGATCGTGGCGTCGGGCACCACCAACGCGGCCTTCAACTGGGCGGTGACGATCGGCGACGTCGTGCGTGTCGTGCTGCTGTTCTATCTGATGCCGCTGTGGGCCGTGCTGCTGGCACGCGTGCTGCTGCACGAGCGTCTGACGCGACTCGCGCTGGCGCGTGTGGTGCTGGCGCTGGCCGGTGCGATGGTCATCCTGTGGCCCGACGATGGGGGTTGGCCCCTGCCGCGCACGCTGCCCGAGGTGCTCGGCGTGATCGGCGGCTTTTCGTTCGCCCTCAACAACGTGATGCTGCGGCGCGAGGCTGCGCGATCGGAAGGCGCACGGGCGCTGGCGATGTTCAGCGGCGGTGCGCTGGTGGCCGCGCTGCTGGCCGGCGGCCTGTCGATGCAGGGCCTCGTGCCGGCCCTACTGCCGGCGCCGGCGCCGGGCTGGATCGCGGGGGCCGTGGCCCTGGGTCTGCTCTTTCTCGCCGGCAACCTGGCGCTCCAGTACGGCGCGGCGCGCCTGCCGGCCAACGCCACGGCCGTGATCATGCTGACCGAGGTGCTGTTCGCCAGCGCGTCGGCGCTGGCTCTGGGCGCCGGCACCCTGGACGTGCGCCTGGCCTGGGGCGGCATCGCGATCATCGCGGCCGCACTGCTGGCGGCGCGCGAACACCACGCCGCCTGAGCCGCACGGGCCTCAGAGCCCGGTTGCCGGCCCCTGGCCGTTGCTGCCGTGGTGGCGCTTGCGCAGGCTGCGCTTGGATGGCAGGTCCGCCAGCAGCCCGAGCTGGCGCAACTGGCGCCGCAGCACCTCGTCGTCCAGCGGCTTGGCCAGGTAAGCGTCGCAGCCCGCGAAGGTGCCGCGCACGCGATCGGTCGGGCTGTCGTGCGCCGACACGATGACCACCTTGGGCGGCAGCCCGGTGCCGGGCGGCCGGTGCTGGGTCTTCAGGTGCTGGCACAGCGTCAGGCCGCCCATGTCGGACTGGGGGCCGAGATCGACATCCAGAAACACCACGTCGTAGCGCTGCCGCGAGAGCAGCTGCAGCGCCTGCTTGCTGTGGGCTGCCGTTTCGGTGCGCAGGCCCATCGCGTTGAGCTGGCGCTGCAGGTAGCGCAGCGCGATCTCGCTGTCGTCGACGACCAGCGCGGCGGTCGGCGCGGTCAGGTCTCCGGCACGGCGCATTGGGGCGTCGAGTTCACCCGGCGACGTGGTGTGGGGTGCGCTGTGGTCGGGCCGCGCCCCCCGGCGCAGCGCCACGGCCGCGTCCAGCTCGCGAAACACCTGCAGCGGGTCGATCGGTCGCATGGCCCAGGCCAGCGCCCGCTCCGGCGCCAGCGAGCCGATGAACACGGTGTCGGGCACGCGGTCGGCCACGAGCACCGCGTCGATCGCGCCCGGGTGGTCGGCGTCGGCGATCACGAAGTCGGCCTGCTCGATGCTGTCGGCTTGCTCGAAGCGGGGGTCGCGCGATCCCGACAGGCGCAGATACGACGTCAGCGCGTGGCGCTCGAATTCACCGAATCCAAGCAGCAGCACGCGGTGTGCCGTGGGGGGTAATCCCGCCGTCGTCTCTCGATCGTCCAAGGAAGCGTTCCGGAAGCTCAAGGCATGTTCGGTGGCCCCTCTGGGGCTGTCAACGCGAGTGGACCCCTAGAACCGCGGGGCGCACGCGCCAGGCGCTACGATCGTGCTTCGGCTGCGCGGCCTGCGGCGGCCACCCGCCCAAGGAAGGCCCCACATGCCCGAGCGCACCCTGTACGACTTCTCGTCCACCTCGATCGCGGGGCGGCGCGCGGACTTCGCGGCCAAGCGCGGCAGCGTCTTCCTGATCATCAACACCGCGAGCGCCTGCGGCTTCACGCCGCAATTCAAGGGCCTCGAAGCGTTGTGGGACGACTATCGCGAGCGCGGCCTGGTGGTGGTGGGTTTCCCCTGCAACCAATTCGGCGCGCAGGACCCCGGCAACAACGACGAGATCGCCTCGTTCTGCGAGGTGAACTACGGGGTCAGCTTTCCGATGATGGCCAAGGTGGATGTCAACGGTGCCAGTGCCGACGCCCTGTGGGCCTGGCTCAAGAGTTCGGCGCCGGGCCTGCTGGGCAGCGAGGCGATCAAGTGGAACTTCACCAAGTTCCTGGTCGGCCGCGACGGCAAGGTGATCAAGCGCTACGCCCCGAACGAGGAACCGGAGAACCTGCGCAAGGACATCGAGGCGGCATTGGCAGCATGAGCGTTTTCGGACACCTCGAGCCCTACGCGGGCGACCCCATCCTGAGCCTCAACGAGGCCTTCCAGACCGACCCCCGGCCGCACAAGGTCAACCTGTCGATTGGCATCTACTTCGACGACGAGGGCCGCATTCCGGTGCTGGCCAGCGTGCGCGAGGCCGAGGCGCAGATGCTCGCCGCCTCGGCCACCAAGAGCTACCTGCCGATCGAGGGCGACCCCGCGATGCGGCGCGCGGTGCAGGCGCTGCTGTTCGGGGCCGATCACCCGGCTTTGAAGGACGGGCGCATCGCGACGCTGCAGACGGTCGGTTCGTCGGGTGGCCTGAAGGTCGGCGCGGACTTCGTCAAACGTTGGCTGCCGGCCGCCGAGGTCTGGGTCAGCGACCCGACATGGGACAACCACCGCGCGATGTTCGAGGGCGCCGGCATCGCGGTGCACACCTACCCGTACTACGACCCCGCGAGCGGAGGCCTGAAGTTCGACGCGATGTGCGAGGCATTGCGCGCCGTCCCGCGCGGCGCGGTCGTGCTGCTGCACGCCTGCTGCCACAACCCGACCGGCGTGGACCTGACGCACGCGCAGTGGGACGCTCTGGTGCCGCTGCTGGCCGAGCGCGGCCTGCTGCCCTACCTGGACCTCGCCTACCAAGGCTATGGCGACGGCATCGACGAGGACGCCTACGCGGTGCGCCTGATGGCCTCGAAAGGCCTCATCTTCTTCGTCGCCAACAGCTTCTCCAAGAGCATGAGCGTCTACGGCGAGCGCGCCGGCGCGCTGTCGGTGGTCTGCGCCGACCGCGCCGAGGCCGAACTCGTGCTCGGCCAGCTCAAGGCCACGGTGCGCCGCAACTACTCCAGCCCGCCGATCCACGCCGGCGCGATCGTCGCGCGGGTGCTCGCCGACCCGGCGCTGCGCCGCCGGTGGGAAGGCGAGGTCGCGGCGATGCGCGAACGCATCCTGGCGATGCGCCAGCGCCTGCACGCCGTGCTCGCCACGCGCCTGCCGGGGCGCGACTTCGGCTACTTCCTGACCCAGCGCGGCATGTTCAGCTACACCGGCCTGACGGCCACGCAGGTCGACCGCCTGCGCGAGGAGCATGCGGTGTACCTGGTGCGCTCGGGCCGCATGTGCGTGGCCGGGCTGTCGACGCGCAACGTTGAGCAGGTTGCCGAGGCCTTCGCGGCCGTGCTCTGAACAGGGCGGCTCAACGCGGCTCGCGAAACAAGCGCAGCAGCAGCTGGCGCATCCAGCGGTGCGCCGGGTCGGACTCGAAGCGCCGGCTCCAGTGCAGGGACACCGCGAACTCGCTCTGCGGAAGGCGCGGCTCGACCAGCGCGAACGCGCCGCCGGCCGCGAAGCCGCGCGCGATGTTGCGAGGCATCACGAGTGCCAGGTCCGTCTGCTGCACGATCGCCGGCAGCGCGAGGAAATGCGCTGCGGTGAGGCGCAAACGGTCCTGCAGCTTCAGCTGCTGCAGGATGCGCAGCGTCTCCGAATGCGAGCGCACCGCGGCGTACTCCAGGCGTGACAGGTCGGCCAGGCGCGGCGCGCGGCCCGCGGTCGCCAGCGGGTGGCCGGCGCGCAGCAGCACCGCATAACGGTCGCGCAGCAGCTCGGCGCGCTGCGTGCCGCGCACCGAGGGCAGGAAGCCGATCGCGAAGTCGATCACCCCGGCGTCGAGCGCGCCGGCGATCTCCTCGTGCGGCAGCGGCGCGCTTTGCACCTGCACTGCGGGTGCCTCGCGGTGCAGCGTGGCCATCAGATCGGGCAGGAAGCGCGCCTCGCCGATGTCGCTCAGGTGCAGGCGCTGCACCAGGCGCGCGCTTCGGGCGTCGAGCCGCTCGCCTTCGTTGAGCGCTTCCTCGATCGTGGCGATCGCCGCCTGCACCGCGGTGGCCAGGCGGTCGGCGCGCGGCGTCGGGCGCACGCCGCGGCCGGCGCGCACGAAGAGCGCATCGTGCACCTGCGCGCGCAGCCGCGCCAGGCCCTGGCTCGCCGCGGGCTGGGACAGCTGCATGGCCTCGGCGGCCCGGCTCACGCTGCGCAGCCGGTACACCGTGTCGAACAGGCGCAGCAGGTTGAGGTCGATGTCGCGGATATTCATGCCGTGCATACCGCTTATCCGGTTCATTGTATTGATGCATCGATGGGCAGCTTCCACACTGCGCGCATGAACGCCCTCCCGTCCGCGCTCAGCGCCAGCGCCCGCCTCAGCGTGCGCGAGGCCGTGATCGCCTTGCTGCGTGAGCACCGCATGACCTCGGTGTTCGGCAATCCCGGCTCGACCGAGCTGCCGCTCTTCCTCGACTTCCCGGCCGATTTCCGCTACCTGCTCGGCCTGCAGGAGTCGGTGGTGCTCGGCATGGCCGACGGCTATGCGCAGGCCACGCGCAACGCGGCCTTCGTCAATCTGCACTCGGCGGCCGGCGTCGGCCACGCGATGGGCAACCTGTTCAC
>DATLIE010000355.1:0-6869 GCA_035539635.1 Burkholderiaceae bacterium
TTCGAGGGCCTGGACGTCAAGGGCGTGCTGTGGGGCGGCAACCTGACGATGGTGACCAGCCTGCTCGGCACGCCGCACTGGCCGCGCATCAAGGCCGGCGTGCTGTTTCTCGAGGACGTGAACGAACACCCCTACCGCGTCGAGCGCAACCTGCTGCATCTGCACCAGGCCGGCGTGCTCGACGCGCAGCGCGCGGTCGTGCTGGGGCAGTTCAGCGCCTGGAAGGCGTCGCCGCTGGACCGCGGCTATGACCTGAAGGCGGCGGTCGCGCACCTGCGCTCGGTGACGCGCACGCCCATCCTCACCGGCCTGCCGCATGGCCACGTGCCCACCACCGTGATGTTGCCGGTCGGCGCTCGCGTCACGCTGGCAACCCAAGGGCGAGAGGCCTTCATCGGCTGGTAGGGCCCGGTCGGCCCGCGCAGTGCGCCGCTAGAATCCGCGCCACGCCTTGCGATCCCGGCCGTCACGAGCGGTTGTCGACGCGAGGCGATTTGGTTTCTCGGGGGCACGACATGGGCTGTGGGTGGGCGGCTGGGCGGTGGGCGGCGCTGGGCGTCGCCGCTCTCGTCGTGGCCTGCGACAACAGTCCCTGGCCGAAGCATGCGGCGGCCGAGAACACGATCTACTCGGCGATGATCGAGAACACGCCGCGGCACCTCGATCCGACCGCGTCGTACTGGTCCAACGACACGCTGGTGACCTATCAGGTCTACGAGCCGCCCTACGGCTACCACTACCTGAAGCGCCCGTTCGAACTCGAGCCCAAGTCGGCGGCGGCGGTTGTGCCGCCGATCTATCTGGACGCACAGGGCCGCCGCCTGGCAGCCGACGCGCCGGCCGAGCAGATCGCCGAGAGCGTGTACGAGGTGCCGATCAAGCCGGGCATCCTGTTCCAGCCGCATCCCGCGTTTGCGAAGGACGAGCGGGGCGGGTACCGCTACCTCGCGATGGGGCCGGGCGACATCGGCGATCGCCACTCGCCGATGGACTTCGAGCACGCCGGCACGCGCGAGCTGGTGGCCGAGGACTTCGTCTACGCCCTCAAGCGGCACGCGACGACCCGCATCACGACACCGATCTTCGGCCTGTTCGCCGAGTACGTCGTCGGCCTGGCTGACTACGGTGAGCTGATCAAGAAGGAGGACGCGAAGCTGAGAGAGGGGCTCGACCCGTCGAGCGCCGACAAGCCCTTCCTCGACTTTCGGCGCTGGACGCTGGAAGGTGCCAGTGCGCCGGAGAAGCACCTGCTGCGCATCCGGCTCAAAGGCAAGTACCCGCAATGGAAGTACTGGATGCAGATGACCTTCCTCGCCCCGGTGCCGTGGGAGGCGGACGCCTTCTACGCCCAGCCGGGGATGGCCGAGCGAGGCATCTCGCTGGACCACTGGCCGGTGGGCACAGGGCCCTTCATGGTCACCGAGTTCGAGAAGGACCGGCGCATCGTGATGCAGCGCAACCCGAACTATCGCGGCGAGCCCTATCCGTGCGAGGGCATGCCCGAGGATCGCAAGGCGGGTCTGCTGGTCGACTGCGGCAAGAAGACGCCCTTCGTCGACAAGATCGTCTCGGTGGTCGAGCGCGACGGCGCGCCGCAGCGCAACAAGTTTCGCGATGGGCACTACGACTTCGAGGTGTTCGAGCGCACCGACACCGGGATGACCTATGTGGTGGAGATGCTCGACTCCGAAGCGGTGCGCGCGGACTACGAGCGCAAGGGGTTCGACTTCCCGAAGTACGCCGACGTCAACAGCTACTACATCGCCTTCAACATGCTCGACCCCGTGCTGGGCGGTGGCGCGTCGGCACAGGGGCGCGCCCGCGCGCGCAAGCTGCGTCAGGCAATCTCGATCGCCATCGACTGGGAGGAGTACTCGAAGATCTTTCCGCGCAAGGGCGGACCGACGGCGATGAGCCCGCTGCCGATCGGCATTCCGGGCTCGCGCGACGGCACGCCTGAAGGCGTGAATCCGGTGACGCACCGCCTGCACGCCGGCACGGCGGTGCGCCGTTCAATCGACGAGGCGCGCAAGCTGATGGCCGAGGCCGGCTACCCGCAGGGGCGCGACGCCGCGACGGGGCAGCCCCTGTCGCTGAACTACGACGTCTACTACCCGCCCACGCCCGAGCGCAAGCCGGAGATCGACTGGGTGGTACGACAGTTCGCGAAGATCGACATCCAGCTGGAGGTGCGCGCCACCGACAACAGCCAGTTCCAGGACAAGGTGCGCAAGGGCAAGCACCAGGTGTTCTGGAGCGGATGGAACGCCGACTACCCCGATGCCGAGAACTTCCTGTTCCTGTTCTACGGCCCCAACGCCAAGGCCGTGTCCGACGGGGAGAACACCGCCAACTACCAGAACCCGGAGTTCGACCGCCTGTTCGCGCAGCTGAAGACGCTCGAGGACGGGCCGCCGAAGCAGGCGGTGATCGATCGGGCGGTGCAGATCCTGCAGCAGGATGCGCCGGGCAGCATGGGCTTCTTCCCATGGGCGTCGACGGCCGTGCAGGCCTGGGTCAGGAACTCCAAGCCGTCGCTGCTGATTCGCGACCATGGCCGCTACCTGCGGCTCGATGTGCCGGCCCGCGTCGCAGCCCTGGGCGTGTGGAACCGTCCGATCTGGTGGCCGCTGCTGTTGCTGGCCGCTGCGCTGGTGGGGGTGGTGGCCTACGTGCACCGCAGCCTGAATCGCCGCGCCCGCACCAACGCACGCGGCGACGTGCTGCCCGCCTGATCCGCACGATGCTTCGCTACATCGTCCGTCGTGCGCTGTATGGCGTGCTGGTGCTGATCGGCGTCAACCTGGCGACCTTCTTCCTCTTCTTCACGGTCAGCACGCCGGACGACATGGCGCGCCTGAACATCGGGGGCAAGCGTGTCACAGCGGACCTGATCCAGAAGTGGAAGGTCGAGCGCGGCTACGACAAGCCTCTGTACTGGAACGAGGCCGAACCCGGCGCGGGCAGGGTCACGCAGACCGTGTTCTGGGAGCGCTCGGTGTCGCTGTTCAGCCTGCGCTTCGGTCGTGCCGACGGCGACAGCGCCGGCGACATCGGCGCCGAGGTGGCGCAGCGCATGGGGGTCAGCCTGCAACTGGCGCTGCCGATCTTCGTGCTGCAGGTGCTGGCCAGCGTCGGCTTTGCACTGCTGCTCGTGACCGTGCGGCACACGAAGCTCGACCTCGCCGGCGTGGTGCTCTGCGTGGTGATGCTGTCGATCTCGGCGCTGTTCTACATCATCGTCGGGCAGTTCCTGTTCTCCCGCGTGCTCAAGCTGCTGCCGGCCTCGGGCTACACCGGGGGGCTGGACCTGGTGCGCTTCCTGGTCCTGCCGGTGGTGTTGTCGACGCTGGCCCGGCTGGGCACGGAGGCTCGGCTGTACCGGGCCATGTTCCTCGAGGAGGTCGGCAAGGACTACGTGCGCACCGCGCGCGCCAAGGGGCTGTCGGAGGCCCGGGTGCTGTCGCGGCACGTGCTGCGCAATGCGCTGATCCCGATCGTCACCAGCGCCGGCGGCTACCTACCGTATGTGTTTCTCGGCAGCCTCGTGTTCGAGAGCTTCTTCGGCATCCCCGGCCTGGGGGCCTACGCCATCGAGGCCATCACGAAGCAGGACTTCGCCATCGTGCGCACGATGGTGTTCGTCGGGTCGCTGCTCTACATCGCGAGCTACCTGCTGATCGACGTCGCCTACACCCTGGTCGACCCGCGGGTCCGGCTCGCCTAGGCACACGGCATGCCGAAGTTCGTACTCCTGTGGACCGACGCGGCCGTGTGGATGCTGATGGTCGCGCTCGGCGCCTACGGCTGGCAGGTCGCGCGGCGCGCCCACCTGCGCGCGAACTGGCGCAAGGTGTTCGCCGATGCGCCGGCGCTCGCGTCGTCGGTGGTGCTGCTGGCCTGCTTGCTGGTGACGCTCGCCGACAGCCTGCATTACCGCCCCCGGCTGCCGCCGGTACCGGGTGCCGCGCCCGCAAGCGTCGCCCACGACACCCGCACGTGGTCGCTGCTCGACGGCCTGCTGTCGCGCCTGATCGAGTCGCGTGAGACGACCTACTCGCGGCCGCTGTCCTACGTCAGCTTCACCAAGGAGTCCGTCGAGCGCGAGGGCGGTCGGGTCGAGCGCGTGGCGCCGCGCCTCTTGCACGGCGGCGCGCACCTCAGCGATCCCTCCACGCAATGGGCGGGCGACCTGCTGTGGCGTGCGCTGGGGGGCGCGCTGGCTGGGCTGGCCGCGGCGGCGGCGCTGTCGGCGCTGCTTGTGAGGTGGCTGGCGCGTTCGGCCGGGCAGGACTGGCGAGTGGTGTGGAGCGACGTGAGACGGGGGCGCACGCCGATCCCATGGCGCGTGGCCATCGCCACGCTGGTCGCGTTGGGGCTGGTCGTCGGTGGGGTGGCCGCGCTGGCGATGCGATACCACGTGCTCGGCACCGACGTCACCGGCAACGACGTGCTGTACCAGACGCTCAAGAGCGTGCGCACCGCGTTCGTGATCGGTGCCCTGGCCACCCTGGCCACCCTCCCGCTGGCCGTGGTGCTGGGCATCGTGGCCGGCTACGCGAGGGGCTGGCTCGACGAGGCCATCCAGTACCTCTACACCGTGCTGTCGTCGGTGCCGAACATCCTGCTGATCGCGGCGCTGGTGCTGATGGTGCAGGTGTTCCTCGACAAGAACCCCGACATGTTCGAGACCGGGCTCGAGCGATCGGACCTGAAGCTCTTCATGCTCTGCATGGTGCTGGGGCTGACCGGCTGGGCCGGCCTGTGCCGGCTGCTGCGTGCCGAGACGCTCAAGTTGCGCGAACTCGACTACGTGCAGGCGGCCCAGGCTTTCGGGGTCGGGCCGGGTCGCATCATGAGCCGCCACATCCTGCCCAACGTCGCACACTTGGTGTTGATCGTGACGGTGCTCGAGTTCTCGTCGCTGGTGCTCTACGAAGCGGTGCTGTCGTACGTGGGCGTGGGGGTCGATCCGACCATGAACAGCTTCGGCGGCATGATCAACCAGGCCCGCAACGAGATGAATCGCGATCCGGTGATCTGGTGGCCGTTCGCGTCGGCCTTCTTCTGCATGCTCGCGCTCGTGCTGGCCGCCAACCTGTTTGCCGATGGCGTGCGCGATGCGTTCGACCCGCGGGCGCGGCCGAAAGGCCCGCGCGTGCTCGAGCGCAAGCCACGGGTGCCCTGACGATGCTCGACATCCAGGATCTCGGCGTCGGGCTCGACAGCGAAGCGGGTCTGGTGCGCGCGGTCGAAGGGCTGCGTCTGTCGATCGCGCGCGGCGAGACCTTTGCGCTGGTGGGCGAAAGCGGCTGCGGCAAGAGCATGGCCGCGCTGGCGCTGCTGCGCCTGTTGCCGGACAACGGGCGCGTGCTGGCCGGTCGCGTCGAACTCGACGGCAGCGACACGCTCGCACTGCCGGAGCGCGCGATGCGCGCGGTGCGCGGCGGGCGCATCGGCATGATCTTCCAGGAACCGTCGACCAGCCTGAATCCGGTGATGAAGGTGGGCGACCAGATCGTTGAGGCGATCGAAGCCCACACGCCGCTGCGCGGCGCCGCCGCGCGCGCCAAGGCGGTCGAGTGGCTGGGCAGGGTGGGTATTCCTGAGCCCGAGCGCCGTGTCGACGAGTACCCGTTCCGCATGAGCGGCGGGCAGAAGCAGCGCGTGATGATCGCGATGACGCTCGCCACCGAGCCCGGCTTCCTGATCGCCGACGAGCCCACCACGGCGCTGGACGTCACGATCCAGAAGCAGATCCTCGACCTGCTCGGCGACCTGCAGCGCGAACAGGGCATGGGCCTGCTTCTCATCACGCACGACCTGGGCGTCGTGGCCGGCAGGGCGCAGCGCGTGGCCCTGATGTATGCCGGGCAGATCGTCGAAGTGGCCACGGCCGACGAGTTCTTCCGTGCACCGAAGCACCCATACGCCCAGGCGCTGTTGCGCGCGCTGCCCGGAGGCCGCCGCGGCGAGCCGCTGGCCGCCATCCCCGGGACGGTCCCCGCGCTGACGCAAGCCTTCGAAGGCTGCCGCTACGCGCCGCGTTGCGCCAGCGCGATGGCGCACTGCGCGAGCACGGTGCCGGCGTTGGACGCCTTGGGGCCGACGCGCAGCGTTCGCTGCCTGCTGTATGTCGCCGGCGCTGTTGCTCAACCGCCAGCGGCCCAGGCCGCGCGCGCACTAGCGGCCGCAGACACCCGGGGGAAGGATGCTGCATCGGTCACGCCGCTGCTCGACGTGCGCGACTTGTGCGTGCGCTTTCCCATTCGCCGGGGTCTGCTGCAGCGCGTGGCCGGCCACTTCGATGCCGTGGCCGGCGTGTCGTTCTCAATCGCGACCGGGCGCACGCTGGCGCTGGTCGGTGAGTCGGGCTGCGGCAAGACCACCAGCGGCAAGGCCATCGTGCAGTTGCTGCGCGGCCAGGCGCTCGTCCAAGGCGAGGCGCTGCTCGGCGGGCACAACCTGTTCACGCTCGACGGTGACGCGCTGCGAGCGGCGCGGCGCGACGTCCAGATCATCTTCCAGGATCCGTACGCGTCGCTCGACCCGCGCATGCGCGTCTTCGACATTCTGGAAGAGGGCCTGACCGCGCTGCGGCCGGAGATGGACGCGGCGGCGCGCCGCCAGCGTCTTGAGCAGCTGGTCGACCAGGTCGGTCTGCGACGCGAGGTGCTCGATCGCTACCCGCACGAGTTCAGCGGCGGCCAACGCCAGCGCATCGCGATCGCCCGCGCGCTCGCCGTGCAGCCGAAGCTGGTCGTCTGCGACGAGCCGACGTCCGCGCTGGACGTCAGCGTGCAGGCCCAGATCCTCAACCTGCTCAGGCAACTGCAGCGTGAGCTCGGGCTGACCTACCTCTTCATCAC
>DATLIE010000356.1:0-2551 GCA_035539635.1 Burkholderiaceae bacterium
ACCGAGATGGCCATGGTCAAGCACGCATTCAAGGCCGGCATTCCGGCGCAGCGCGGCATCGAGGACTGATTTCGATGTCGCAAGCCTTCGCGGCCGACGAGGTGAGGGCGGTATACCGCGCCATCCATGAGCGGCGCGACATGCGCCACTTTGCGGGCGGCGAGGTGGCGCCCGAGGTGCTGCGCCGCCTGCTCGACGCCGCGCACCACGCGCCCAGCGTCGGCTTCATGCAGCCGTGGCGCTTCATCCGCGTGCGCGGCGAAGGGCTGCGCCGGCAGTTGCATGAGGTGGTCGAGCGCGAACGCGTGCTCACCGCCCGCGCGCTCGGCCAGCGCGAAGACGAGTTCATGCGCCTCAAGGTGCAGGGCGTGCTCGACGCGGCCGAACTGCTGGTGGTGACGCTGGCCGACGGCCGCGAGCCGCACGTGTTCGGCCGCCGCACCTTGCCGCAGATGGACCTGGCCTCGGCCTCCTGCGCCATCCAGAACCTCTGGCTTGCGGCGCGTGCCGAAGGGCTGGGCATGGGCTGGGTGTCGCTGTTCGAACCCGCCGAGCTGGGCGTGCTGCTCGGCCTGCCCGAAGGCGCCGAGCCGATCGCCTTGCTGTGCCTGGGCCCGGTGCATGCGTTCTACGAAGAGCCGATGCTGCAGCGCGAACGCTGGGCCCGGCGCGCACCGCTGGCCTCGCTGGTGTTCGACGAAAGCTGGGGCCGGCCGTCGGACCTGTTCGATTCTTCTTCCACTTCATCTTCTTGCGTGGAGCCCACCTGATGCTGGCCTTCGACACCGTTCTCTTCGAGCTCGCGCGCCTGTTCCTCTGGCCCGTGACGCTCGGCGTGCTGCTGTCTTTCGTCTATGCCGTGTGCTGCCTCGGCGCCTTCGGCATCGAGTGGTGGCAGCGCCGCCGTGACCCGTCGCGTGCGCTGGTGCTGCAGCCTCATGCGCAGGCCAGCCAGGAACAGATGGAGCTGGTCGTGCTCAAGCAGCTCGAAGGCGTGCGCCTGTGCAGCCGCGTGGCGCCGATGCTGGGGCTGATCGCCACCATGATTCCCATGGGCCCGGCGCTCGTGGCCGTGGCCTCGGGTGAGTCGCAGGGCGTGGCGCAGAGCCTGGCGCCTGCGTTCGCGGCCGTGATCGTGGCGCTGGCCTCGGCTTCGATCACCTTCGTGGTCTACACGGTGCGCCGCCGCTGGCTCATGCGCGAGCTGGTGATGCTGCTCGACGCGCGGGACCGGCTGTCATGAGCCGCAGGCAGTTCTCGATCTTGAGCAGCCTGGACAGCGACGACGACGATCCGGTGCTCTCGACCATCAACCTGATCGACGTTTTCATGTTCGTCATCGGCATGCTGATGATCGCGGTCATCAACAACCCGGTGAACCCGTTCTCGCAGGACAAGGTGTCGGTCATCCGCCACGAGGGCCAGCCCGACATGGAGATCATCACGCGCGAAGGCCGGAAGGTCACGCGCTTCAAGGCCAGCGGTGCGACGGGGCAGGGCGACGGCGAAAAGGCAGGCACCGCCTGGCGCCTGAAGGACGGCACGATGATCTACGTGCCGGCGGACGCGGTGCCGGCGCCGGGCGGGAAGTGACGCGGCTTCTCGTCTTCTGGCTTGGGCTCCTGTGCCTGATGGCGCAGCCTGCGGTGGCGGCCGGGTCGCGCGTGGTCGTGCTGAGCACGGCGCTGGTGTCGCCTGCGCGCGTGGTGCGGTTGCTGACGGCTGCGCGTGAGGCTGGCGTGCCGCTGCAGGTGGTGTCGGCTGCGCAGGACACACCCGAGACGCTGGCTACCGCGCTCGATGGCGCGCGCCTGCTGGTCATCGATGCGCCGCACCTCAGCGTCGCGCAGTCGGCGGCAGCGCGCTTCGGCGATGTCATCGAGCGAACCTCCGTTCCCTATGTGCAGATCGGTGAATTCGCCCTCGTGGCGAAAGGCCAGAAACCGCCCGAGGTGCCGCCGCTCGCGGCCGAACGCGGCGTCGATGCAGCCTGGGCGCAGCGGCTGCGTGCCTACTGGCGCTTCCCAGGCGAGGCGAATCTGAAAGCCTCGGTGCAGGCGATGGCACGTGTCGGCGATGCCGCCGGGCTGCCCGACCCCGTGCCGTTGCCACTCGCGGGCTTCTATCACCCCGACTGGCCGCGCGTCGAAAGCAGCATCGCGGCCGTCGAGGCACTGCCGGGCGGTCAAGGCACCGTCGCCATCGCCGTCAACAGCGCCACGCTCACCCGCGACGACACCGCCTGGCTCGACCGCCTGATCGGCGCGCTCGCGCAGCACGGCCTGCGCGCCTACGCCTTCTACGGCCCGCGCCAGCAGAAGGACCTGTTCTTCCGCATGACGCACGCCGGCGAGGGCGAGCGTCGCGTCGCCGACCTCCTCGTCAACGCCGCGCTGGTGTTCAGCCCGAACGAACGCAAGGCCGAACTCGAACGCATCGGCGTGCCCGTGCTGCAGACGCTGCCCTCGCTGGCCATGGACGCGGCGCAATGGGCGCGCAGCAAGGACGGCCTGGCGCAGACCGACATCGCGGCCTACTACAGCCCGAGCGA
>DATLIE010000357.1:0-1790 GCA_035539635.1 Burkholderiaceae bacterium
CAGCGCGCCTCCGACATCCACCTCGAGCCGCGCCGCGAGATGGGCGCGATCCGCTTCCGCATCGACGGCGTGCTGCACACCGTCTACCAGGTGCCGCTGTCGGTCATGACCGCGATGACCAGTCGCGTCAAGCTGCTCGGCCGCATGGACGTGGTCGAGAAGCGCCGCCCGCAGGACGGCCGCATCAAGACGCGCCGCCCGGGCCCCGACGGCGCGGCGCGCGAGGTCGAGATGCGCCTGGCCACGCTGCCGACCGCCTTCGGCGAGAAGCTGGTGATGCGCATCTTCGACCCCGACACGGCGATCAAGCCGCTCGCCGGGCTGGGCTTCGGCGAGCGCGACGCGCGCGCCTGGGAGCAGCTGGTCACGCGCTCGCACGGCATCGTGCTCGTCACCGGCCCGACCGGCTCCGGCAAGACGACGACGCTCTATTCCACGCTCAAGCGGCTCGCCACCGACGAGGTCAACGTCTGCACGGTCGAGGACCCGATCGAGATGATCGAGCCGTCCTTCAACCAGACCCAGGTGCAGCCCGCGCTCGAGCTCGGCTTCGCCGAGGGCCTGCGCGCGCTCATGCGCCAGGACCCGGACATCATCATGGTCGGCGAGATCCGCGACCTCGCCACCGCCGAGATGGCGATCCAGGCGGCGCTGACCGGCCACCTGGTGTTCAGCACGCTGCACACGAACGACGCCGCGGCGGCGGTCACGCGGCTGATCGACCTCGGCGTGCCGCCCTACCTGATCGGCGCCACCGTCATCGGCGTGCTGGCGCAGCGCCTGGTGCGCACCCTGTGCCCCGCCTGCAAGCAGCCCGATCCCGAGGCCTCGACCGAGCTGATCGACGAGGCGGTGCGGCCGTGGCGGCTCAAGGGCGAGTTCCGGCCCTGCAAGCCGGTCGGCTGCCTGGAGTGCCGCCACACCGGCTTTCGCGGGCGTGGCGGACTGTACGAGCTGCTGGTGCTCGACGACGCGCTGCAGGGGGCCATCCACCCCCACTACGACGGTGCCGCGCTGCGCAAGCGCGCCGCGCAGCAGGGCCTGCAGCCGCTGCGCCTGGCCGGCGCGATGAAGGTGGCGCAGGGCCTCACGACGCTCGACGAGGTGCTGCGCGCCACGCCGCGCTGGGAGTAGCGCGGGCGAAGCTGACGCTCGCGACAGGCACGCAGACGCTACGTGTAAACCACACGCGAGCCCTCGGGGGGCGGTTTCTAGAATCGCGCCACCAAGCGTCAGAAGGCGCGCTCGAGGAGACAGCGAGTGAAAATCAAGAGCCAGCGCGACTTCGCGTCGGGAATCATGTTCCTGGCCGTGGGCCTCGCCTTCGCCATCGGCGCGACCACCTACAGCTTCGGCAATTCGGCCCGCCCGGGGCCGGGCTATTTCCCCCTCCTGCTCGGCATCATCCTCTGCATCCTGGGGGCGATCGTGCTGTTCACCTCGCTCACGATCGAGAGCGAGGGCGGGGCGCCGATCGGCGATCTCGCGTTCAAGCCGCTGGGGCTGATCCTCGGCGCGGTGGCGCTGTTCGGCTTCCTGCTGCCGGTGGCCGGCCTGGTCGTCGCGGTGCCGGTGCTGATCTGGATCGCGAGCCTGGCCGGCGACGAGTACCACTGGAAGGGCACGCTGATCATGTGCGTGGTCCTCACCTTCTTCAGCTGGCTGGTGTTCGTGAAGGGCCTTGCGCTCACGATCCCGGTGCTGCCGCCGGCCCTCGGCTGACCCTCGCACGCCACGGAGCTCCGCATGGACCTGCTGCACAACCTCTCGATCGGCTTTGGCGTCGCGCT
>DATLIE010000358.1:0-2799 GCA_035539635.1 Burkholderiaceae bacterium
GTGCTGCCCGGCGCCGGCCACATGGGGCCGCTGACGCATGCCGAGGCGTTCAACCGCCGGGCCGTGGACTTCCTGCTCGCGGGCTGACGCGCCGATGAGCGAGCGCGTCGATGCCCTGGTGATCGGCGCGGGCGTGGTCGGTCTGGCGATCGCGCGGGAACTGGCACTCGCCGGCCGCGAGGTGATCGTCATCGAGCGCGCCGAGGGCATCGGCACCGGCACCAGCGCGCGCAACAGCGAGGTCATCCACGCCGGCCTGTACTACGCACCCGGCTCGCTGAAGGCCAGGCTGTGCGTCGAAGGTCGCGCGGCGCTGTATGCGCGCTGCGCCGAGCGCGGCATTGCGCACCGGCGCTGCGGCAAGCTGGTGGTGGCAGTGACCGAGGCCGAAGTGCCGGCGCTCGAAGCGCTGCACGCGCAGGCCCGCACGAACGGCGTCGACGACGCGGTGCTGATCGACGGCGCGGCGGCGCGCGCGCTGGAACCGGCCGTGCGCTGCGTCGCCGCGCTGCATTCGCCGTCCACCGGCATCGTCGACAGCCACGGCCTGATGCTCTCGCTGCAGGGCGAGGCCGAGGACCATGGCGCGATGCTCGCCTTGCACAGCCCGTGGGAGCGCGCCACGGTCACGCGCGACGGCTTCGAGGTGCAGGTCGGCGGCGCGGAGCCGATGCGCCTGCACGCGCGCATGCTGATCAACGCCGCGGGCCTGCACGCCAGCGCCGTGGCAGCCCGCATCGACGGGCTCGACACACGCCATGTGCCGCGCACGCGCTACTGCCGCGGCCACTACTTCGCGCTCGCCGGCCGCGCGCCGTTCTCACGCCTTGTCTACCCGATGCACAACCGTGCCGGCCTGGGCATCCACTTCACGCTCGACCTCGGTGGCCAGGGCCGCTTCGGACCCGACGTGGACTGGCTGCCCGAGGACTCCGGCGAGGACTACGCGGTCGACGCCTCGCGCCTCGGCGCCTTTGCCATCGACATCCGCCGCTACTGGCCAAGCCTGCCTGACGGCGCGCTCGCGCCCGCCTACAGCGGCATCCGGCCCAAGATCGTCGGCCCGGGCGAGCCCGCGGCGGACTTCCGCATCGACGGGCCGGCAGCGCATGGCGTGCCCGGCCTCGTGAACCTGTTCGGCATCGAGTCGCCCGGGCTCACCGCGTCGCTGGCGATCGGCGCGCGCGCGGCTTCGTTGCTGGCATAGGCGCACGCGGCGCCGGTTCGCCCGCGCCGATCCACTCGGCCCAGTAGTCGATGCAGGCCTTGATCTTGGGCAGGCGCTGGCGCGCGCCGGCGGTCACCGCGTAGATCGCCACCGTCTGCGGATCAACAAAGGTCGGCAACACGCGCACCAGCCGCCCCTGCAGCACCATCGGCTCGGCCACCAGCGTCGACAGCCGGCCGATGCCCAGGCCCTCGAGCACCATGTTGGCGACGATGCCGGTGTCGTTGCTGCGCCAGTAGCCCTCGATCGGCAGCTTCAGCGGCTGGCCGTCGACGAGGAAGGGCCAGTGGTTCAGGTGCGGCGCGGCCGTGTTGGCGATCACGCGGTGCTGGCGCAGGTCGGCCGGCTGCGTCGGCAGGCCATGCTGCGCGGCATAGGCCGGCGACGCGTAGATCGCGCGGCCCAGATGGCCGATCTGGCGCGCCACCGTGGTGTCGGCCAGCGCACTCGCGGTGCGGATCGCGATGTCGATGCCCTCGCGCGCCATGTCCACCAGGCGGTCGCTGACCTCGAGTTCGATGCGCAGCCGCGGGTGGCGCGCGTTCAGGCCCGCCAGGCTCGGCAGCAGCAGGTACTGCGCGATCACCGTGCTGGCGGCCACGCGCACCAGGCCGCTGGCCTCGCGCGCCTTGGTCGCGAAGTCGGCCTCCAGCTCCTCGAGCGTGCCAGCGATGCGGCGGCAGTAGTCGAGGAAGGTCTCGCCTTCGGCGGTGAGCGCCAGGCCGTGGGTCGAGCGGTGGATCAGGCGCGCCCCGCAGGTCTTCTCCAGCCGCGCCAGCGCGCGCGAGATCTGGCTCACCGGCGCGTCGCGCTCGCGCGCCACCGCCGACAGCGTGCCCAGCGCCGCGACGCGGGCAAACAGCTTCAGGTCGTCGAGTGCCAGGCCCTCCATGGGCCGCATCGTAGGCGGATCGGCTTTGCAGCGGCTGCAAGGCGCTTTTGAAGCGCGTGCCGTTTCCGGCACCGCGGGCACTGCCTAGAGTGAAGTCACCCTTTCAGGAGTGCCTCATGGACACCAACTTCTCCCCGTTGAGCCACCTCAGCCCCCAACAGCACCAGGCCCTTTACGAACAGGCGAAGCGCGAGGCCCATGCGCTGCGCCGGCAGGCGCTGCGTGACGCAGCGACCTGGGTCGCTAACAGCGCCCGCGCGTTGTGGCAAGCCACTCGCCGCGCGGCCGTCACACCCGGCCCGCTGCCCCGGGAGGCTTGAACATGCCCACGCTGACCGTCAAGCTCGCGCCGCTGCCGTCCGAACCGGTGCAGCAACGCCTGGCCGAAGCGCTGACCGCGGTGACCGTCGACACGCTGGGCAAGCGCGACGCGGTGACGGCAGTGGTGTTCGAGCCCGTGCCCGCGTCGCAATGGTGGATCGGCGGCCGCCGCGTGCAGAAGGCAACCGCGATGCTCGAAGTCCGCATCACGGCCGGTACCAACACCGCCGAACAGAAGGCGCGCTTCATCGAGGCCGCCGACGCGGTGCTGCAGCGCCACCTGGCGCCACACGCGGCGCTCGAGGAAGCCAGCTACGTCGTCGTGCACGAGCTGCCGGGCACCGACTGGGGCTACGAC
>DATLIE010000359.1:0-4055 GCA_035539635.1 Burkholderiaceae bacterium
CCAGCTCGCCGCGCGGATTGAACAGGCCGGCGCCGCTGTGGTCGGTGCGGGGTGGCGAGGTGAAGAGGGCGCCGTCGATGCGGTACTCCCAATAGCCTGCGAATGCGCGCCGCGACACCATTCGAGCGGCGCTCAACTGGGCCGAGGGTTCGCCGCTGACGATCAGCCCCGACACCCCGGCAACATGTTCGTGCCCACCGACCTCTTGCGGCCGATCCTCGGCGAGATGCGGCGCACCGGCGCGACGGCAGCGAGCCGGCGCGCCTGGCTCGGCATCAACTGCATCGAACAGGGCGGCCAGGTGCGCGTGGTGCGCGTCAACGACGACAGCCCGGCCGAGGCGGCTGGCCTGCGTGCTGGCGACCGCATCGCGGCGATCGATGGCACCCCGGTGGCGAGCCTGGATGCGCTTTGGACACAGCTCTGGCGCGGTGCGCCGGAGCGCGAGGTCGCGCTCGAAGTCGAACGCAACGGCGCGCTGCAGACCTTGAACGTCAGCACCGTCGACCGACACCGCCAACTGAGGCGCGCCTCCGGCGTCTGACGCGTCAGTCCTTCGAGCGCGCCTCGGCCCAGGCCGCCCCCGGCGTCGGGTAGGCCAGGCGCACGCGCAACTCGCGGTGCAGGCGCCCGTTGTCGAGGCGGCGCGACTCGCACAGGAAGCTCCACTGCGCCTCCGACACCGCCGCACGCATCGCCTCACGTGGCAGGCGGGGTGCGCGCGCCAGGTCGAACGCATCGGCCACGGCGTCGAAGTGCTCGCCCATCGTCAACTCGCTGTCGTCGCTCGCGTGGTACACGCGCTGCGACGCGCCGCGGAACAGCGCCGCGATGCAGGCACGGGCAAGGTCGTCGGCGTGGATGTGGTTCGTGTGCACGTCGTGCTCGGGCGCGAGCAGCGGCGCCCCGCGGCGCAGGCGTTCGCGCGGGTCGCCGCCGTCGCGGTCCAGCGCGTAGATGCCCGGCACGCGCAGCACGCTGGCGCGCACGCCGAACGCCCGCCCGTGCCAGCGCAGCCGCACTTCGGCATCGACGCGCCGCTTCGCGCGCGCGCTGGCCGGCCTCACCGGCCGCGTCTCGTCGAAGCGCGCGCCCTGCGCGTCGCCGTAGACGCCGCTGGTGCTGGCGTAGACGACGCGGCGCACGCGCGGGCTGCGCGCCAGCGCGTGCAGCAGCGCGGCCGTGCGCGGGTCACGCTCCCCCTCGCCCGGCGGCGGCGCCAGGTGCAGCACCCAGTCCGCCAGAGCGGCCAGGCGGCCGAGCGTCGCCGCGTGGTCGAGGTTGCCTGCCAACGGGAGCGCCCCGGCCGCCCGCAGTGCCTCTCGCCGGCCGGGGCTCGAACTCAGCGCCAGCACGCGCACCCGGCCGCCGAGCTGGCGCAGCACGCGCAGACCCACGTCGCCGCAACCGACGATCAGCAGGGTCGGTCGGCGCTGGGAGGCGGTCGGAAGGGGCATCGAGGCTCGGGGGACAATCCGGTTTGCCCCAGTGTAGAGACCCGTTGACATGAGCTTCAAAGTGACCGTCCAGCCCGCCGGCCTGACCTTCGACGTGGCGCGCGACGAGCCCATCCTGGCCGCGGCGATCCGCGCCGGGGTCGGCCTTCCCTATGGCTGCCGCGACGGCGCCTGCGGCTCGTGCAAGAGCCGGCTCGTCGAGGGGCGCGTGATCCACGGCGCACACCAGCTGCGCACCCTGCCGCGCGAAGAGGAGGATGCGGGCTGGATCCTGACCTGCTGCGCGACACCGCAGACCGATTGCGTGGTGCAGGCCCGCACCGTGGCCGGCGCCGGCGAGTACCCCGTGCTGAAGATGCCGGCGCGCGTGGCCAGCCTGGAGCGCGTCGCGCCCGACGTAATGCGCATGACGCTGCAGCTGCCGGCCACCGTCGCGTTGAAGTACCGCGCCGGCCAGTACGTCGAGTTCATCCTGCGCGACGGGTCGCGGCGCAGCTACTCGATGGCCAACGCGCCGGAGCGGCTGGGCGAGCCGCCGATGATCGAGCTGCACCTGCGCCACATGCCCGGCGGCAAGTTCACCGACCACGTGTTCGGCGCGATGAAGGAGAAGGAGATCCTGCGCGTTGAAGGGCCGCTGGGCAGTTTCTTCCTGCGCGAGGACAGCAACGCCCCGGTGGTGCTGCTCGCCTCGGGCACCGGGTTGGCCCCGATCAAGGCGATCGTGGAGCACATGCGGGCAAAGAACCTCGCGCGCCCCGCGGTGCTCTACTGGGGCTGCCGACGCAAGGCCGACCTCTACCAGCACGACTGGGCCGTCGAGGCCGCAGGCGCGCTCCCCTGGCTGCGCTACGTGCCGGTGCTGTCGGAGCCGACGCCGGACGACGCCTGGGTCGGCCGGACCGGCCTCGTGCACGAGGCCGTCATGGCCGACCTGCCCGACCTGTCGGCGCACCAGGTCTATGCCTGCGGCGCGCCGGTGATGGTCGAGTCGGCGCAGCGCGACTTCGTTGCGCGCTGCGGCCTGCCCGAGGACCAGTTCTTCGCCGACAGCTTCACCTCCGAGCGCGACAAGCACGGCGAGACCGCCTGAGCACCCGCCATCCCGCGTTTCACCCATGACAGGCGGCGACGGCGCGACGCAGAATCGGCACAAGAACAACCACTGGAGGAAACCCACCATGGCCGCTCGTGTCGCGCTCGGTTCCATCGCGCTTGCCGTCGCCGCGTCCGCGTCGGCCCAGACCCTCGGTGAAGGCGGCTCGGCCGCCCAGGGCAGCGCCGGCCCCGGCGGCGCTGCCAACGCCAACGCGCAGCTCGAGAAGTGCGACGCCCCGAAGGGCACGATCGCGGTGGTCGAAGCACAGAGCCAGGTGATCGCGGCGCTCGGCCGCTACGGCCTGCAGTCGCCGACCGGGCTGATCCGGATGATGGTGCAGCAATCCAACTGCTTCCAGGTGGTCGAGCGCGGCGTGGCGATGCAGAACATGATGCAGGAGCGCGCGCTGGCCGCCGGCGGGCAGATGCAGGCCGACCAGAACATCGGCAAGGGACAGATGGTGGCCGCCGACTTCATCGTCACGCCCAACGTGGTGTTCAGCGAGAACAACGCCGGCGGCGTGGGAGGTGCCCTTGGCGGCCTGCTCGGTGGCCTGGGCGGTGGCGCGCGCGTGGTCGGTGCGCTGGCGGGCGGCCTCAAGTTCAAGGAAGCGCAGACCAGCATGCTGCTGTCCGACACCCGTTCGGGCATCCAGGTGGCGGCGGCCGAAGGCAGTGCCAAGCAGACCGATTTCGCGCTGGGGGGTGCGCTGTTCGGCGCCGGCGGCGGTGCAGCGCTCGGCGGCTACACCAACACCAACGAGGGCAAGGTCATCACCGCGTCGTTCCTCGACAACTGGAACAACATCGTCCGCGCGATCCGCAACAACCCGAGCCTGATCCAGGCCAAGGCCGGCGTCGCCTCGCAGGCCAACGCGGCGGCCAGCGTGAAGGCGGGCGCGGCCAACGCGGGCGACGTGATGATGGCCAAGATCGCCGGTGTCAAGGTGCTCAAGTCGCCGGCCGACAGTGCCGGCGTCCTGATGAGCCTGTCCAAGACCGACGAGGTGCTCTATCTCGGCGAGGAGAAGAACGGGTTCGCCAAGGTCACCTCGCCCAACGGCGACGGCTGGGTCAAGGTGGTGCTGCTGCGCAAGCCTTGACCGGCAGCCACTGGCTCGCCGTCAGCGGTGCTTGAAGGCGGGCTTGCGCTTGGCCACGAAGGCGGCCATGCCTTCCTTCTGGTCCTCGGTCGCGAACAGCGAGTGGAAGACCTGGCGCTCGTAGGCCACCCCATCAGCCAAGCCCGATTCGAAGGCGCGGTTGACGCAGTTCTTGGCCATCATCACCGCCGGCAGGCTGAAGCCGCAGATCGTGGCCGCGGCCGCCAGCGCCTCGTCGAGCAGCTTGTCGGCGGGCACCACACGGCTTACCAGACCGGCGCGCTCGGCCTCGTCGGCGCTCATCATGCGGCCGGTCAGCACCATGTCCATCGCCTTGCTCTTGCCCACCGCCCGCGGCAGCCGCTGCGTGCCACCGGCGCCGGGGATCACGCCCAGC
>DATLIE010000360.1:0-4081 GCA_035539635.1 Burkholderiaceae bacterium
TGCAGCAAGGCGTCGACGCGCAGCGAGCGTGCCGCGGCGATGGCGGCGCGGCCGCGCTCGCTCATGCGCGATTCGTCGCGCCATTGGCCGCAGTCCGTCTCGCTCGTCAGCACGCTGCTGACGAGGTCTGCGCGCTGGGTCGTGACGAGGCGGCAGTCGTGCCGTCTCGGGTTCCACCAGTACTGCCATTGGCGCCGGCCGTCCCGGTCGGTCGATACCAGCGCGTAGCCCCCGCTGCGCAGCTGCCGCTCCGCGTCGGCCGCACTGCCCGCAGCGGGCTGGGCCAGTGCAGCAATAGACGCGGCGGCGATCGCCGCCGCCGCGGCGGCCCGCGAGAGGCGCTTCACAGCGGAGGGATGCGCAGCATCTGGCCGGGGTAGATCTTGTCCGGGTGCTTGAGCATCGGCTTGTTGGCCTCGAAGATCGTCGGGTACTTGTTCGGGTCGCCGTAGAACTTCTTCGCGATCTTCGACAGGTTGTCGCCGCTGACCACCGTGTGCCATTGCGACTCCGGCTCCGGTGTCTTCACGGTCAGCATGTCGTTGACCGCGCTGACGCCGGCCACGTTGCCGCAGCACAGCAGCACCTTCTCGCGCGTGGCCTGGTCGGGCACCATGCCGGCCACCGTGACCGTGGTGGTGTAGGCGTCGAAGCTCACGTCCAGGCCCTCGACCGGCAGGTTCTGCGTGGCCACGTAGTCGGCGATGGCCTTGGCCGCCACCGCGCTCAGTTCGGCCACCTTCTCGGGCGGGGTGCCGGGCTCGGCCGCCTTGGCCTCCTTGCCCCCGAACAGCTTCTCGCCCGCTTCCTTGATGAAAGACATCAGACCCATGGCGCAGCTCCTTGAGGATGGAAGGACAGCCTATCCTAGTCTCCAGCCCGTGCCGGCGGCGTGACAAGGCGCGTCGGCGCACAATGCCCGGCGCCGGTTTGCAGTCAAAGACCTGGAGACAAGAATGGAACGCAGCAGCACCCCGCCTGTACCCGCGCAGCCGCACCAGCTCGTGCGGCGCACCGTGGCACTGGTCCTCGCCGGCGGGCGCGGCTCGCGCCTGAAGCAGCTGACCGACAAGCGGGCCAAGCCGGCGGTCTACTTCGGCGGCAAGTTCCGCATCGTCGACTTCGCGCTGTCCAACTGCGTCAATTCGGGCATGCGGCGCATCGGCGTCGTCACGCAGTACAAGAGCCACTCGCTGCTGCGCCACCTGCAGCGCGGATGGAGCTTCCTGCGCTCGGAGCTCAACGAGGTGGTGGACCTGCTGCCCGCGCAGCAGCGTGTCGACGAGGAGCACTGGTACCGCGGCACCGCCGACGCGGTGTTCCAGAACCTGGACATCATCCAGAGCTCGCGCCCCGAGTACATCGTGGTGCTGGCCGGAGATCACGTCTACAAGATGGACTACTCGCTGATGCTCAAGGACCACGTCGAGAGCGGCGCCGCGTGCACGGTGGGCTGCATCGAGGTGGCGCGCATGGAGGCCACGGGCTTCGGCGTGATGGCGGTCAACAACCTGCGCAAGATCACGAGCTTCGTCGAGAAGCCGGCCGACCCGCCCCCCATGCCCGGCCACCCGGACAAGGCGCTCGCCAGCATGGGCATCTACGTGTTCGATGCCGACTACCTGTACCGGCTGCTCGAGGAGGACCTGGCGAACCCCACGTCGAGCCACGACTTCGGCAAGGACGTGATCCCGCGTGCCGTGGCCGAAGGCCGTGCGCTCGCGCATCCGTTCTCGATGAGCTGCATCCGCAATCCCAACGGCGCGCCGCCCTACTGGCGCGACGTGGGCACGATCGATGCTTTCTGGGCCGCGAACCTCGACCTCGCGTCGATCAACCCGGAGCTGGACATCTACGACACCGAGTGGCCGATCTGGACCTACCAGCGCCAGCTGCCGCCGGCCAAGTTCATCCCCGACCACGAAGGCAAGCACGGCATGGTGGTCAGCACCCTGGTCTCGGGCGGCTGCATCGTCAGCGGCTCGCACGTGGCCAACACGGTGCTGTTCTCGAACGTGCGCATGCACTCGTACTGCCACGTCGAGTCGGCGGTGGTGCTGCCGGCCGTCACCATCGGCCGCGGCTGCCGCCTGCGCAACGTCGTGGTCGACCGCGGCTGCGAGCTGCCCGAGGGCCTGGTGGTGGGCGAAGACCCGGCGCTCGATGCACAGCGCTTCGAGCGCACCGCCGGCGGGGTGTGCCTGATCACGCGCGACATGATCGCCCGACTCGCGTCGTGATGCGCGTCCTGCACGTCGGCGCCGAGATCTACCCCTTCGTCAAGACCGGTGGGCTGGCCGACGTCGTCGGCGCGCTGCCGGCCGCGCTGGCCGCCGCCGGTGCCGACGCACGCGTGCTGCTGCCGGCGCTGCCGCCCCTGGCCCAGGTACTGCGCCAGGCGCGCGTCGTCGCCCGTGTGCAGCCGCCCTGGGGTGGCGCCGCCGCCGAGCTGGTGGCTGGCCGGCTCGATGCGCCGTCGCTGGCGGCGGTGCCGGCCTACCTGCTGCGCCACGACGCGCTCTACGCGCGCGCCGGCACGCCCTACGGCGACGGCAGCGGCCATGCGTTCGCCGACAACCAGCGCCGCTTCGCGCTGCTCGGCCTCGCGGCGGCGCGCCTGGCCGAGGGCGTGCATGCCGACTGGCAGCCGCAGGTGCTGCACGGCCACGACTGGCACGCCGGGCTCGCACCGGCCTATGCGGCGTTCTCGCGCCGCGCCGGCAAGCACCGCGCCGCCGGCGTGTTCACGATCCACAACCTCGCCTACCAGGGCCTGTTCGCGCGCGGGCACTTCGCCGAGCTGGGCCTGCCGGCCGAGGCCTGGGGCGTGGACGGCGTGGAGTTCCACGGCCAGCTCTCGTTCATGAAGGCGGGGCTGCACTACGCCGACCGCATCACCACCGTGAGCCCGAGCTACGCACGCGAGATCCAGAGCCTGGATCTCGGCTGCGGCCTCGACGGGCTGCTGCGCGAACGCAGCGCGGTGGTCAGTGGCGTCCTCAACGGCGTCGACGACGCGGTGTGGAATCCCGAGCACGACGCCGCGCTGGCCGCTCGCTACAGCGGCGCCAGACCGGCGGGCAAGGCGGCCTGCAAGGCCGCGCTGCAGACTGAGTGCGGGCTCGCGGTCCAGGCCGGGGCGCCGCTGTTCGGGGCCGTGAGCCGCCTGACCGAACAGAAGGGCCTGCAACTCGTCGTCGAGGCGGTCGACGCCCTGGTCGCCCGCGGCGGCCAGCTCGTCGTGCTGGGCAGCGGCGACGCCGCGCTCGAGGCGGCGTTTCGAGCCGCCGCCAAGCGCCATCCGGGCCAGGTGGCGCTGCGCCAGGGCTACGACGAGGCGCTGTCGCACCGCATCTTCGCCGGCAGCGACGTCACGCTGGTGCCGTCGCGCTTCGAGCCCTGCGGCCTGACGCAGATGTACGGGTTACGTTATGGCAGCCTGCCGCTGGTGCGGCGCACCGGCGGGCTGGCCGACACGGTGGTCGACTGCACGCTCGAGGACCTGGCCGACGAGCGCGCCACCGGCTTCGTGTTCTAGCGCTTCGAGGACGAGGACCTGCAGCGCGCGCTGCGCCGCGCCTTCACGCTCTGGAGCCGTCCGCGCGAATGGCGCGTGGTGCAGAAGCGCGCGATGGCGCAACGCTTCGGCTGGGACACCGCCGCCGCGCGCTACCTCGCGCTGTACGAAGCGGCACTGAGCGACGCGGCGCTCAGTGCCTGAGCTCGAAGCGCTGCCCGCGGAAGACGAGCACGCTGGCCGAGGCACCGATGCGCTCGACGCTCAGGCCGTCGGCGATGGCGTCGCCTTCGCGCAGCACCAGCCCGTTGACGAACAGCATGCGTGCCGCCGGCTGCGGCGCGTAGACGGCGCCGCTGACGTTGAGCGCGGGCAGCGCCGCGCGCAGCTCGGGCGGCAGCTCGTTGCGCGTAGCGATGCGCGCTTCGGCTGAGGACGCCGGCGCGGCGACTGCCTTCGGAGCCGGCGCGGCGACGGGCGGCACCGTCGGCGGCGGCATGTGCGCGATCGGGGCCTGCGCCGGTGGCGGCGCCGCAGGCAGGGTCGGAGGCGGCACCATTGCCG
>DATLIE010000361.1:0-8840 GCA_035539635.1 Burkholderiaceae bacterium
GCAGATGCGCGCACTCGCCGAAACGATCATCGACGAGCACCTCGACCGCCTGGCCGCGCGCGACGTGACGGGCCTGGCGCACGCGCTCGGGCGCGCGCCGGCGGACATCGAGGCCGTCTGCGACCGCATCCGCCACCTCGACCCCCACCCCGGCTGGCGCCACGATGGTGTCGGCACCCAGTACGTCGTGCCCGACGTCATCGTGCGCAAGGTGCGCGGCGCCTGGACGGTGCAACTCAATCCGGCCGTGGTGCCGCGGGTCAAGCTCAACAAGGTCTACGCCGAGATGTTCCAGCGTTGCCGCAAGTCCGCGCCCGCCGACACCGCCGACCCGCACCGCGAACTGGCCAGCCAGCTGCAGGAAGCGCGCTGGACGGTGCGCAACGTCGAGCAGCGCTTCTCGACCATCCTCGACGTGGCGCAGGCCATCGTGCGGCGCCAGAAGCACTTCTTCGACTTCGGCCTGATGGCGATGAAGCCGCTGGGCCTGCGCGAGATCGCCGCGGAGCTGGACATGCACGAGTCGACCGTCTCGCGCGTGACCAACAACAAGTTCATGGCCACGCCGCTGGGCGTGTTCGAGCTCAAGCGTTTCTTCTCGCGCGCGATGGTGTCGGCCAGCGGCAGTTCCTGCTCGGGCACGGCGATCCGTGGCCTGGTCCAGGACCTGATCGAAGGCGAAGCGGCCGACGCCCCTCTGTCCGATGCCGAGATCGCGCGCCAGCTCGCGCACCAGGGGCTGAAGGTGGCGCGCCGCACCGTCACCAAGTACCGCCAGCTGTTGCGCATCGAGCCGGTCGACCGGCGGCGCCGTCTGGCCTGAGCCCCCGCATGTCTCTTTCCACCGCAAGGAGGTCTCTCATGAACCGCTCGCTCCCCCTGATCGCCCTCGCAGCGTTGTCAGTCACCGGCTTGAACGCGTTGCGCAAGAAGCACCGCGAACGCCTGGCCGCCACGCCCAAGGCCAAGCCGGAACCCCTGCAGACCTGGGAAGGCGAAGGGGGCGGCCTGCCCAACGGCGGCCCGGGACTGACCGTCGAGCCGACGGCACCGCCGCGCGATCCCGCGCTCTGAGTTTCATCAGCGCGCCGGCTTGGCGCCAGCCTTCGTCTTCGACGGGCTGGCCTGGGCGCGCGTGACGGCCTCGCTGCACAGCTGGCGGTCGGTCTCGCCGAGATCGATCGTCGCCAGCAGCGCCGCTGGCGGCGCCACCAGAGCCAGCGCCGCGGCGCCGGCCACGCGCAGCGCGATGCGGCTCTTGTCCAGGCTCACCTGCGGCTGGGCGAAGGTGCCGCCGATGCGCAGCGGCGCGCGCAGGGTCACGGGCGAGAAGTCGTGCGGCTGCGCCTTCGCGGTCAGCGCCAGCGTTTCCTTGGCCAGTGACACCTCGCCGTTGATCACGAGCGTGGTGTCGCGCGTGTCGACGAGCGCGGTGTCGGGCACAGCGAGGCCGTCGCGCAGCGTCAACTGCGCGACCGCGCAGCGCAGCGGCAGGGTCTGGTCGCCGCGGATCAGCAGGCCCAGGCTCTCGGCCAGGTCGATGCCCGCCAGTTCCACCAGCAGGTGCGAGACGCGACCCTCGCGCACCCACAGCCCGGCCACGCCGTCGAGCGAGGCCATCACCGCAGCGATCGACCGGCCGCTTCCGGTGACGCGGGCGGCGCCGCCGAGCTGGCCGCTCACGTAGCTGGTCGATGCGCGTTGCGGCGGCGCGTTCGCTACGGCGGGTGCGGTGCCGCGCGGGTTGCGCACCTTGACGAAGCGTTCGAGATCGATGCCGCCCCAGCGCAGGTCGGCACGCCAGCGCGGCGTGTCGCGGCTGCGTGCGTCGACGCTGATGTCGCCGCGCACGGCGCCACTCGAAGTCCGTGCCAGCAGGTCCTGCACCGACAGCACGCCGGCGTCCAGGCGCACGCGGCCCTGCAGCGGCGCCAGCGATTCGAGCTGCGGCGTGCCCAGGTCGAGCCGGTCCAGGCGCAGCAGCACGTCGGCGTTCATGCGGCGCAACGACGGGATGTCGAATTCGCGCTGCGGCAGCACACGCGCCGATGGGGCCTCGCTGCTGGCGGCGCCGGGCTGCGCGCCGATGACCGGCCCGAGGTCGACCAGTGCCAGGCGCGCGCCGGCCAGCGTGCCCGACAGCAGCGGCGGGGTCTGGCCGGCGTCGTAGCGGAAGTCGCCGCGCAGGCGGCTCGAGCCGACGTTCCACGACGCCACCGCGGCGCTCCAGACCGCGGCGTCCTTGCGCAGGCGGCCGCGCATCTCGAACGCGGCGGTGGTCGGCAGCGTCAGGCCGAGCACGTCGGCCACCGCCGCGAGCGATGGCCCCGCGAGGTCGAACGCGGCGTCGAGGCCGCCCAGGTGCAGGGCGTCGCGGGCGTGGCCGTCGAGCGTCAGGCGCGTGCGGCCCACCTGCAGGTTCAGCCGCACCGGCACGGCGGGCGCGGCGGCGCCGGCGTCGTCGCCGCCGATCAGGGGCAGCACGCCGCTGGCCCGCAGGTGGCCGACGAGCGGCAGGCGGCGGTGGCTGCCGCGTGCCTGCACGTCCAGGCCGGCCGGTGCCGCGCTGCCGCCCGGCTCGGCGCCGCTGCCTTCGTGGGTGCGCACGCTGGCGTGCAGGTTCAGCTGCTGCAACGCGTCGTCGAGGCGGATCTCGCCGCTGCGCACCTGCAGGCGGCGAAAGCGCGGCAGGTCGAGCGCCTCGGCGTCGGCGCCGGCTTGCGGCGTGCGCGCGCCGACGCGCCAGTTGGCGCGTCCCTGGGCGTCGCGCTGCAGGAACGCATCGAGCTGGCCCACCGCGAGCGTGTCGATCTCGAGCGGCCGATCGCCGTTGCCGCGCACCAGCTGCCATAGCGTCGACCAGGGCAGGATCAACTGCACGTCGCGCGCGTTCACCAGGTCGGGCTGCCCGACCGCGTCGGTGGGTGGGCCGACCACCAGATGCGCCGCGTTCAGGCGCACCGGCCCGAACAGGCGCACGCCGAACGGCGCCTCGAGGCGCACCGGGCGCCGCAGCGACTGCCCCAGGGCGTCCTGTAGCGGCGCGCGCAGGAACGGCCAGGCCAGCACTTCGGCCAGCACCACGGCACCCAGCGCCAAGCCGAGGCCCAGGCCGAGCCCGAGCAGCCATGAACGTCGCTTGCCGCGCCCTTGCGCATCCATTTGCAGACCCATCTCCGCGCCGCGAGCTGCAGCGTGTCGTGCCTGCACGGGCAATCGACAGTCCTGCGTCGATGCATGGCGCGGGCACGCGGGTTGCCATGGACCCCGCACGCCGAGCAGGAACCGCCATGACCGACGCCGCCGCCACGCTTGTCGCCCGTTGCCTTGTGGGGGCCGGCGTGCTCGCGCTGGCGGCCGGCGCGCTGTACCGACTCACCGTGCCCACGCCCGCGCCGACCGTGGCGTCCGCGCCCCAGCCTGTCGCCTCGCCGGCGCTGCCGGCGCGCACCCAGGCGGACTTCGGCGCGCACCGTCCATCGCCCGACGTCCGCCGCCTCGCCGACTGGGCGCTCGCCGCCGGCGATGCGCGCGGCGGTCCGTTCCTGGTGGTCGACAAGAAGCGCGCGACGCTGTACGTGTTCGACTCCACCGGCGCGCTCGCCGGTGCCAGCCCCGTGCTGCTGGGCCAGGCGCGCGGCGACCACAGCGTGCCGGGCATCGGCGAGCGCGAGGTGTCGCAGGTGCGGCCGGCCGAGCGCACCACGCCGGCCGGGCGCTTCGAGACGCGCATCGGGCGCAACACGCTGGGCGAGGACATCGTCTGGATCGACTACGCCAACGCCGTGTCGCTGCACCGCGTGCGCGCCACCGAGCCGCGCGAGCGCCGGCTGCAGCGCCTGGCCTCGCCAAGCCTGGCCGACAACCGCATCTCCTATGGCTGCATCAACGTGCCCGTGGCCTTCTACGAGGGCGTGGTGCGGCCGCTGTTCTACGCCGCGCCCGGCGTGGCCTACGTGCTGCCGGAGGTGCGGGCGCTGCACCGGGTGTTCGCCGGGCTGGCCGCTGCGCCCACGCCATGAGCGTGCCGGTGGCAGCGTCCTACAGCGTGCCCGCGCCTGATCCGACACCCTGCGAAGCGTCGCCGGCCTAGATTGAATTCACACGATCCATCACGCTGAAGGAGACGACATCATGTCCACCCGCCTGTCCATCACCCGCTGGGCCGGCGCCGTCCTGACCGGCGCCGTGTGTTCCATCGCCGGCGCGGCCAACATCAGCCCGGCCGTGCACGACGCGGCCCGCGACCAGCTCAAGGCGTCCTACAAGGCCGAACGCGAAGCCTGCGACCGGCTGGCCGGAAACACCAAGGACATCTGCATCGAGACCGCCAAGGGCAAGGAAAAGGTGGCGATGGCGCACCTGCAGTACCAGCGCAGCGGCGATGCCAAGGACCTGAGCAAGCTGGCCGAGGCTCGTTACGAGGCACGCTACGAATTGGCCAAGGAAGCCTGCGACGACCAGGCCGGCAACGCGAAGGATGTCTGCGTGGCCACGGCCAAGGCCGATCGTGACAAGGCCAAGGCCGATGCGAAGGCCAACCAGCAGACGCGGGCGGCGCGCAGCGACGCCTTGGACGCCAAGGAACAGGCGGACTACAAGGTGGCCGCCGAACGCTGCGACACCCTGAGCGGCAAGGACAAGGACGTCTGCATGGCCTCGGCGCGCGCGCGCTACGGCCAGTAGCGTCGCAAGCAGCCGTTGCCCGGGCGGGTCAGACTTTCACCTGCGCCAGCGAAGGCGCCGGCGCGCGGGCGCGCGCCCGCTGCGCGGCCTGGGCCAGGTGCAGGGGCCGACGCTCGCGCAGTGCGGTGGCGAGCAGCCCCGCCCAGCAGCGCCGCAATGCGGCGTGGTCGGCATCGTGGGGACGCAGATCGATGCGCAGCAACGGGGCATCGCTGTACAGCCAGGCCCGGGCCAGGGTCCACAGCATCGACAGGCCGCGGTGCCAGGCCGAGTGAGTGCTGAAGCTCAGGCTCGGCGCGCTCAAGGCCTGGCCGCCGGGCAGCGCCACGATGTGCCGGCGGGTGCAGACGTAGTCGAAGCCGGCATCGAGCACGGCCTGCCGGGTGTCGTCGCCGAGGCGCCAGAACGGTGCCACGAAGCCGCGCATCGCCAGGCGCTGCCGATGGGCCCAGGTCTGGCCCAGCGCGAGGTGCGCTCGCGCGGGCTGCAGAGCGTGCGCCGCAGCCTCGCCGCGACCGCGGTCGTGCGGCCCGTCGTCCCCGTTCGGCAGCCGCTCGACCCATCCGCCCGGCGATGCGCCGGAGGCGTGGCGATGCGGGGGCTGCAGTGCCAGTTCGTGGCCTTCGAGCTGCAGGCGCTGCAGGCCGCTCAGATAGTGCCGCTGCGCCACGTGCTCGCCGTCGAGCTGCGGCGCCACCAGCAAGGTCAGCGGCAGCGTGACGCCGGCGTCGCGCTCGATCGCGCGCAGCACGCGCAGCACGCGGGTGCACGCTGCCCAGTTCGCCGGTGTTACATCGTGCAGCACCACGCAAAGCCAGCCGTGCGACGAGGGGGCGTTCATCCGTGAGCTGCGCATGGTGTCCTCCGGCAAGCAGTTGCTGCTTGGGCGTAAGCGCAGGCAAGCGACGTGCCCGATCTGCACGGCGCGGGCGACGGCCGGCACGGGCCTTGCCATCGATGATCGGATGAGGAGCCTGACTTGTTCGCGCTGCGGCCAGGGCGTGTTCTTCGAGAACGTCGCCTGCGGCGCGTGCGGCGCCGTGCTCGGCTTCGATCCCGAGACACTCGGGTTCGCCGCGTTCGAGATCGATGCGAACGGGCAGTGGCGCCGCGTCGGCCCGCCCGGGCCGGCGCTCAAGCCCTGCGCGAACTACGCGCAGGAGGAGGTCTGCAACTGGATGCTGGCTGCGGACTCGCCGGAGTCGCTGTGCCGATCCTGCAGGACGAACCAGGTCATCCCGTCGCTCGACGTGGCCGGCAACCGGCAGCTCTGGTTCCTGCTCGAGCAGGCCAAGCGGCGGCTGTTCTACGGGCTGATCGCGCTGGCGTTGCCCACGCCGAACAAGGTCGATGACCCGGACCATGGCCTGGCCTTCCAGTTCCTCGAGCAGGCCACGCCCAAGGAGCGGGTGCTGACCGGCCACGACGAGGGCCTCATCACGCTGAACCTCGAGGAGGCCGACGACGCCAAGCGGGAGAGCCTTCGCGCGCATCTGCACGAACCCTACCGCACGCTGATCGGGCACTTCAGGCACGAGATCGGGCATTACTACTGGGACCGGCTGGTGCACCAGTCGCCCTGGATCGACGAGTACCGGCAACGCTTCGGCGACGAGCGCGCGGACTACGCCGAGGCCATGCGGCGCCACTACGCCAGTCCGGCGGACGGGTGGCCGACGAGCTTCATCAGTTCGTATGCGAGTTCGCATCCCTGGGAAGACTGGGCCGAATGCTGGGCCCACTACATGCACATCCAGGACGGCCTGGAAACGGCCAGTGCGTGGCAGTTGAAGCTGCGCGCCGGGGTGGCCGGCGCGGCCCCGGTCGCGCCGGCGCCGATCGACCTCGCGCAGGCCTCGGTGCGCGAGGCACTGGTGGCGCAGTGGCTGCCGGTGTCGCGGTTCATCAACGCCATGGACCGCGGCCTGGGCTCGCGCGACAGCTATCCCTTCGTGCTGGTCGAACCCGTGCTGGACAAGCTGGACTTCATCCACAAGGTGATCTCGGCGGCCGTCGCGGGCCGGGTGGCGATGCGCTACGCGGCCAGCAGTTGACGCACAGGCGCGGTGCGCCGGGCATGTGCCTTGCCACCTCGGCCCCGATGGCCACCCGCAAGCAGACGAGCAGCACCACGCTGGCGACGCAGCGCCGCATCCAGCGCGAGCAGGACGCGCGCGACGCGCAGCGTCGGCCCGCACGATCTGCCGCGTCGAAGCAGCGCCCGGCGGTGCAGGCCGGTGCGCGTGCGCAGCCGCAGAAGCTGCCGGCCCAGCACCTGACCAAGCCCGGTCGCGAGAGCGACCTCGAACTCGCGCCGCGCTTCCTCGCACCCGACTACCGCGGCAGCGGCAAGCTCGAAGGATTCGCGGCGCTTGTCACCGGCGCCGACTCGGGCATCGGCCGCGCGGTGGCCGTGCTGTTCGCGCGCGAAGGCGCCGACGTGGCCGTCGCCTACCACTCGTCGACCGAGGACGCCGACGCCGAACAGACGCGGCGCAGCGTCGAGGCCGAGGGTCGGCGCTGCCTGCTGCTGCGCGGCGACGTCAAGGACAGTGCCTGGTGCGACGCCGCGGTGGCGCAGACGGTGGCGACGTTCGGCCGGCTCGACGTGCTGGTCAACAACGCGGCATTCCAGGAGCACGCCGATTCGCTCGAAGACCTCGACGATGTGCGCATCCACGAAACGCTCGACACCAACATCGGCGGCTACCTGCGCATGGCGCGCGCCGCGCTGCCGCACCTGAAGCCGGGCGCGTCGATCATCAACACCGGCTCCGTCACCGGCCTGCGGGGCAGCGACCGCCTCATCGACTACGCCGCGACCAAGGGCGCGATCCATGCTTTGACAAAGTCGCTGGCCAGCAACCTGCTCGAGCGCGGCATCCGCGTCAACGCGGTGGCGCCGGGGCCGGTCTGGACACCCCTGAACCCGGCCGATGCGCCGGCCGACAAGGTGGCCCACTTCGGCCGCAAGACCGACATGGGCCGCGCCGCGCAACCCGAGGAGCTGTCGCCGGCGTACGTGTTCCTGGCCTCGCCGGTGTGCGCCGGCTACATCAGCGGCGTGGTGCTGCCGGTCACCGGCAGCGTCGGCGCGATCTGATCGGAGGAACCACCATGGCCCAGCGCCGCCTGCTCGGAATCGGCATCGCGCCCGAACCGGTGCCCCCGCCCGAAGACGATCCGCCCGACGACGGGCATCCCGGAGAAGACGAGCCCGACGAGTCCCAGCCCGGCGAAGACCGGCCGGACGACGACCCGCCCGACGACCAGTGCCGGGAACATGGTTTGCCACCTCACCCGCTGACGGCGACGCCGTACACAAGGAGAGATTCATGGGCAAGTACTTCCTCGGCTGGCTTCTCGGCGTGCCCGTGGTGGTGTTGGTGCTGATCTGGTTGTTCTTCGGCTGACGCCCGACTGCTCACACCATGCCCGCTGCCAAGGCCACGAAGTCCCGCCGCGCCGCGTCCGAAGCCGCGGCGTCGACGGGCAGTGGGAGCGCAAAGCGCAGGTGCTCCCGCTGGCGTGACCGCGGCGGGCGCAGCGTCTAACGCTCGCCCTGCGCCAGGCGCCGCAACCCTTCGACGCGAAAGCCGTTCGCGGCGGCGACTTCGACCCTGCGCTGGTAGGTCGCGTCGTCGACGTGCGGCTCGCGCGCGAGCAGCCACAGGCGCTTGCGATCGGGCGTGCCGACCACGGCGTGCCGGTACTCCGGGTCGATGTCGACGACCCACTGCGCGCTCCAGGCCCAGGGCAGCCAGCGCAGCGCGCGCGGGGCGAAGCTGACTTCCAGCTTCGCCCCGCCGCCGCCCTCGGTCCGATAGCCGACCCCGGGGGTGCAGTCCACGGTGCCGTCGTCGCGACGCCAGCAGCGTTCGATGGCCAGATGGTCGCCGCGCAGGCTGTAGGTGACGCTGGCGTCGCGTGTGCCGCGGCTGCCGAGGGACCCAGGCAGGCACGCGATCGCGTGCCAGCGTCCGGCCCAGCGCGCGATGTCGAGCGCGGCCACGGTGCGCAGCGGAGGCCGCCGCGGCAGCAGGGTGCGCAGCACTGGCAGTGCCACGCCGGCGATCATCGCGGCGGTGGCGGGGCTCACGCGCCGCCGCCACGGCGGCGGCAGCAGCGGCCAGAGCTCTGGGACCAGGGCCGCC
>DATLIE010000362.1:0-17349 GCA_035539635.1 Burkholderiaceae bacterium
CTGGTTGTACATGTTGTAGAAGGTCGTGACCTCGTGCACCGCGATCGGCGGCATGCCGAGGTAGTCGGCAACCACCTGCTCGGCGTCCTTGCTCACGTAACCCTGCTCCTGCTGCACGATGGACAGCAGGGCCATCACGGCCGACTGCTTCTGGTCGGCCGGGTACTTGGCGACCTCGCGGTCCCAGCGAACGCGGGTGCTGTCCTTGACTTGATAGCTCATCGGTCGACCTCGCCGAACACGATGTCCATCGTGCCGATGATCGCCACCGCGTCGGCAATCATGTGGCCGCGGCTCATTTCGTCCAGCGCCGCCAGGTGCGCGAAGCCGGGCGCCCGGATCTTCAGGCGGTAGGGCTTGTTGGCGCCGTCGCTCACCAGGTAGATGCCGAACTCGCCCTTCGGGTGCTCCACCGCGGCATAGGCCTCGCCCTCGGGCACGTGGAAGCCTTCGGTGAAGAGCTTGAAGTGGTGGATCAGCTCCTCCATGCTGGACTTCATGTCCACGCGCGAGGGCGGCGCGACCTTGTGGTTGTCGGTGATCACCGGCCCCGGATGGGTGCGCAGCCAGTCGACGCACTGGCGGATGATGCGGTTGGACTGGCGCATCTCCTCGATGCGCACCAGGTAGCGGTCGTAGGTGTCGCCGTTGACGCCGACCGGGATGTCGAAGTCCATCCGGTCGTAGACCTCGTAGGGCTGCTTCTTGCGCAGGTCCCAGGCGATGCCGGATCCGCGCAGCATCGGCCCGGTGAAGCCCAGGTTCAGTGCGCGCTCGGGCGTCACGACGCCGATGCCCACGGTACGCTGCTTCCAGATCCGGTTGTCGGTCAGCAGCGTCTCGTACTCGTCGACATAGGCCGGGAAGCGCTGGCAGAAGTCGTCGATGAAGTCGAGCAATGAACCCTGGCGGTTCTCGTTCAGCGCCTTGATCGCCTTGTCGTTGCGGATGCGGTTGGCGCGGTACTGCGGCATCGAGTCCGGCAGATCGCGGTACACGCCGCCGGGGCGGAAGTAGGCCGCGTGCATGCGCGCACCCGACACCGCCTCGTACATGTCGAAGATGTCCTCGCGCTCGCGGAAGCAGTAGATGAAGATGTTCATCGCACCGCAGTCCAGGCCGTGCGCACCCAGCCACAGCAGGTGGTTGAGCAGCCGCGTCAGCTCCGAGAAGATCACTCGGATGTACTGCGCACGCTCGGGCACCTCGACACCGAGCAGCTTCTCGATCGCCAGACAGTAGGCGTGCTCGTTGGCCATCATCGACACGTAGTCGAGACGGTCCATGTACGGCAGGTTCTGGATGAAGGTCTTGCTCTCGGCCAGCTTCTCGGTCGCACGGTGCAGCAGGCCGATGTGCGGGTCGGCGCGCTGGATCACCTCGCCGTCGAGCTCGAGCACCAGGCGCAGCACGCCGTGCGCTGCCGGGTGCTGGGGACCGAAGTTGAGCGTGTAGTTCTTGATCTCGGCCATGTCAGTGCAAGCCGCCGTAGTTCTCTTCGCGCACGATGCGCGGCACGATCTCTCGCGGCTCGATCGTCACCGGCTGGTAGATCACGCGCTTCTGCTCGGCGTCGTAGCGCATCTCGACATGGCCCGTGGTCGGGAAGTCCTTGCGCATCGGGTGGCCGATGAAGCCGTAGTCGGTGAGGATGCGGCGCAGGTCGGTGTGGCCCTCGAACAGGATGCCGTAGAGGTCGAACGCCTCGCGCTCGAACCAGTTCGCGCTGCTCCACACGTCGGTCACCGAAGCCACCAGCGGCAGGTCATCGTCCGGGCAGGTTACCTTCAGGCGCAGGCGCCAGTTCTTGACCACGCTCAAGAGCTGCGAGACGACCACATAGCGCGGGCCATCGTGCCCGGCGTTCTTCCAGGCGCTGAGGTCCAGGCCGCACAGGTCGATCAGCTGCTCGAAGGCGAGCGCAGGGTCGTCGCGAAGCTGCAGCGCCACCGCGGGGTAGTCGGCCGCCTTGACGGTGACCGCGATTTCGCCGCGGTCGCGCACGAGGCGCTGGATCTTCGGGCCGAGCGCGGCCTCCAGCGCCGCCTGCAATGCATCAAGCTTGGCGCTCATCGTGCGATCGTGTTTTCTCTGCGGATCTTGCTCTGCAGCTGCAGCACGCCGTACAGCAGCGCTTCGGCGGTGGGCGGGCAGCCGGGTACGTAGACATCCACCGGCACGATGCGGTCGCAACCGCGCACGACCGAATAGCTGTAGTGGTAGTAGCCGCCGCCGTTGGCGCACGAGCCCATGCTGATGACCCAGCGCGGCTCGGCCATCTGGTCGTAGACCTTGCGCAACGCCGGCGCCATCTTGTTGCACAACGTGCCGGCGACGATCATCAGGTCGCTCTGGCGCGGGCTGGGCCGGAACAGCATGCCGAAGCGGTCGATGTCGTAGCGCGCCGCGCCGGCGTGCATCATCTCCACCGCGCAGCAAGCCAGACCGAAGGTCATCGGCCACAGCGAGCCGGTCTTCGACCAGTTGACCACCGCGTCGACCGTGGTCGTGACGACGCCTTCCTTCAGGATGCCTTCAATGCCCATTGCGGTTCACTCCCAGTCGAGAGCGCCCATTTTCCATTCGTAGACGAAGCCGACCACGAGGATGCCCAGGAAGACCATCATGGCCCAGAAGCCTGACGCGCCGATTTCAGCGAGCGAGACCGCCCAGGGAAACAGGAACGCGATCTCGAGATCGAACAGGATGAACAGGATCGCAACGAGGTAGTAGCGCACGTCGAACTTCATGCGCGCGTCTTCGAAGGCTTCGAAGCCGCACTCGTAGGGGCTGTTCTTCTCGGCGTCGGGCCGGTTGGGGCCCATCAGAAAACCGATCAGCTGCGGTGCGACGCCGACGGCCACGCCCACCAGGATGAACAGGATGACAGGCAGGTACTGTTGCAGGTCCATGTCGTCGTGTTCGCGGCGCGTGCTTCGGAACGGACCCCGGAGGAGCCCGGCTTGGAGGTGTCTGGTGCCGACGGCGAGACTCGAACTCGCACAGCTTTCGCCACTACCCCCTCAAGATAGCGTGTCTACCAATTTCACCACGTCGGCGGCCTGCGTTTCGCAGTGTCCGGATGGCGTGAGGATGGCGCTCCGGACAGCCGGAGATTCTAAGCCCAATCGTCAGGGCTTCTGAGGCGCGGCAGAGGCCGCAGCCGACGCAGCCACCGCCGGCGCAATGGTCGGCGTCGTCGGTGCAGTGGGGATCTGTGCCACCGGTGCCGCCGCGCTCGCGGCCGAGGCGGCCGGCGCGCCGCCGGCGGCCGCGCGCTCGAACACGCTGGTGCTCTCCGGCTTGCTGGCCAGGCCCGCGGTGCCGAAGTAGACCAGCACCAGCGTGCACACGAAGAACACCGTGGCGCAGATGGCGGTGGAACGCGACAGGAAGTTGGCGCTGCCGGTGGCACCGAACAGGCTGCCCGACGCGCCGCTGCCGAAGGAGGCCCCCATGTCGGCACCCTTGCCGTGCTGCACGAGCACGAGGCCGATCATGGCAATGGCGCTGATGATTTGCGCGCCGAGCACGAGGTTCATCCAGATCTGCATATTGGTCTTGAGAAGTCGAAAGGGTTCAGGTGGCGGCGCGACAGATGGCGACGAAGTCGCTGGCCTTCAACGAGGCGCCGCCGACCAGGCCACCATCGATGTCGGGTTGCGCGAACAGCTGCGCGGCGTTGTCGGGCTTCACGCTGCCGCCGTACAGCAGCGTCATGGCATCGGCGCGCGGTGTCGCGGCGTGCAACTGCGCACGCAGCAGGTGGTGCACGGCCTGCGCCTGCTCGGGGGTCGCGGTCTTGCCGGTGCCGATGGCCCACACCGGTTCGTAGGCCACCACCATCTCGCCGGCGCAATGCGCCAGCGTGTGGATCACGGCCGAAAGCTGGCGCTTGACGACGGCCTCGGTCTCCCCCGCCTCGCGCTGCGCCAGCGTCTCGCCGACGCAGACGATCGGGGTCACGCCGCGCGCCAGCGCGGCCTTGGCCTTGTCGGCGACCAGCTGGTCATTCTCGGCGTGGTACTGGCGGCGCTCGCTGTGGCCGACGATCGCGTAGCGGCAACCGAACTCGTGCAGCATGGCGGCCGACACCTCGCCGGTGTAGGCGCCCTGCTCGTGCGCAGAGCAGTCCTGCGCACCCCAGCGGATGTCGGTGGCGGCCAAGGTCACCGCCGTCTCCGACAGGTAGGGGAACGGTACGCACACCGCCACGTCGGCCAGATAGGGCCGCCCGCCGACGATGCCGGCCAGCAGCTCGGCATTGGCCGAGTGGCTGCCATGCATCTTCCAGTTGCCGACGATCAGCTTCCTGCGCATCGAGTAGCTCACCAGGTCAGGACGATCTTGCCCACATGCGTGCTCGACTCCATCAGCGCATGCGCCTGGGCGGCCTGCGCGGCGGGGAACACCTTGTGGATCACCGGCTTGAAGCGGCCCGCCTCGATCAGCGGCCACACCGTCTCGCGCAGCGCCTTCGCGAGCAGGCCCTTGTAGGACACGCTGCGCGCACGCAGCGTGGAGCCGGTGATTGCGAGGCGCTTGCGCAGCACGGCACCGGTGTCGAGTTCGCTCTTGGTGCCACCCTGCACGGCGATGATGGCCAGGCGGCCGTCGTCGGCCAGGCACGTCACTTCGCGTGCCACGTACTCGCCCGCCACCATGTCGAGGATCACGTCGACACCGCGCTTGCCGGTCAGGCGCTCGACCTCGGCCACGAAGTCCTGCGTCTTGTAGTTGATCGCGTGGTCGGCGCCGAGCGCCACGCAGGCGGCGCACTTGTCGTCGCTGCCGGCGGTGACGATGACCTGGGCGCCAAGTGCCTTGGCAAGCTGGATCGCGGTGACGCCGATGCCACTCGAGCCGCCCTGCACCAGCAGCCACTCGCCCGCCTTGAGCTTCGCGATCTCGAATACGTTCTGCCAAACCGTGAACACGGTTTCGGGCAGGCTCGCCGCCTCGATGTCGGTCAGGCCCTCGGGTACCGGCAGCGTCTGCACGATCGGCGCGACGCAGAGTTCGGCATAGCCGCCGCCGGCCACGAGTGCACAGACGCGGTCTCCTCGCTTCAGGCCCGCAGCGGCCAGCTCGGCCGCATCCCCGCCTTCGACCGTGCCGGCGACTTCGAGCCCCGGCAGGTCCGACGCACCCGGCGGCGGCGCATAGAAGCCCTTGCGCTGGATCACGTCGGGCCGGTTGACGCCCGCCGCAGCCACGCGGACCAGCACCTCACCCGGTGCAGGCACCGGGTCGGGGCGGATGGTCTCGCGCAGCACCTCGGGGGCGCCGAACTGGCCGATCTCGATCGCGCGCATCTCGTCCGGGTCAGGACTGCGGTTCGTCGTGCGGCACGGGTTGCGGTGCTGCGCCCTCGCCTTCGGAGCGGGGTTGCTCGCGCTCACCGCCCTGGTCCGAACGCGGCGGACGATCGCCACGGTCGCGGCGCGGGCCGCGGTCGCGGTCGCCCCGGCCACCGCGATCACGGTCGCCGTAGTCGCGGCGCGGACGCTCTTCCTCGACATAGCCTTCCGGCTTGTCGAGCAGCGCCTTCAGCGACAGCTTGATGCGGCCCTTCTCGTCGGTCTCGAGCACCTTGACCTTGACGATCTGGCCTTCCTTGAGGAAGTCCTCGACACGCTCGACGCGCTGGTGCGCGATCTGGCTGATGTGCAGCAGGCCATCCTTGCCGGGCAGGATCTGCACCAGGGCGCCGAAGTCCAGGATCTTGGTGATCGGGCCTTCGTAGATCTCGCCCGGGATCGCCTCGGCCGTGATGTCCTCGATGCGCTTGCGGGCGAACGCCGCCTTGTCGGAGTCGGTCGACGCGATCGTGATCGTGCCGTCCTCGCCGATGTCGATCGTGCAACCGGTCTCCTCGGTCAGCGCGCGGATCACCGAGCCACCCTTGCCGATCACGTCGCGGATCTTCTCCGGGTTGATCTTCATCGTGTACAGGCGCGGCGCGAATTCGCTGACCTCGGTCTTGGCGCTGCCCACGGCCTCCTGCATCTTGCCCAGGATGTGCATGCGCGCTTCCTTGGCCTGGTCCAGCGCGACCTTCATGATCTCCTTGGTGATGCCCTGGATCTTGATGTCCATCTGCAGGGCCGTCACGCCGCCGACCGTGCCGGCGACCTTGAAGTCCATGTCGCCGAGGTGGTCCTCGTCGCCCAGGATGTCGGTCAGCACGGCGAAGCGGTTGCCGTCCTTGATCAGGCCCATGGCGATGCCGGCCACATGGGCCTTCATCGGCACGCCGGCGTCCATCAGTGCCAGGCAGCCGCCGCACACCGAGGCCATCGACGACGAGCCGTTCGATTCGGTGATCTCCGAGACCACGCGGATCGAGTACGGGAAGTCTTCCTTGGCCGGCAGCATCGCGACCAGCGCGCGCTTGGCCAGGCGACCGTGGCCGATCTCGCGCCGCTTGGGCGAACCCACGCGGCCGGTCTCGCCGGTGGCGAACGGCGGCATGTTGTAGTGGAGCATGAAGCGCTCCTCGAACTCGCCGGCCAGCGCGTCGATGCGCTGCGCGTCGCGATCGGTGCCGAGCGTGGCCACCACCACCGCCTGCGTCTCGCCGCGCGTGAACAGCGCCGAGCCGTGGGTGCGCGGCAGGATGCTGGTGCGGATCTCGATCGGGCGCACGGTGCGCGTGTCGCGGCCGTCGATGCGCGGCTCGCCGGCCAGGATCTGGCCACGCACGATCTTCGCTTCCATGTCGAACAGCAGGCCTTCGACCTTGACGCTGTCGAACTCGACGCCTTCGGCCTTGAGCGCGGCCATCGTCTCGGCGTAGGCGGCGCGGCAGGCTTGCGTACGCGCCTGCTTGCTGCGGATCTGGTAGGCGGCCTGCAGCTTGGCTTCGGCCAGCGCGGTCACCTTGGCGATGAAGGCTTCGTCCTTGGCCGGAGCAGCCCACTGCCACTCGGGCTTGCCGGCGTCGCGCACAAGCTCATTGATCGCGGCGATGGCCACGTTGCCCTGGTCGTGGCCGAACACCACGCCGCCGAGCATGATCTCCTCGGACAGTTGCTGGGCCTCGGACTCGACCATCAGCACGGCCGCTTCGGTGCCGGCGACCACCAGGTCGAGCTGGCTGTCGAGCAGCTGGGTCTTGCCCGGGTTGAGCACGTACTCGCCGTTGATGTAGCCCACGCGCGCGGCGCCGATCGGGCCGTTGAACGGGATGCCGGAGATCGACAGCGCGGCGCTGGTGCCGATGAGTGCGGCGATGTCGGCCTGCACTTCAGGGTTCAGCGACAGCACGTGGATCACGACCTGGACTTCGTTGAAGAAGCCATCCGGGAACAGCGGGCGGATCGGGCGGTCGATAAGGCGGCTGGTCAGCGTCTCGAGCTCGCTCGGGCGGCCTTCGCGCTTGAAGAAGCTGCCGGGGATCTTGCCCGCGGCGTAGGTCTTCTCGATGTAGTCGACGGTCAGCGGGAAGAAGTCCTGGCCCGACTTGGCCTCGGTGCGCGCGACCACGGTGGCCAGCACGACGGTGCCTTCGATGTCGACCAGCACGGCACCGGTGGATTGGCGCGCGATCTCGCCCGTTTCCATCGTGACGGTGTGTTGGCCCCACTGGAAGGTCTTGGTGACCTTGTTGAACATGCTCATGGTGTCTCCTTACGGATGTGGGAAGGAGCAACTGCGAGCCGTCGGCGGGATGCCATTCCAGAGCGGCTCGTCGGAGGAGCGGCGTTGGAATGACATGAGCAGCGCGTCGGGCAGACGGTTCTCCGGGAACAAGGACGGGGCGCAGCGCGCCCCGCGCCCCTGTTTACTTGCGCAGGCCCAGCTTCTGGATCAGCGCGGTGTAGCGGTCGGCGTCCTTGTCCTTCAGGTAGGACAGCAGGCGCTTGCGCTGGTTCACCATCTTCAACAGGCCGCGCCGGCCATGGTGGTCCTTGGCGTGCGTCTTGAAGTGGGGGGTGAGTTCGTTGATGCGCGCGGTCAACAGCGCGACCTGCACTTCGGGGCTGCCGGTGTCGGCGGCGCCACGGCCATTGGCCTTGACGATCTCGGCCTTCTGAACGGTATTGAGCGACATGGATTCGAGTTTCCTGAGTTCATGGAAACCGTCCGGGGACCCGCCTTGCACGAGCCGACGCCGCATCGGTTTCCTGGTTCCACTTGCGGTCACGGGTGAAACCGACCCGTGCCGTGCGAGACGCACCCCTGGCGGAGAGCGGCCGCGATTATAGCTGCAGCGCCGCCCGCAGCCGCTCCAGCCCCTGGTCGAGCCGCCCAGGGTCGCGCGAGGCGAAGCACCAGCGCAGCCAGCCCTCGGCCTCGGGCCCGAAGGCCACGCCCGGCGCCAGGCCCAGTCCGTGCTCGGCCACCAGCCGCTTGGCGCAGGCCAGCGAGTCGTCGCTCACCCCCGGCAGGCGGAAGAAGGCGTACATGCCGCCACGCGGCCGCGCCAGCGTCAGCCCGGGCAGGCGCTGCAGGCCGTCGACAAGTCGGTCGCGGCAGCCGCGCAGGCGCGCCGCCAGATCGGGCACCGAGCGCTCGGCGTCGGCCAACGCCGCCAAGCCGGCGCGCTGCACGAAGACCGGGGCGCAGGAACTGTTGAACTCGATCAGCTTCGCCACCGCACCGTCGTGCCCGGCCGGCAGCACCATCCAGCCCAGCCGCCAGCCGGTCATCAGGAAGGACTTCGAGAAGCTGTGCACGACGATCAGCCGGTCGTCGGGCTCCGCGATGTCCAGGAAGCTCGGAGCCGCGGCGCCGGCGTCGAACCACAGGCGCTCGTAGACCTCGTCGGCGACGATCCAGGTGCCGGTGCGGCGGCAGTGGTCGAGCAGCGTCTGCTGTTCGACACGTGTCAGCGTCCAGCCGGTCGGGTTGTTCGGTGCATTCACCAGCAGCATGCGCGTGGCCGGCGTCACCGCCGCGAGCAGGTGCTCCAGGTCCAGCGCCCAGGCCCCCTCGTTCGAGCGCGGCGGCACCAGCGACACGCGCACGACGTTCGCACCCAGGATCGCCGGCTGCGCTGGCAGGTTGGGCCACACCGGCACGACGACGACCACCTCGTCCCCAGGGCCGACCAGCAACTGGCTGGCAAGCATCAACGCCGACACGCCCGACGACGTGACCGCGATCCGGTCCGCGCCCACGGGCCGATGCAGCCCACTCGTGTAGCGGGCCAGCGCCTCGCGCAGCTCGGCCAGGCCCAGGTTGTGCGAGTAGAAGGTTTCGCCGCGCGCCAGCGACTCGGCCGCGGCCTGGCGCACGCCTTCAGGTGTGACCTCGTCGCTCTCGCCGAACCAGAAGGCGAGCACGTCGCTGCGCCCGAGGCCCGCGTTGGCCACCTCGCGGATGCGCGAGGCCGGCAGCTGTTCGATCGTCGGTCGCATCGTGTTCAGGGCGCCGTCACGCCGGTCGCTGCATCCTGCAGCTCGTGGGTTGCTCGATCTCGGCAGCGCTGAAGCGCCGCACGGTACGGAAGCCGAAGCCGGAACCCTCGACGTCGTGCTTGACGCCGGGCGCGCCGGCTCGGTCCATCACGCTGACCAGCAAGGGCTGCTGCAGCTGGTGATCCGACGCGCGCATCGCCGCCGTCTGCAGCCCGCCGAGATGGCGCGCATCGAAGCTCGCGCCCGACAGCGCGCGTGCCACCGCGCCCGCCTCCGCGCTGCCGGCGCGCTCGACCGCCGCGGCCAGCATCTCGATCATGGCCTGCATGCGGACGTGCACGTAGTCGTCGCGCGGGTCGGGAAAGCGCTGGCGGAAGGCGGCGTAGAACGCGTCCGACGGTGCGCCACCGGCATTGGGGTGCCATTCGGCCACCGCGTAGACGGCGCCGACGCCGGCTTCGCCGATGGCCGCCGGCGCGCCCAGCGCGTTGCCGTAGAAGGTAAAGAACTTGACGCCCGCATTGACCTCGCGCGCGGCCTTGACCAGCAACGTCAGGTCATTGCCCCAGTTCCCGGTGAGCACCGCCTGCGCGCCGCTGGCCTGGATCTTCGCGGCGTAGGGCAGGAAGTCCTTGATGCGCCCCAGCGGATGCAGCTCGTCGCCGACGATCTCGATGTCCGGGCGCTTGGCGGCGAGCATCGCGCGCGCTTGGCGCAGCACGTGTTGGCCGAAGCTGTAGTCCTGCCCGATCAGGTAGACCTTCTTGAGCGCCGTGTCGGCACGCAGCACCTCGACCAGCGCGGCCAGGCGCATGTCGGCATGGGCATCGAAGCGGAAGTGCCAGGGGCTGCAGCGCTCGTTGGTCAGGACCGGGTCGACGGCCGAGTAGTTCAGCAGCAGCACCCGGCGCAGCGGGTCGCGCTCGTTGTGGCGGTCGATCGCTTCGACCAGCGCCGAGGCCGTGGCCGAACTGTTGCCCTGGGCGACGAAACCGATGCCCTGGTCGACGGCGGCGCGCAGCAGCGCGATCGCCTTCTCCGACTGGCCTTCGCTGTCGAAGCGCACGAGTTCCAGCTTGCGCGTCTCGCCGCCGAGCCTGACGCCGCCGCGGCGGTTGACCCGCTCGACCGCCCACACCAGGTTGCGGAACACCGCCTCGCCGGCGTTGGCGAACGGGCCCGACAGGCCCTCGATCAGCGCGATGCGCAGCGGCGCATCGGGCGCCTGCGCCCAGGCCGCGCCCCCGGCGGCCGCGGCCGCCGCGAGCACCAGCGCCCGGCGCCGGGAAACGGAAACTTGATGCATGTCAGACAGCCATCTTGAAAACAAAAAAGCCGCTCCTAAGTTCAGCGGCATGAGGGCCGGTCTTCCGCAGTCAACGCAGGCACGGCGCTCTCAACCCATTGTAGGAGGTCGCACCATGTTCCTCGTTCCCGTCACCCGCTCCGCTTCCGACCTGGCGCGTTCGTTCGACCGCCTGTTCGACGACAACCTCGACCGCTTCTTCGGCGCCACCGGCACCGAAGGCGCACTGCGCACGCCCTCGCTCGACGTGGCCGAGACCGAGCGCGGCTACAACGTCTCGATCGACCTGCCCGGCGTGGCGAAGGAAGACGTGAAGATCACGATCGAGGGCCGCCATGTGCAGGTCAGCGCGCGCTCCCAGCGCGAGGAGACCAAGAAGGAAGGCGAACGCGTGATTTACCGCGAGCGCTCGTCGTCGAGCTTCGCGCGCACCTTCACGCTGCCCGAGGAAGTGGACCAGGAGTCGTCGCAGGCCAAGCTGGAGAACGGCGTCCTGTCGCTGTCGCTGGCCAAGAAGCGTGTCGTTGCCGCCAAGCAGCTGACGATCAACTGAGCGCCGGCGCGGCAGCGGCCGCGTCGATCGCGTCCAGCCCCCAGCGCGGCTTCACGTCGAACGTGAGGTCGTGCTGTGGCGTCGCACGGCCGGCGTCGCAGCGCATTGCGGCGGCCAGGGCGATCATCGCCCCGTTGTCGCTGCACAGGTGCAGCTCGGGGTAGTGGACCTGCACGCGGGCCTTGCGGCAGGCGGCGTCGAGTTGTTCGCGCAGCAGGCTGTTGGCGCCCACGCCTCCGGCGACGACCAGGCGCGCAAGCTGCGTCTCGCGCAGCGCGCGCATCGACTTCTTCACCAGCACCTCGACGATCGCCGCCTGCGTGGCCGCCGCCAGGTCGGCACGCCAGGCGTCGCACGCCGACGATTCGCGCTTGCGCACCTGCGTCAGCACGGCGGTCTTGAGGCCGGCGAACGAGAAGTCGAGGTCGCCGCTGCCGAGCATCGGCCGCGGCAGGTCGAATGCCGACGCGTCGCCCTGCGCAGCCAGGCGCGACAGCGCGGGCCCGCCCGGGTAGCCCAGCCCGAGCAGCTTGGCGCTCTTGTCGAAGGCTTCGCCGGCCGCGTCGTCGATCGTCTCGCCGAGCAGTTCGTAGTCACCGACGCCTTCGACCCGCATCAGTTGCGTGTGTCCGCCCGAGACCAGCAGCGCGACGAAGGGAAAGCGCGGCGGATCGGCCGACAGGAAGGGCGACAGCAGGTGGCCCTCGAGGTGGTGCACGCCGAGGGCCGGCTTGCCGAGCGCCGCGGCCAGCGCCACCGCCATGCCGGCACCCGCCAGCAGCGCGCCGGCCAGGCCCGGCCCGCGCGTGTAGGCCACGAGGTCCACGTCAGGCAGCATGCAATGCGCCTCGGCGAGCACGCTGCGCGCCAGCGGCAGCAGGCGGCGGATGTGGTCGCGCGACGCCAACTCCGGCACCACGCCACCGTAAGCCTGGTGCATGTCGGCCTGGCTGTGTAGGGCATGGGACAGCAACTCGGGCGTCGCGCCGGGCCGCGTGCGGACCAGCGCAACGCCGGTCTCGTCGCAGGAGGATTCGACGCCCAGCACGATCATCGAGGCAGTGTAGCCAGCGTGAACTCCGGCACGTCGTCTACAAAACGACACAGCTGCACATTGGAATAAACCCTCATTCGTGCACGAGGCCATTGGCACGGGCCGAAGCACGGGGTTACTCTCGACGCGAAATCAACATCAGGAGGGAGCCGGTTCTCCGGCCCGCGCGTTGGGACATGAAGGAATTCAAGCTCTCTGCTTGGCCCGAACTGCCCGCTCCGTTCCACCGGACGGTCTACCGCCGCATGTTGAGCGACATGTCCCACCGTTACATGTCGGTGTCCGCGCTGGTGCTGTCCAGCGGCGCCTCCAAGATGGATGTGCGTCTGTTCCTGCAGATGCTCGACGAGAAGGACCTGTTGCTCGAACGCGAGGGTGAGCCCGATTCCTTCCTCGACTCGCTGCGCCCGGTGGGCGACTGGTTCCGCCGCACCATCTTCGGTGCCGACCTGCCCAAGCAGTGAGCGACCGAAGGCCGCTCAGGCCTTCTTTTCCTTGGCGTGGTTGATGGAGTACTTCGGAATCTCGAGGGTCACGTCGCGGTTCGACACGATCGCCTGACACGACAGGCGCGAGGTCGGTTCCAGTCCCCAGGCCCGGTCGAGCAGGTCCTCTTCGCTCTCGTCCATCTCCCCCAGCGATTCGAAGCCCTCGCGCACGATCACGTGGCAGGTGGTGCAGGCGCAGCTCATTTCGCACGCATGCTCGATGTCGACACCGTGCTCGAGCATTGCCTCGCACAACGAGGTGCCCGACGCCGCCTCGAAGCTCTTGCCCTGCGGCGCGTACTCGGCGTGCGGAAGGATGCGGATCACTGGCATGGTGCGGCCTACACGTCGGCAATGTTGCGCCCGGCCAGTGCCGCCCGGATGCCGCGGTTCATCCGCAGCGCGGCAAAGGCTTCGGTGCCGTCGGCCAGTGCCTTGACCGCGGCGTCGATCGCGTGGTGGTCATTGCCCTGGGCGATGCGCTCGGCATCAGCGACCAGGCCCTCGATCGCGGCGCGCTCGGCAGCGATCAGCAGTTCGCCGTCGGCGGCCAGCGCGGCGCGGGTGGCCAGCACCATGCGCTCGGCCTCGACGCGCGCCTCGCGCAGCGCGCGGGCCACGGCGTCGGCCTCGGCCGCGCCGAAGCCTTCCTTCAGCATGCGAGCGATGTCGTCGTCGGCCAGGCCGTAGCTGGGCTTGACGCTGACCTTGGCCTCGACGCCCGAGCCGAGCTCGCGCGCGGACACCGCGAGCAGACCGTCGGCGTCGACCTCGAACGTGACCCGGATGCGCGCCGCACCGGCGGCCATCGGCGGGATGCCGCGCAGCTCGAAGCGCGCCAGCGAGCGGCAGTCGGCCACCAGCTCGCGCTCACCTTGCACCACGTGCAATGCCATCGCGGTCTGGCCGTCCTTGAAGGTGGTGAAGTCCTGTGCCTTGGCGGTCGGAATCGTCGAGTTGCGCTCGATGATCCGTTCGACGAGGCCGCCCATGGTCTCGAGCCCCAGCGACAGCGGGATCACGTCGAGCAGCAGGATCTCGCCCTCCGTGGCATTGCCCGCCAGCGCGTTGGCCTGGATCGCGGCACCCACCGCCACCACCTCGTCGGGGTTCAGGTTGGTCAGCGGCGCGCGGCCGAACAGCTCACCCACCGCGGTGCGCACCGCCGGCATGCGCGTCGCGCCACCGACGAGCACCACCCCGTGCACCTCGTCGCGCTGCAAGCCACCGTCGCGCAGCACGCGCTTGACCGCGGCCAGCGTGCGCTCGACCAGCGGCCGCGTCGCGGCGTCGAACTGGGCGCGCGTCACCGTCGCTTCGAGCGGCCCGTCGGCCAGCGTGCAGCGCAGCGTGGCTTCGCTCGCCTCGGTCAGCGCTTCCTTCGCGGCGCGGGCCGCGACGAGCATGGCGCGGCGATCGTGGGGCGAAACGGCCGTGCGGCCGGTCTGCCCGAGCGCCCAGTCGGCCAGCGCGGCATCGAAGTCGTCGCCACCCAGCGCAGCGTCGCCCCCGGTGGCCACCACCTCGAACACGCCCTTCATCAGGCGCAGCAGCGAGATGTCGAAGGTGCCACCGCCGAGGTCGTACACCGCATACAAGCCCTCTGACGCGTTGTCCAGGCCGTAGGCCACCGCGGCGGCGGTGGGCTCGTTGATCAGGCGCAGCACGTTCAGGCCGGCCAGGAGCGCCGCGTCCTTGGTGGCCTGGCGTTGGGCGTCGTCGAAATAGGCCGGCACGGTGATCACTGCGCCGTAGATCTCGTCGGTGTCGAAGCTGTCCTCGGCACGCTGGCGCAGCGCGGCCAGGATCTCGGCTGACACCTCGACGGGGGTCTTGACCCCGTCGCGCGTCTGGATCGCCACCATGCCTGGGCGATCGATGAAGCGGTAGGGCAGGCGCTCGTGGCCCGCCACGTCGGCCAGCGTGCGGCCCATCAGGCGCTTGACCGAAACGATCGTGTCCTGCGCGTCGTCGGCCTGCGCGGCCAGGGCTTCGTGGCCGATCTGGCGCCGGCCCTCGGGCAGGTAGCGCACCGCCGAGGGCAGCAGCGGGCGGCCGGCCGCGTCCGGCAGACACTCGGCCGCACCGTGACGCACCGACGCCACGAGCGAGTTGGTCGTGCCCAGGTCGATGCCGATCGCGATGCGCCGCTGGTGCGGGTCGGGCGACTGGCCGGGCTCGGAAATTTGCAGCAGTGCCATGTCAGGTCTCGTGAGCGTGCAGCCGCTGCTGCACGTCGGCGCGAAAGCGCGTGATGAACATCAGCGCCCTCACCCGCTCGGCCGCCGCCGCGGTGTCCGTGTCGCCGTCGAGACGCGACTGCAGCTCGGCCAGCGCCGACTGCTCGGCGTCGTGCACCTCGGCCAGCAGCGCCTCCAAAGCGGATTCGTCCGAAGCCTCGTCGAGCGCCTCGCGCCACGCCATCTGCTGACCCAGGAAGGTCGCCGGCATCGCGGTGTTGCGCTCGGCCTCGATCGGCACGCCGCGCAACTCGCACAGGTAGGCGGCGCGCGCCAGCGGCTCGCGCAGGCGTCGGTAGGCCTCATTGATGCGCACCGACCATTGCATCGCCACCCGTTGCGCCGCAGCGCCCTCGGCGGCGAACTTGTCGGGGTGGGCACTGGCCTGCAGACGGCGCCAGCGCGCGTCCAGGTCGGCACGGTCGAGCGCGAAGCGCTCGGGCAGGCCGAACAGCGCGAAGTCGTTGTCGGACAGTTTCATGCCAGCGTCTTCTGCATGAACACCGACAGGCCATTGTCGGGATAGCCGCCGAAGGGCCCGCGCCGGGCGTAGCCGCAGCGCTGGTACAGGCGCACGGCGGCATGCTGGGCCGCGCCGGTTTCGAGCAACGCCCGGCCCACGCCGCGCTCGCGCAGCGAACCCTCGAGCATTTCCAGCATGCGCTCGCCGATGCGCTGCCCGCGCAGCGCCGGATCGACGTACATGCGCTTGACCTCGCCGTAGGTGCGGCCGTCGGTGTCCGGCGCGCCCGGCATGCGGCGCACGGCGCCGGTGCCGACGACGCGCCCCGACTGCCAGGCGGCCAGGAAGGTCACCTCCGGGGCCAGCAGTTCCTGCACCGACAGGATGTGGTTGGCCTCGGGCTCGTACAGCTCGCCCAGGTAGCGGTCGAGCGCGTCGAGCAGCGCGACGACCTGGGGGTGATCGGCGCGCTCGGGTCGGATCGTGACGTCAGCGGGGCTCACACGCGGAACGACTCGCCGCAACCGCAGCGGTCTTTCTCGCGCGGGTTGTGGAACTTGAAGCCCTCGTTCAGACCCTCGCGCACGAAGTCGAGTTCGGTGCCGTCGATGTAAGGCAGGCTCTTCGGATCGACCAGCACCTTCACCCCATGGCCCTCGAAGACATGGTCCTCGGGCGCCACGTCGTCGGCGTACTCGAGCTTGTAGGCCAGGCCCGAGCAACCGGTGGTCTTGACGCCCAGGCGCACACCCACGCCCTTGCCGCGGCGGGCCAGGTAGCGCGTGACATGGCGTGCGGCCGCCTCAGTGAGCGTTACTGCCATGGGCCTGACCGCCGTGCTTGTTCTTGTAGTCCTCGACCGCGGCCTTGATCGCATCCTCGGCCAGGATCGAGCAGTGGATTTTCACCGGCGGCAGCGCCAGCTCATGCGCGATCTGCGTGTTCTTGATCGTGGCCGCCTCGTCGAGCGTCTTACCCTTGACCCACTCGGTGACGAGCGAACTCGACGCGATCGCCGAGCCGCAGCCGTAGGTCTTGAAGCGCGCGTCCTCGATCAGGCCGGTGGCCGGATTGACCTTGATCTGCAGCTTCATCACGTCGCCGCAGGCCGGTGCGCCGACCATGCCGGTGCCCACCGTGTCGTCACCCTTGTCGAACGAGCCGACGTTGCGCGGGTTTTCGTAATGGTCGATGACCTTGTCGCTGTATGCCATGTCTCAACTCCTTGTACTGCTCAATGCGCCGTCCACTGGATCGTGGAGATGTCGATGCCGTCCTTGAACATTTCCCACAGGGGCGACAGTTCTCTTAGCTTGGCCACGCGCTCGCGGATCAGGCCCGCGGCGTGGTCGATCTCTTCGGCCGTCGTGAAGCGGCCGATCGTCATGCGCAGGCTCGAGTGCGCGAGCTCGTCGCTGCGGCCGAGCGCGCGCAGCACGTAGCTCGGCTCGAGGCTGGCCGAGGTGCAGGCCGAGCCGGACGAGACGGCGATACCCTTCACGCCCATGATCAGCGATTCGCCCTCGACGAAGTTGAACGACATGTTCACGTTGTGCGGCACCCGCTGCGTCGGATGACCGTTCAGGAATGTCTGCTCGATGCCCGAAAGGCCGTCGATCAGCTTCTTCTGCAGCATGCGGATCCGTTCGCTCTCGCTGCCCATCTCCTCGCGGGCAATGCGGAACGCTTCGCCCATGCCGACGATCTGGTGCGTCGGCAAGGTGCCGGACCGCATGCCGCGCTCGTGGCCGCCGCCATGCATCTGGGCTTCGATGCGAACCCGTGGCTTGCGCCGTACGTACAGCGCGCCGATGCCCTTGGGTCCGTAGGTCTTGAAGCGCGCGTCCTCGATCACCCCGGTGTCCGGGTTGACCTTGATC